>JAQCNF010000157.1 GCA_028275165.1 Haloquadratum sp.
TATATATACCAATCCTGAGGCAATCATCGGAGAAAACGGTCAGGCATCCTGACTGTTTCGAGTCTAGCCTAACGAATGTGTCCACACACCGAGATTGATACAAGCGCTTCAACGATGCATATCAAGACGTGTACGATGTGTTGGATAACCACGTCGTGACGACGACTGCAGGCGGCATTCCGTATTTGTTGAGCAATGTAGAGATCGTCGTGTTTGCACGCACCTCGAAGTTCGGAATGACACGCCAAATGTCAGCGCAAATTTCGGGACTGATTCTGAACCAGACTGGGATGTGCTCCAACAGACTGTCGGTGTGTCTGGTAAGAACGTCAAAACCACATGTGAGATCACGTACGTCATGTGACCTCATGGTCCACATGGTGTACATGCGGTTTATACAGTCTGTTAGCGCCTGTTACTATCCTCTCGCGTCTGTATCGTGATGTCTGTGAGAGTACAGCTATTTTGGGCTCTGTAGTTAGGCTCCATGCAAGGTGGAGTATGCACATTCATCAATTTCTCAGTCACATCGCTCGATTCGAACGATCAAGTGCGAACACGACGGCACTAACGAGTATTGCCGTGAGGAGCACACGCACATCAGACGTCACATACAAACTCGGAGTGGGTGGACGCCACCAACTAAATGGATAAAGCCAGAATCCAGATCGGCCATCAGCGAACACCCGTAACCCGTCTACGACGAGTGAACTGAGGGCACCAAAGAGCAAGAACGAGAAGATTCGCCGCCGCTGTGTCTCGAAAAAGACAGTGATACCTCCGGCTATAAGTAAGACTCCTCCGAGTGAACTGATCGGAGCATATGAAAAAGGTATACCAAGTATTGACTCAATCAGATTATCGTCCAGAAGTATCTGAATCTTCATGAGATCCGGAATCGCAGCCCCCGCCATACCGATTGCAATCCACCGTTTGGTGAGCCAGTTGAATTGCCACCCTGCCACTGTCAAGATCACATACGGAACGAGCACATGCATAAGAAGCACTGCCATCGCTATCTCATTTCAAACCCAAGCGTTCGAGCATTAAAACGCCAATACCGGAAGAACAGTGCCATGACGAAGATCGCACCAACGACTGAGACCACATATTTGTACATGTCCGAAGATCCGCTCGGGTTTACCACTCGAACGTTATTCGCTTCGATAAGATACTCCTGTTGAAATGTACCATACACCTGGACGGTTCCGCCTAATTTGACGTTCTTTTGAGTGCTAAATCTGTTTATGTCGGCTGTAAATGGACCTTCGTCAGTATCGATGCGTATGGTCGCAGTGTTTCGCTCTTCGCTCATTGCCTCAACTGTCCCAAAAACAAATACCTGTGTGTCGATGTGCTCCTCGGGAGATGTTTTGAGATCGGTCGTGTCGGGATATGGATAATGGTCGTCCTCCTGGAGTTGGTAGTGAACTCCTAACGAAAATACGCCACCAATCAATAATAACGCGATGGATATCCTGCCAGTTGCCCTCCAATTCATATGCTCCCTACTCGTTTTTCGCCTGTCATTGTTTGTTGATTGCGCTCTATGTTCAGCACTCAACTCTCACGTAGTAGTCGTGACACTAAATTGGACAAGAGTCAATTGAGTCTCGACTCTGTCCCGTGAGTCGCACTGATATCGGATAACACACGGTGTAAGGATAAATCGATACGATCTCAGCGAGATATCTGATAGTATAGAGGATTCTCGCGCACTCTCGTGACAAGTATGCGGTCAATCCTCAGGCGATAAGTTTGGCACAACTCCGTGTCACCGTCTGTTGGCAGGTCATATACTCTTTCATGAACTCCCGTGTTCTCTGCTCAGGCAGACTCATATCATACTCTGTAGTCAAGATACAGCATATGTGCTCGTGCGACTGCGCAGTCGATTCACCTGCTAGCTCAAGATGCCCGTAGAGAGATCTCACTCATATGAGTTGGTTCCAGCTGACTCCCTCAGTCAGCGAAAGCGGGGCTTCGACGTGGACGTGAAGTCTCAATCCTGATCCTGATGCCGACAGCCAGTCTTCAGCAATCGGTCGGTAGCTCTGCTCTCGCTGATTACCGTCTCAGTGGCGATAATATCCAACCGAGTCTTTCACAGTGAGCCCGGAGTGAATATCTAAACCGCTCTTGAGATGCTTGCGGTACCGCTGCGAATCAGTAGAGAATACTCCACGAAGCAAAGAGAAAGCATGGTCTCGGGGCTATGTATGCGATTCTCTCCCTGCGACCACGTGTGAACTCAGAGGTATTCGAATGGTGTCACATATACTCTTCTCAACCATCGCATATTGAGGCCGATTGAGCACGTCTATCGGGGGTCAACCCAATCGACGTCTCCGTCTCGGTTCATAACTCGAATAAGTATCTCGCTCGTATCCGGCAAACTGAATCGATACCGTTCAGGGGGCGTCTCACGCACGTGATGTCAAACCAGTTCACGAGAGGAGATTTAGAAAATCCATATCGTGTCGTTCAGGTATCGTAACTACCTGTAGTGAGATGTGACGAGTCAGAACGAGGAGCGATTATTTGGAGGCTATGCAGGCAGAATGCTCGGCAGTCTCGCTCTCGCGTGGATGGTGCTCCAGACCGGCCGGTTCCTTCTTTCACCGTTGTTGCCCGCGATGATCGACTCGCTGGCACTCACCCCAGCCACTGCTGGGATTGCACTGGGAGCGTTCCAACTGGTGTATGCAGTAACGCAGTACCCCAGCGGCCGAGTCTCAGACGCACTGGGTAGAGCAACGGTGCTTCTCCCAGGGTTAGCTGTGCTGTTGCTCACCTTCTCACTCCTCTCGATAACGACAACGGCTGGGTTGTTCGTCTGTGCGATGATCTGCCTTGGTATTGGAAAGGGACTCTTTGCCAGTCCATCGCGTGCGTTGCTCTCGGATCTGTTCGTCAATCGTCGTGGCCGAGCACTCGGCTTGTATGCGGCAGGGACCGATGTCGGAGGGCTCATCGCAGCTGGAACCGCATTCATCGTCGTCGGTGGTGGGGCGGCGATGTTTGCAGATATCGGTATCGTTCCAGCGGCTGAGACACTGACGTGGCGGTCACCGTTCATTCCAGTGGCTCTCGCGCTTGCAGCAGTGACGCTACTGTACGCGGTCTGGTCACAGGAGGAATTAGCGTTCGCGGCGAACAGACCATCGACGAGTGTCGGTGCGACCGTGCGACGATTACTGACCACACGAGAGCAGCGCGAGGCTCTCGTTGCCTTTGGGCTCTTCTTTTTCGTCGTTGGTGCGTGGATCAATTTTCTGCCGACGTACCTGGCCGAGGCAAAGGGACTCGCTGCGCCGCTACCACAGGTCCTCTTTGCAGTTGTATTCGCGATTGGTATGGCCACCAAACCACTCGCCGGTGCCGCCTCTGACCGTGTCCCGCGGCGACTGGTGGCTATCGGTGGACTCCTTGTGGCAGTTGTGGCACTTGTGATCGTCACGATGGTGAACTCCCCAGTTGCACTCGCACTGGCTATTGCCGCCTTCGCCGTTGGATACAAGGCACAATTTCCAATTATTGATGCAGTAATCTTAGATGCCGCCCCGACAGACAACGCCGGTGGTGATATCGGTGCAGCACGGGCGGTGTTCCTTGGTGTGGGTGCGCTCGGCCCGACATATATGGGTGCGATTGCCACCGTTGCGAACTATGAAATAGCGATTGGTGGCCTGGCCGTCAGTCTCCTCATCGCGGCTGGAGTGCTTGCTGCTGGTCGTCGCCGCTGAACTGTTCTGATATCGCATATCTGAGTTAACCCCCAATCGTTTCTCACGCCTGTGCACACAGCCTATCAGAGAGACCGTTTGTCTCCGTGCTCAACTCGAGTGGGATAAAACAGAGATGCCACAGTCACGGTTCACTCTCCCACGAGGGAATTCGTGTTACGCCCACGGAATTGAACTGAAAACTTCTTTCTCACGGGTTGAACTCGTTTGGATGGACGATAGATTGCTGGCTTCAGATAACCCAACGGCTCGTGCAGCAATCATGTCGGTAACCGCAGACAGACCTCTGTGCCGTCAGTCAGTGAGTTGACCGATACCTCGCCGCCGGCCTGTGTTACGATCATTCGAACCATCCACAGACCGAGTCCTCCCCCGTGATTCAGCGGGGTCTCCTCGCCAGTTTCAAGCACGGTTGCTTCCATCTCCGGGATGCCTGGTCCGTCATCTCTGATACTAATCTCGGTCCAACCGTCCTCTCGATGTCTGACACTGACTTCGACCTCCCCATCCTCGATGGCGTTCGCCGCGTTCTCTACCAACTCACGAACTGCTCCAACAAGTGTTGCTGGCACTGTTGCCGACGCCGATACAGAATCCAACGTCTCAGTCGTGATTGGTGTGTCAGTGTATTTTTTACGGAGCGGAGCGACCGCGTCCTCAACCAGTGATGCAGGCTCGACATCCGCCTGCTGCTCTCGCTGTGACTGGAGGACTTGGCGTATCTGTTTTACTTTGTCGGTCATTGTCTCCCAGTCATCGAGGATTGATTCGATAATTGCGAACTGCTCTGTGCGCTTTTCGGCGCTTGCTTCCTCACACATCTCCTTCGACCAACCTCGCAGCTTGGTAATGTCGTTTCGTATGTTATGCCGTAATATCCGCTGCATGATATCTAAGTTACGCCTGTACTGCTGCCGTGCTGTAATGTTGCGACCCTCTACGACAAGCATCGAAATTCCGCCGTCCTCGTCACTCACGGGTTTCACCGAGAAGTCAATTGTTGCGAGTCCGTCACTACCGAGTGCATCCGTCTCATAGCGAACGAACTCGCCATCGCTGGCTCGATTGATTGCTTTTTCGATGGTGTCGCTAGCCGCCTCAGAGTGCGTCCACCATCCAATCTCAGGAAATTGCTTCCCGACGATTGCATCGCGCTCAAGTCCGCCGAACGCGAGCGCGGCGTCATTGACTTCGATAAGCGTGCCATCTGGGTCTAGCAACCCTGTGAACTGAAACGTCTGGTTGAAAATCCCCTCGAACCGGCGCGCACGCTGCTTACGCTCAGTTACATCTCGGAGGTACACCAGCATCCCACCGATCGCGTCGTCATCCAGCATATTTCGATATTGGAGCTCGATATTGAGCCATTCGCCATCACCTGACCTGAGGCGACAGCTCAATTGAGAAGTTGCGTCATATGTCTCTGTGGCAGCAAAAAACGCCTCCATCACATCCTCGCGGCTATCTGGGTGGAGGTAATCAAAAAGATTCGTCTCAGTGAGTGCATCAGGCTCGAATTCGAGGATACGGGTGGATGAGCCACTGGCGTAGGTAATGGTTCCCTCCGTGTCGACGATTGTGATGACATCATCTGATTGCTCAACGAGCCGCTCGGCTCGGCGCTGCTGACGCCGTTGATCTGTCAGATCATGAACGACCATCGCATAGCCACGGAAATCGCCACGATCGGATTCAAGCGGAGCATAGCTAACTTCAGCGTAAAATTCTGATCCGTCGTCTCGAATAAGTTGTCCTTCATACGTGCTTTCGCCAGCGATTGCTGCCTGTTGGAGTAGTCGGTCAGGCACCCCTAAGTCCCGTTTTACTGCTGGATAGATTGCTGTCATCGACATTCCGGTTGCTATCTGCGTGTCATATCCGAACGTATTGCTGGCACTCTCATTCCACGTTTGAATGGTGCCATCTCTGCTGACGATGAGAAATGCGTACTCGCTGACGCTCTCAGTCAGCAGACGGAATCGCTCGCGCTCCTCGAACAACTCTCGCTCTCGATATGCCTCGTCAGTGATATCCTGTATTAGGATGAGTCCCGAGGTGTCGGAAGATCTAATGGGGACGATGTGAGTCTGAAGAATTCGTCCGCGAAGCTCGATTTGACTGTCAGTTCGCTCACCATTGACTGCTGCACGAAACCGTGGGATAAGCTCATGATCAGGGTTGATAAGCACTGTTCCAACACGCTTGTCACGAATAGAGGCCGCTTCAGATTCAAAGAGTGAAAGAAGTTCGCCGGCTGCAAGTTTATACGTGAGATCGGCGTCAAACGTGAGAACCGCAGCATTAGGAATATTCTCTGCGAGCGTGCGGTACTGCCGTTCATTGTCCTTGCGCCGCTGGACTTCTTGCTTGAGCTTCCGCTCTCGAGCCTGGCGCTCGGTTTCGTCACGGACGGTACAGACGATTCGGTCACCCTCAACCATGGTTAGAGAGATCTCAGCAGGAAACGTCGATCCGTCTGGGCGCCTGCCGGTCACCATCCCACGCCAGTTGCCCTCCGCTCGCAGCACTGGAAACGCCTCGGACTCCAACCTGTCGATCTCTGTTTCTCCATAGAGTTCTCGCCATGTACTTCCGAGTAATTCTTCTTTCGCTTCGAAGCCATACATGTCGACGTGCGTCTGGTCGATGTATGTGTACTCTTGATCCTCAAGAATTGCAACCCCGTCAGCTGCCTCCTCAATGAGGTGCTGGAATGACTCCAGCCGTTGCTCCCGCTCTTTCCGAGCCGTAATATCGCGGAGAACGCCAGCCGCGCCGCGAAATTCGCCATTACTGATTAACCCGACCCGGCTCTCGACGGTTTTCGACTCTCCATTGGCTGCTTCCAGTTCGAACGTGGCCGTCTCTGATTGCTTGTCCGCAGACAGCAGAGACTCAACGTGATGATATATGGGCTCAATATCTTGACAATGCCTGTCACTTGAGAGATGCTCTCCAATAATTTCATCACCGCACCCGAATTCTCGCATTGCTGCGTCGTTGAGATAGGTAACTCGATTCTCGGTATCTAACGCATACACTGGGTCATCGACAGTCTCAAGAATTGTCTCGTACCGCTTCAGTTCCTCAAATCGCTGTCGGCGCTCAATTTCGGTGCTAATCCAGTCTGTGATCAGTGTGAGGAACGTCTCCTCGTCCTGTCGAAATGGTTCCTCTCGCGGTCTTTTCATCGAGAAGTTTACCGTCCCATGCGTCTCCCCATTGACGATTACCGGTGCAGCGATGTACGCATGCACGTTTTCAGCCGCTGGATGATTTTTGTGTGTCGTCTCAGCAACATCAGCAAACGACAGAACAGCTTCTTTCTCGCTGGCGAAGACTGCCTGACACATTGTCTCTTCAAGATCGTATATTGTCCCCACCTCGTGCGTTCCAGTCCAGTCAACGACGGCCTCAATCTCATATACGGTACCATCGACGTCAGAGAGAATGCCGGTTTCAAGACCTAAGTAATCACACCCAAGCGAGAGCAGTTCCTCAATAGCGGCATCAAACTCCTGACCGCCAAACGTAATCTCGTTCAATCGGCGTAAGACAGTCCTGTCAGTTGTTGTTGAGCGCTGTGTCTGCGGCGACGCCGAGTGCTCGTCCGCGGCGGGTGAGCGTGTGTGTACCGTCGTGCAGATGTGAGTCGCCCCGCGTCGGCTCAGTTGTTCACTCGTAAGTTCGATCAAGATATCTTCATCATCAACGCGGGGGAGCGCTGTCCTGACCAGTTCTGACTCCCCAGTTGTGACGGTGTCG
>JAQCNF010000172.1 GCA_028275165.1 Haloquadratum sp.
TTTGGATTGCCAACGGAGGTGCTATCGAATCAAATCACCTCTCAGCGATGGATCTTGATCCCGAGTACGTCGTGAGCGTTAACAAAAACGAAACGTGGGCGACAACCGACCATCATCCGCTGAAAGACGGGTACGTAAACGGCCAAGCGGAGTTTTCGGCTGCCGTGGAGACAACACGCGACCACATCCGAGCTGACGGCACAGTCATCGTCAACTGTGCGGCCGGGATCTCTCGGAGTTCAACCGTGATAGCGACTGCGCTGGCTGCCGAAGAGGATTGCTCGTTTGCGGCTGCCGTGGAAGAGATCAACGAAACCCGCCCACAAGCACGCCCCCATCCGAAACTCAAACTCAACGCCTACGCATATCTTGTCAACGTCGAGAACCGCACCGAAGCACGCCGACAGTTGCGGAGTCTTGCTGATAGCACGCCACTCCAATCCCGAGACGGCGATATCATCAAGGACTTGCTCTCAACAGAGTCGAAGTGAACTCCGAGTTCTGTGGGCTGTTCTTCAATTGTCGGTTGAATGGGTGTGGCGTTGTCTTAGTCAATTGGGTGTTCGCGAGTGAATACCGGTGTCTCATTTATATTGGCAGACTAACCGGACTGGCATATTCAAAAATATCGTCGTAGACATCTGATATTTTTTCCACCAACTCTCCACGTAACAGTACTCCCAGCTCGAAATTGTTGCCAAGACTCGTTTCGGTCAGATTTGCGCTCCCTATATAGCAAATCTCTCTATCAACCACGACCACTTTAGCGTGTGTCGCAAATTCCTGCCGTCCAGTGGTGCTATTCATCCTATATAAGTCTCGAACACTCAATTTACCCTTTGAGGATTGGTCCAGTGATTCATACATCGAATTTAGAGACAATTGAAGACCCGCGTTCTCAAAAGATGTCTCTCGAGTCAATATCTCTGTCCGCACTCCTCTGTTTGCCAGACTAGCGATATCGCCCACGACAGCGGGGGAAGGGTCGAAATACGGGTTCGCGATTTTCACATTCGACTCTGCATCGAGAATGATATTTCTTATATTATCTGAAATCGTTCCGATGTCGTCTGCAGCTGAAATACTCGCTTCATCGGGAAATGTCCCTATCAATTCAACTTTCGTATTGTTGATATGGCTTTTTTGACTCTCTTCATGTTGAAGTGCTACACGCGCAACACGCTGTATTTCCAGCACATCAACTGCCAATTCCGTGTCAACTTTAAATGTATAATCGGAGAAAGTATGCCCGCCCTCTGTCTGTTTTGCTGCACCGTTCACCACAAGTCCAGTGAAGAGCCGCTCTGCATCTTCTTTCGAAAGGTCGTAGTCCGTGCTCAGATTCGATTCTATTGTGCAGCGGTTGACTTGGATTTCCCCCGGGCATCTATCAACCATGTAATTTTGAATTGCAGTGAGAAGGTCAGAATTGGTGAATCTCCGAGCAATAGTGAAATCTAGGTTCTCAAGATCACGGTTCGAAAAATCGTCTCCCATAGTCGAATCAGATGTCCCAGAACGGCGTGTGCTTGTCACCACCGACAAGCAACTCTCTGTCGAGAGCGCCGTTGTAGTACTCACAAGTGAACTCACTGATGTGGAGGCATGCGTGGCAGGCTGCACCGGACTCATCGTCGAGACACGCTGGGTCGTAGATGCACTGTGAGGCATGGTCAATGGCATCGTCAATCCACGGATGAAGTCTTGTTTTAAACAGAGTGAACATTCCCCCGAGTGCGAAGTGTTCCATACTCTGAGCATAAAGAACAATAGCTGGGACAGTAGGCAAGAGAAGTTCTGAGATGCTGTCCGTATCAAGACCACACTGTTCACTGGCCGTGCTCATGAGCGCGTGGCTGCTCGAGTGGATGAGGCGATAAATCACGTCTGTCAGGTCATCCTCAATCTTGCTGAAAGGGTTCTGAGTTTGTGTGGTATCAAACGCACTCAGGAACCAGCGCTTGAGTTCAGACTCATCTGTAATGTCGGGGGCTTGGGGTTCATTCAAATAGTCATTCTCCAAGAGCCACTCTACAATTGCACCACGGTCAAGTTCCAGGATGATCGCCTCTGAAGGGGATCTATCGCCCCAAACTGGCAATGCATCCAGATTGTAGGGGTGGTCAAATGCCCGTAGATCCGTCTCGGAGGCGTCTGGTGAGTCACGACTGTATCCAAAGACTGTGTTTAGAAGCGGAAAGTTGTCCACTATCCACGCATCAGTGATGTTCACTCTCTTGAGTTTATCGCGATAAAGTTTTGACTGTGGATATTTTTCTCGAAAGTCATCGTCGTCAACGAAGTGTGAGAGCGGTCGCGGCGTTGGATGGCGCTCATTAACAGCCTCACGCAGAGAGCCACCCTCATACCCCTTGGTTGAACGAATGAAGGTGAAGAGTTCGTGCGAAACGGCCGTGTAAGCTGATTCAACCTCACTGTCGTTCCTTTCAGCCGGAAACTCTACCTCGTCACGGTTCTGGGAGACAACTGTCCCACGGTTTGGAGAATTTCCCATCTTTAGTTTTAGTGCCTTTTCTTTATTATTTTCAACCCATTCTTTTCCGAACTCGTCGTAAAGATCCTCCAGAACATCTTCTTCCGACTCGTCGCTCACGGCGATGTTTTCCAGTGTTACCCCGTCTTCATCCAGATCAACGTCACCAATATGTGCTGCAGCGAGGATTCGTGCCCAGTCCTCACCGTGGGGGATCTCATGCTCATCAATACCGACATGTGGAATGTCGACGATGATTTCTCGTTGGGGGTAAAAGACCGATCCAGCGTTGGTTGGTTGGATGCCTCCTATCTGCTCATCACAGTGATCACAGAACGCGTTCAGATCACCCGTGCGCTGGCGACAGATTCCGCACTCAAAAGACCAAGTGCGCATATCTTCAGGGACACCACGATTTAGTCGGATATCGTCGTACCCATGTGTGTTACACCCAGATGGATTGATGGTGAAAATCTCACCACAGTCGTGCGTGGCGACGAACGAGAGTTGTTGCAGGCGACCACTGCAGTTGCCTCGAGTACAGAACCCGTCGGTGTACTGGAAGCTCTGTGGGTTGTCCCTATATTCTACGTGGTCACATTGTTTACACACCATTGTGGTAGGAAATATGTCGCCGTAGACCGTTTGCGGTCGAAAAACGTCAATCCGGGCATCGTCCAACTCCGACCACGGTGGCTGGTGGCTGTTGTCGAAACTCGAAACAAGACCCTGGATGTGATTAGCGATCCGGCGCTGATCAATGTCCATCTCCCTGTGGTGCCACTCATCAACCATCATAGTGATGCCGAACCGACCGTAGTCAAAGAGATCACCAGGGACAAAATTGGCAAGTACCTGTGCAACGCCACGTTCCATGTCAGCGTTTTCTTGACTCATTGGTTTATTCTCTCTCAGTTATCTGTCAGCATGTTTAACACCGACGCTGAACCCGATGTGGGGTAGACGGGTATTTGCTCATCAATATCTCGCAGACTCCGCATCGGTCCTCGGTGATCTTCCTCTCTATCTAAGAGGAAACCGATCCAAGATTTCTTGGGATTAAGCGGTTTCTTCATGCTTCGAGTCCACAGTTCATCAAAGTACGACTCAATCTTCTCTCGGTAAAGTTTCATACCTGTGCTATCTGCCCACTCTCGCTCTTGTTCCTCTGTGACCGCGTAACAATGGAAGACCATTTCTAACATCTCCTCACGATCTATGTCGCCGGCTCTGGCGGCTTCTTGTAAACCATCATGCATGTAAACGCGTTCATCATGCTTGCCCTCGAGAAGTTCGTCGTAGTACTGGATAATGAGGCCTGAGAAGATACCTGGCAGCGTACACTCAACGGCGAACTCAGCCCAACGCTCAAGAGGCGTCGCTTCCACGAGTAAGTCTTGATATCTATGGTAGTGTTCGAATCGAGTGTAGTGACTTCGGTCACGGGCACGCATCGCGTCAAAGAGCAGAAACACCGTCCCGGTGTGTCGACGACCTACTCGAGAATACGCTTGAATGTACTCAGCCGTATTGCGAGGCATCCCGAAGAAAGAGATGAAGTTGAATTTGTCAACGTCAACTCCGTGTGAGATCATCGACGTCGCGATTACAATGTCAATTGGTCGGTCAGGGTCGTCAGACTCCAACCGCGAGAGTGCATCTCGGACAACATTCATCGGTGTCTCACCGGTAAGCGAAACAGGAACGAGTGCTTCGTACGGATCACCGTACGACTCCATTTGCCGGTTGATCATCGTCTTTACAGACCGCTGCAGCATGTCGCTATTACTTTTCGAAATGTTGTACGATATTTGCGTGTCGTACTCATCTAGCAAACCTTGGAGAACTGTCGTCCTGGTATCCTCATCCTCTGGGAGCTGGAGTGGCCCCTCAACAGCATTTGTCTCAACAAGATGTTCGTAGAACTCGTCAGGGCTTGCTCGATACTCTTGAATGACGCGGGCGTACTCTTTTATTACTGTATTTATTGCGAACGTTCGAGATACACTCCGTGGGATTGCTCCGACCATCTGGCGCCCGAGTTCGTATGGATGTTCATAGGCGTAGAACGACTGTTTCAGACGTGGTCCCTGTGAAGGGAATATTTTCGCGTCCCGCCAGTACAGCGACTGTACTTGTTTTTTCGCCCCGGCTATCGTCGCAGTCGCGGCTACGTACTTCGGGTTCCATCCTCCGTCAGTGACTTCACTCATCCACTCCTGTAAGAAAGTCTCGTAGTGCGAGTCAAACGCACCGAACTCCTCTCTGAGAAGGTGAAGTTCGTCTTGGATGAAGATGGACGGTGGATCAACTGGCTCAACAGACTCCATTGAATCACTGTCGCAGACGACATCGTCGGGATAATTGAACGCGTCACAGAGACAGCTCTCCTCCCCCGTGTAACCGTGATCCGGACATCGGTTCTTCACCCGGCCAAACAGGGTTCGGGCACGTCGTTGCATGCCCATGATTGCAATCTTGTCAATCGTACTGACGACAAACGTCGGCGCGTATCGGTAGACTTCTTCATCGGTGATGTAAATTGGTAGTTCGGCCGTCTCACCACCCTGTCTCTTAACCTCTGGACAGGTCTGATTTGTGCAGCGGTGGATAATTCGTAACCGTTGCTCATCACCGGTCAGTTCAACTGACTCTTCCCCACAGTACGGACACTCGGAAACAATAAGCCACTCCTCTTGTTTGTCTTCGTCATCCCGAGCCTTCCTGACATTGTTGGCCCCATCAGAATCCCCTTCAACGGCCTTATTTGGAGTGTTGTTTTTTCCAACGAAGTAGCCAACACTAAATTCTTCACCGCCGAAAGCCGCGTTCTCTCTGCGGATCGTCTCGGCTTGACAGAGAACGTTTGCAATTCGCTGAAGCTGCTGAAGTGAAAGGAGTCGCAGCGGGAACTTTGTCCACGCCGTGGTTCCGAAGTCTTTGCCACGCAATCTATCGTAGAACGCTGTGAAGATTACGAGGCCAAGGTACGCTTCTGTCTTCCCCCCGCCAGTGGGGAAGTAGATCACGTCGCCAACATCTAACCGATCATCAACATCTCTCTCCGGATCGGCCTGGGCAACAATGTCTGGGATACTCATTACAATAAAAATTATTTGAAACAATCGCCACTCACTAAACTGCTGACCCATGTTCGAGAACGTTTCGTTGAGCGCTCTGAAGGCCTTTTCAACCTGTTCATCCTCTTGAATGAGTTCACGGCCATTTTGGAATCGGTCACGTTCCTCTGCGAAAGCTGCCATCATCTCTTCATAATCTGCCTCCGCCTCCTCAGATTTCTCCTCTAAAATCTCTTCACTGACCTCATCGTACTGTTCGGCTGCCCTGTCCATCTCATTTACGATTGAACCCAGTACAGTGTCAATATTATCACTCGCCAAAGTTTCAAACGGAGCCTCAACGGCCTCTCGGGAATGGTACTTCGGTTGCCTGTGAATCGGCACTACCGTCGTCTCAATATGTGTCGTCGGATCGCTATCCTCAGTACTTATCGCCGTGTTTTCACCGAGTGCGTACATATTTCCGTCGTACTGGTACTCGTCTCGGATCTCCTCGGACTCAAATGGTTGAAATGCTGCACCGTCTATGTCAACGGAGAGTCCAGTGTTGAAGAGGTACGCTTGCCAATCTTCATCGTAGCCGTCCGCGTTCTGATAGTCTTCACCGTGTGTGTTCACAAGCTTCGCCGAGATGGCGATGGCGTCCTTTTCTGGCCGTCTCCGACACGTCAACCGTACGGCGGCATCCCACAACATAGGGACAGGATCGTCTGTAAAAATCTCTTGAATATGTTCCTCAAACGATGCCTCATTTTTTCGTGCTTCTGGGGGAACGTCTCGTGCTTCTCGATATGTAGCATCAGGCTCTGGTTCACAGAAGACTCGTGGGTCCTCTGTTTGTGCTTTGTCCCTCGCTGATTCAAGCGGGGTGGTCAAGTTGCGCTCTATCGTGTCGCCCGATTCTGCGGCCTTTTTGATTTCAGCACCAGTCAGCTCTATCGGTGATA
>JAQCNF010000177.1 GCA_028275165.1 Haloquadratum sp.
ATACGGTAGGTCGTTATGTACGAGCAGTGCGTGGCGAGCTTGTCTTTCATCCGCTCACCCTTCTCTTAGACGGGGATCACTGTCGTCGCAAGGTCGCATGCGCGACGAATCACCCGTTCGTTGTAGAAACCGCGATCAGCGAGCAAGAGGTCGATTTCAAAGGGAGATATGCCGACGCGGTCGAGGACGCGCTCGACCGCGTCGGCTTCCTTCTCATCGCTGCGGACGTAGCTGAGCGCCAGTGTCACCGGTTTCCCGTTTGAGACGACGTAGGCGGTGCAGTAGCGGTGGCAGGTCGTGGTACCGTCGGTTGGTGTGGTTTTGCAGAGTTCGCCGCTGTCCTCGTCGGGGCCTCAGTGATAGGGGTTATCGACGAAGTCGGGAGAGACGATTCTCGACCGATCAAGATCGAGAATCGTCATGGCGAGGTGGCGAAACAGAAGGCTGGCGGCTATTTCGAGCTGGTCACGCTGGAGCGTGTGCAGCCAGTCCATGACAGTATCGTCGCAGGGCGTGTCGTCCGTCTGAGACGTGACCTCCCAGACGGACGACTGATTAACGCTGGCCATGGTGACGACTGGCCAGATATCGCCGGAATTGAGGGGCGAGCCCTCGATTCCTCGGAGTGGAAGCTGTCCAATTACGTCGGCCGCTACATCTTTGACGTCTGCTGCCGAAAGTATACCGTCTGGATCGAGTAGCTTCAATACACTTCCGAACCGGATATTTTCCTCAATCAGAGCGACGCTTCAGCTCCGCTGCTTACCCCGGTTGGGAAGTACCGGTACATTCTCAATCAAATGCCCCGACCCCTGTTCCTAATTCACTTTTCGATGCTGGTGGACGGTGGTTCTAAACCCCCGCGCATCGTGAGCAAAGTTATGTCGTCCAGAGATATCATCGATGCATTCAGCTCAACCAAACAAACATTAGAGAGTGCGGGCATGCAAGATGATTTCTTTCTGAACCTCGTCACTTCGCGGCTTCTCGTTGAACGGATTGGGGAGTCAGATAATCAGGCATGGTGGGATTCTCTCGTTCTGTCTGAAACCGGACGTAAGCGACTCGCTGAGGTAACACCCAAAACACAATTGAAATCGCAGATAAATTTGGCGGTAGAAGTTGGCCAGAAAGCTGAGTCAGAGAAAATTTCAGTAGACTCTATTGCACTCTTTTCATTTGGACCACAGATGGAGTCTCGGCTTGACAACGCTATCGAGAATATCGGGTCAAATACCGATATCAGACTAACTGCTCTCGAGGAACTCTCGGTGGAGTCACTCGAAGAGGGGTGGACACAATCAGTTGTAGCTGAATTCTCGTCCGGATCCTCAGCTGGGGCCGCGGCTGAATCTGCAGAGACGGGTGGTTCTGCCGAATCACTCCTGATCAGTGATGATGGGTACACACAGACTGAGGTTCGAGAAGAGAAGTCAACTCTTCTCGAAACATTACTCCACGGGTACGGACACTGTCTCTCCCGGCTCAAAGTACCCTACTATCAGCTGGAGTCAGACATTAAATCCGAAAGCGCGTGACAATCGATATGAACAACGAACGAGCTGCCACGGACGGTGCAGAAAGTACTGAGTCTACAGATAGCCTCGACCCGAAGATCGCACACCACAGCACATACATCGACGAAACGAAGCGTATCTTGGACACATACATCGAGTCTGGCTCATACCGTGATCTTGAGCGACAGGTGATTGAGGAAAATATCCTCAATAAAAAGACGAACGAGTATCGAAAAAATGTGCTTCGGGAAGTAACGCGTCGGCATATCGCTGACACGGACGAGTTCGCTGTGACACCTCTCATGCGAATCGTCACGGGTAATCTACGTAGTGACGTGGTTGATTGGTGTCTCTACTACGAGTTTGCACAGGACCCCTTTATTCGACGCGTGACGACCGATTATCTGTACCCTGAATTCGAACGTGGGACACTCAATCTCAATGCGAGTGACATTGTCGAGTTTCTTCGTGCTATCGAAGACGATCATGAAAAACTACAGTCCCGGTCAGAAGCAACGATCAACGAAGCAGCTACGAAATATCTGACCTCGCTCCGTAATTTCGGTCTGCTTGAGGGGCGACAACAGAAGGAGTTTGCTGTCACGTACATCCCTGACGAGACGATTGCGTATGTGGTGTATCAGCTAGCTGGACGGGGGGTCACAGCAGCCTCAGAAGTGATCGAACACGATAACTGGAAGCTATTCCTGATGGATGAGTCCACGGTCCGGCGACGAATACGTGATATTGACTCACGGTATATGACATACGAGAAGCGAGGATCAACCGAGCGGCTCGTCAGGGAATACGACACAGCGGAGGAACTGATCAATGCCCTCTGAACTTCAAGAAAGGCTCACACAAGTAGAACAACTGGTCCGAGAAGACCGTGATGAGGTGAGTAAGCGTTCTGGAGTTCCGTTTGTCCTGTTTGCGTACAATCCGGATGAAGAAGTTGAGGTGGATACAGAAATCCGAAATCTCATCGACAAACTCGAGTTCAACAATCAGACGGTAGCCGATATCGATACGAGAGAATTGGTATTCGATGCACTAGAGGACCGTGGCATTCTGAACCGTGTCGGTGATCTCGAACGACGAGATACACAGCAGTTGCTGGACGGATTACGGTCTTCGTTAATAGATGGCGGAGAAATGGGCGAATTGGCCTCTGCAATCGCAACGCAGGCAGAGCAAGCAGACACTGTCATCGTTTATCGTATGGGTATTCTTTATCCATTTAGCAGTGCGTCCACACTGATGGGTCAGTTAGAGACGCACACCCCAGCAGATACGCCAATTGTGTTCTGTTACCCTGCGACAATCGATGACAAAAATATCCGATTCCTTGACCAATCGGAAGGAACATACTATCGCGCGAATATCATTGTGTATGAGTGACACGGCACGGTCAACTCCTATCCACGAGATCTTCTACCGGCCAATCACCCGGAGAATTGACCGCGTTGTCAAAGTCGACAATGACGACCCGAAAGTTGTCAAGAAAGAGCTCGAAGAGTATATTTTAACCCCAGAACTTGAGCGGCACTTCTCAGACGCGCTTGAGTCTATTATCGATACGGAACACACACAGACAGAAGACGTCGGAATGTGGGTATCAGGCTTCTTTGGCTCTGGCAAGAGCCACTTTATGAAGATCCTCGGTCACGTCTTAGAGGATCACGAGTTTGCAGACACGCGTGCGGCAAACATGTTCAGGGACCGGATTGAAAATAACGAGATGCTTGACGGCGCAGTCGGCTCTGTTACACAGAAGTTCGACTCTGAAGTCCTGATGTTCCAGATCGGTGCGAAGGCTGACGCGACTGGCAGTGAATCTATCACTGAAATCATTCACCGTGAGTTCAATACCTCACGCGGGTACGCCTCCATTCCGTGGGTTGCGGAGATGGAACAGAACCTCGAATCTCGTGGTGTGTATGACGAATTTGTGCGTGCTATTGAGTCAGATACTGGCAAGGACTGGACCGAAGTCCGCCAAGATGCGGTGTTCGTCAGAGGCGACATGGCTGCGGCACTCGCAAAAACCAGCGAATTCAATAACGAGGAGGATGCTCGCCAAGCGATAGACGACGTCGAAGACAGCGTAGTAATAACCCCGTCGGATCTCGCTGAGGACATTGTTTCACATGTCGATCAACGTGAACAGAGCGTAGGTGAAGATTGTCGCTACTTTGTGTTTATCGATGAAATCTCCCAGTTCATTGGTGACGACGGTCAACTGCTCTTGGAACTTCAGAGTCTCGTTGAAGCGTTTGGACAGAAAGGCAACGGGAAAATATTCCTTGGTGTGACATCTCAAGAACAGCTTCAACAACTCATTCCAGGGGTTCTCGAGAAAGAAGCAGAAGAATCGAAAGTGATCGATCGGTTCCCACATCGATATGATCTCACATCGAAGAATCTCGATACCGTTGTTCGTGACCGCGTTCTCAGTAAAAAAGGCAACTTCAAAGAACCGCTCAGTAACCTGCATGGGGAACATGAGGGGATGCTGTCGGCTCGATATAAATTAGACTCTGGCCGAGGCTTGAATCAAATCACTGAAACTAATTTCGTCGACTGTTATCCATTCTTGCCGTATCAGCTCGATATTCTGCCTGAGATGTTCAAATCACTCGGCAAGGGAGGGGATGACCAGCTTGCCGGTAGTGAACGGACACTCATCGACGTTACACAAAGCGTGTTGAAAAATGAGGAGTATCTGTATGATGAGGAACTCGGCGCGCTCGTCACATTGGATATGATCTTTGATGAGATTGACAATGATATCCCGAACGCGGATCTCGGGTCAATTCAGAGTGCTAATCCGACAGACGTTGATACAGAGACCGCCCGACGTGTGCTCAAATCACTGTATCTGCTCCAACAGCTTACCTCAGTTCCTAACACCAGTGATAATATTGCCACAACGCTTCAAGCCGAACTCGGCGGAACCCGGTCGTTTGAAACAACGGTAGAGGATGCGCTTGAGGCGTTAGTTGATGCCGGCTACGTCGGACGTGGCGAAGAGGGCTACAGGTTCCTGCGTGAGACTGAGCGTGAACTTGAAAACGAAATTAAAGCGATCGAAGTTGGTCCGGGCGACATTCGGCGCTCGTCGAAGAAATTCCTCGGTGATATTCTCGACAACACGTCTCGCCTCAACTACCAGGGACAAACGTTCCAATTGAATCTCAGCATCGATGACGAAGAGATGGGTTCTGGTGGGTACATCGACCTAAACACGTATTCTCCGATTTATCAGCGATACGAAGACGTTGACTCAGACCGACTCAAAACGCAGAGTTTCAGTGAAGATGGGACACTTCACTGGATTGCCGATGATGAGAAACAGCACGACATTTACGAGAAGCTCAAGTCAATCTTCCAAATCAATACTGTCGTCAAACAAAAACGCGGTAATCAGCTCAGTCAGGAAGAACAGGAGGCGCTCGGACAGAAACAAGAGGATCTACAGCGTCTGCGTAACGAAGTCGAACGCGAATTTAAACGGAGCTTCCAGAGAGGGACACTCATCTACAATGGTGAGATGGATGAGTTTGACACAACAAGCAGTTCACTCAGTTCGCTCGTGACAAGAAGAACCGACGATGCCATTCCGAAAGTGTTCACCAGTTTCAAACACGGGTCGGCGTCTGTCAGGGATCGGCATCTCTCGGAGATATTCACCGATTTGCGAGCGTCGTCAAATCCATCGGTATTTACCGAACTCGGTGTGGTTCAGGATGGCGAACTCATCGCAGAGGCGCGGATTGCATCAGAAATTGAAAGTGAAATACAAGATCGTGAGACCGCGGGGAGAGACAGAACGGGCGGTGATCTGATTGATCACTTTGCACAGCCACCATACGGGTGGAGTCGTGAGATCGTCAGATTAGCCGCTGCTGTGCTTTTCCGAAACGGCTCAATTATTCCAACGTACAAGGAGCGGACCTACGACCGGTACACCGAAGACGGGGCTCAAGAGCTGTTCACACAAGTTACGAAGTTCAAATCGACATCGTTTGACGAGCGAGAGACTGTCGGCGTAACAACGCGAACGGATGCAAAGCAACTTCTCGACCGCTTATTCGATCGCAAGGTGAAAACCACGGACCAAGCAGTAGATGAAGCTATCCGACAGGAAGCGAACGATTGGGTGTCGACAACAAACACACTCATATCCCAGCTTCGGCGGGTGGAATTCCCCTTAGCGAGCGATATCAAACAGCTTCAGACTCGATTGAAGAACTTGATTCAACAGCCTACCTCGGCCAAGCGTATCAAGAAGTTCGTCGAATTTGAGAATGAACTTGAGGCCCCTGTCAAGACAGCGACAAACGTTGCGCAGTTCTGTGGTGAAACTGGTGGCAAGAATCGTCTGAAGACGTACGAACGAATTCAACGATTCATGTCGACTGAATGGGCGTCACTTCTTGAAGAAGCAGAAGACCATACCGAGCATATAGAGATTGATGATGATGCGCGTGAGGCTGCCAATCGCGTTGAGAACACACTGAACACAGAGGGTGTAATCGACCAGTGGAGCAACCTGAAAACAGATTATCGGACGGCTGCAGAGGTCTTTGTCTCAACGTACGAAACTCTGTACGAGAAACGATATGAGGCATACACTGATTCTATTGATTCGGTACAAGAGTACGCGGGCTCCGATATCAGCGAGACCGATCTCGACTTGGCCCTGTCAGACCTGACGGAACGACAAGGGAACAGATCGATCGATTTGGACATCTCAAACAGGGACCACATCAACCCGAATCCATCGCTCACCCGTCTCATCGAACATATTCAGACCGTCAACGCGTACGAGGACGGTGCGAAAACCGAGATCGATGACTTGGACAGTGATGACGACGATAGACCGGTCCGCGAAAGCGTGGATATCGACGACATCTTCGGAAACATCGTCGTGACTGATCCCGAAGATATCGAGACACCAATCGACGAACTCCGGGGCGAGATCGAGTCCCTCCTC
>JAQCNF010000182.1 GCA_028275165.1 Haloquadratum sp.
AAAAGTGGAATCATAGAACCTGGCATATAATCATCTGAGCAGGGAATTTGCAATCTGAGGTCGCGCTCACAGGGCTTACCTCAAACACGATTGGATTCCGATTTTTGCCTCATTCATTTCCGATAGCGCTACACCGCGACATTGCAATACCTGAACTGCTACTGTTCTTCTGGCGGTGATGATTCAGTCGCGTCAGTAAACATATTTTCTCCGCCATCGGCAGTCGGTGATGTTGCTGCGTTTAATTCGACCGGTGAGCCGGACTCGACTGGTGTAGGACCACCGATGAAGCGTTTCGTTCGTTCTTTTTGTGGGTCCTCGAAAAACGATTGTACGTTGTTCGCCTCAACCACCTCCCCAAGATAGAGAAAGATGACCTCGTCGGCAAGTCGGCGCGCCTGCGCCATGCTGTGCGTGACCAGAATGATTGTGTACTCTGATTTGAGCTCTTCAAGTGTCTCCTCAACGCTGTTGGCCGAAATTGGGTCAAGCGCTGAGGTGACCTCATCGCAGAGCAATATATCGGGCTCAACAGCAAGCGATCGAGCGACACAGAGCCGCTGGATCTGGCCAGTCGACAACTCTGCGCCTGGTGCATTGAGTCGGTCCTGCACCTCTCCCCAGAGGTTGACCTTCCGAAGATAGGTCTCAACCTTCTCGTCAAGATCAGTCTTCGACTCGTAATCGCCGTGAATACGCAACCCGTAAGCGACGTTCTCGTAGATAGAAACAGGAAGCGCTGTCGGCGTCTGGGGCACATAGCCGATTTGCTTTCGAATCTCAGGTGTTGGTTCATCAGTATTGTACACTGAATTTTCAGACAAGAGCACATCACCGTTTATTTCGACGTTCGGCTGGATCTCATGTAACCGATTGAGCGATTTCAGCAGTGTCGATTTGCCACAGCCAGAGGGGCCGATGATTGTCGTGAGTCGATTCGCCGGAAACCCGATTGAGACGCCTTTGACGGCTTCAATCTCACGGTCGCCGGTGTACGTTACTGAGAGGTTTTCGGTGGTAAGTGGTGTCTGTGTCATCTGTCTCAGCCTCCTGGTGTGTACCGAGCGTAACGGCCAGCTAATATCTTTGAAATGAAAATCAGTCCTAATACAACAATAGTCAGCACGAACGACGCCGCGTAGGCGTGGGAGCGAACCTCCGGATTAAACGACATCGCCTGGTCGAAAATGAGCACCGGTAGTGTCGTTGCCGCATCGAACAGGCCGCCTGGCATCCGAGTACTTCGACCAGTAGTGAAGAGCACTGTCGCCGCATCACCAATCCCACGGGCGAAACCCATGATGAGGCCAGCAATCACGCCTGGTGCGGCCGCCCGAACAGTCATACATGCACTCTCAAAGCGCGTCGCGCCAAGTCCATACGTTGACTCTCGAACCGTATCTGGCGCCGCACGCAACGCCTCGTCAGTATATCGCGTCATAATTGGGTACTGAAAGATTGCAATAGCAATAATCCCGAAAAAGAGACTCGTTTGTGCACCGAGAGCGATGATGATCGTCAGCACAAAGACGCCATAAACAATTGGCGGGGTTCCCCATAGCACATTGAGAAACATGTTAACAGATTCAGAGAACCGCTGACTGGAGTAATCGCTCTGGAGATACGTCGCAGTCGACACTGCAAGCACCATCGAGAGGATTGTTGCTGGACCGACAATAAACATACTACCGAGCACTGCATGGAGAAAGCCCCCGTTTCCCTCAAGCATATATCGGGAACCCGGGGGGGTAGCCATAATCGCTGGATCAGCAAGTAGTACGCGGCCTCCTCTTGCAAGCGTGACAGACACAACAAGTAGCATCACACTCACTACGAGCAGAGCCGCTGCCCGCACAGCAATCTCAAAGAGCCGCTGTTTCGTGTATCGATTCATGAGTACTGCCACCGTCGTTGTAACCGTCGCTGGAAGAGCATCGCGGCAAAGTTGAACAGCCAAACCACGACGACGAGCATCAATCCAACGAAAATCAGTGCTGACTGAGTCAATGGGAGTGACATCAACTCACCAAAATCGTTGACAATCAGCGTCGGGAGCGTCTGTCCGGTTGAGAACAGAGAGTCGGGAAGTTGTGTCTGGCCACCAATCAACAGTGCTGGGACAATCGTTGCGCCGAACACTCGACCAAAGCCGAGCAGGATTGCCGAAAAAATGCCTGGACCAGCCGCCCGAAGCAGCACTGAGCGAATTGTTTCGAACTTCGTCGCTCCAACGCCAAGGGATGTCTCTCGCAACTCATCCGGAAGCGATTCAAGTGACTCAACTGATAGTGAGATCATGAATGGCGTGACGACAATCGCCATCACGAGGCTGACAGTAAAGATTCCAACGCCGGCAGTGCCGGCCCCAAACAATGGGGCTACGTAGGTGCCGACAAACGGCACAACAACAATGAGCGCAACCAGCCCGAAAATGACACTCGGGATCGCCGCCAGTACATCGATAAACGAGGCGAGGATGGTTTTGGCTCGACCCTCGGCGTACTCAGCAATATAGACTGCTGCACCAATTGCAATTGGAATGCCCATGGCCATCGAAAGAACTGTCACATAAATTGTCCCGACAATCGCTGGTAGAAATCCGAAGCTGTTCCGCGCTGGATCCCAGTTAGCGGAGGTGAGCATCGCAGCAAGCGAATACTCTGAGAGGATTGGCAACGACCGGTAAAACAGTAAGAGGGTAATCGCAGCAAACAGTGCGATTGCGAGATAGCCCGCCGCCGTGAGCCAGTAGCTACTCAATCGCTCGGTTAGTAACCGCTTACCGAGACGGCTCAAGCGGGCTCGCTGGAACAGACTTTCAGTGTCAGTGCTCATGATGCCCTGTTGCTCTCAAGTGTTTCGAGTCCATCTTCGAGTCGGGTCTGCTCTAATGGGACATAACCGTTGTCGGAAACATGTTGTTGGCCATCGGTAAGCACCCACTCGACAAACGCTGCAGCATCAGGCGTAAACTCAGTGTTTGCAGCGAGCCACATCTCACGTGCCGGTGGAGATGGATAGTCGCCACGTTCGACTGCTGAGAGGAATTCGTCTCGCGTCTGATAGAACTCTTCCTGATCCGAGAGCCCATCGCCATCACGATCCAGCGGGATTGGCCGGATATCACCCTCAAGTTCACCACTTTCGAGTGCGTAAACATAGTTGATATTGTTCAATGAAATCGCGTTTTTTTCCTCACCAATCGCCTGTGCCACAGGCTGGTCACCGTTAAAATTGCCATCTGAAAGACCCTCAAGATCGTTTTGTGTGTATGGCTCACCTTCGCCAGCGAGGAACTCGCCCCACTTTTTATATGCCGCTGATGCGTCAGAACGGCCATAAACGACAATCTCTTCGTCAACGTCAGTGTCCTCAAAGAGTTCCCCCCAGTTGGTGATCTCTTTGATAAAGATCGCCTCCATTTGGGCTCTGGTGAGCCCCTGCGATTGAATCTGGTTAAGCACTGGATTGTTTTTATTGACTGTCCCAACGACAGTGTCAATGAGCATTGGGACTGCGACCAGGCCCCGTTCGGTCTCTTCATCGAACGGCTCGCGGCCCATCATTGCGATATCTACCTGCTCGTTGAACAAATCTGAAACTCCAACCCCTGTGCCGCCACCGGAGATATCGAATGTTGTGTCAGTCTCCTCCTCATATAAATCAGCCCATACCTCAACCATCGGTAGTGGTCCAACACCACCTGATATTCGAACTGTCTCTCCGCTACCGCCAAGACAGCCAGCGAGTGACATTATACCACTGGCACCTGTTGCTACAAGAACAGACCGTCGCGAATGCTTCTGGCTCATCCACCCACGTTACAATGAGTTCACATATAATCGTTGAGAAGAGGACAAATGTACGTTGTTCACCGACAAACAAGAAATATTGTCCGCTATCTATGAAGTATTCGCGTCATACGATCTTTGATTATCAACTGATGCAGCTGATGTCATAGCTGCACGTGACCTGTTAAACGTTCGAATCGGTGATGGTCCAATATACATATCTCGGTACTGAGAGCGGGGGTCATGTACAAATTTAAGAAGTGATGGGTATATCGACAAATCAGTCGAGTGAGTGTCATTCGGCACTACCTTCGATCATCTACTTGCAAGGGCTCACCGTGTGAGAACCTGCAATTATCTCTGCTATGTGTGTTGTTGACATTTCTTAGGGATGCCACATACCTCTCTCAATCAATAGTTGTCTGCCGCAGATCGGGTTCAGATGAAAATAGGTAGTCACTCATATCGCAGTCCCGAGAATCGGAAAACGCAATCGAACGCTGCGGGCAGTCTCTAGTCTTGCAGTCAAAGTGGTATGAATCCGTGGAGAAACCGCTCCGTGTCGCGGCAAGTGCCTGATACGGACTCAGAAGATCATCAACAAAGGTCACACTAGCCAACATACCTTGATCGCCGAAGGCCGTGTATAAAATCTAGGAGGACAGGATTGTATTGAAATGACTACCTATGCCACAAGAACAGCGTATGCGCGCTTCAGCGCTTGAATAGGTGTCCGAACAATAGTTGGCGTTCGTCCCGGCCGCTTGTCTGCGGGATCTACCCCACCGTTTGACTGGGACTTGTCTTCCTCACGCTTCGTCTCTGATTCTTGAGTGATGCTACGTTGCTTAGTTGACTGACGACGACACATACATCATTATTATTCAACAAGAAATACATAAACCTGACGCTGGGGGTCCTTTTTGAACTTCAAGCCAACACATATGTCTCATAAAGCTCATTGGAAAGGCCAGTTACTCACCCACTGACTTCGGGTTTGAGTGTGTCGTAGTCTCCGATGAGGTAAGTTGCATGACCCTCGTATTCAGTAAGTGGTTCAACATCACGGGAAGCGTATCACGGTTGTGCCGTACAGAACTCATCAGACCTCTTGCTGATGACATCTGCAGTGCGAGGAGTCGCTCTGTGGCTTCACTACACTCCGCTTGTCGGGTGACTTACCAGAGATGGTGTGTCTGTCAATATAATAATCGATAGGCAGTGATCCCGGTGCTATATTGTTTTTCTACAGTTTAGACACAAGTCCAGATATTAGTTTTACCGCAAGATAATTGACCTCGTCCGACGCTTCAAACAGCGCAAGCGGATAGTCAAGCTGATTCTGGGTATCATTGCTTGGATCCCTCAGGCGGCGAGCACTAACTCTGCACACTCAAACCCGTGAACTGAGATTGTGCCGGGTGTTTCGATATCGCGCGCCAGCAGAGGTCCCAGCACATTCTCGGGTGGTTGATTGTGTCCGAGCAGACTGAAAGCAGTCCGAAAGCCAAACGGACTACTTAGCACACGGGCAAGCGAACTCATGATGTCAGATGGTGCCTTGCCCCAGCCCATCTCAGGGCAATTTCATATATATGATTGAGCCCGGTATAATCAAGAGGTCACTACTGCGGGGATTGAAATGAGATGACGATAACTTGAGTCATACTGACAAAGCAATATCTCGGGTTTGAGGTGGATGTGACGTCAAATAGATGGTGAACAACGAATCAAATTTAGACTCGAAGAGTGAGAATTATTGCTCTTCAGACCGGAAACTATGTCATATTGACATTGTATCGCGGTCTGATTGAGGTTGACTTCCCCGGTCATCGTATCTCTGTCGTCCGATGCAGTCACCCGGCGCAAGGCTGTAAATGTGGTTTCTGAAGTCAAGTTCAGAATGAAACTCGTCGGGCATGTCTCTGCAAACCCCTGCGATATCACCGAGTTTCTTGACCGACCCATTCTGTGTTTCGAATGTGATCTCACTACATGATTCGACCATTTCTTCACACTCAACTGGAAATTCAACATCACATGCTTCGTCGATTGCTTCTTGTAATCCCATATATATCATGATTGTTCACAGCCAGGAAGTAAAATAGTTGTCGTGCCGAAACGTGACAGGAAACCCCTCATGAGTCGGCAATTGACACCGACAATACTCAAACTAAGATGGACGACCTCAGTGTCTCTCTGAGGCCATGCTGAGGTGTACGCAGATCGAAGGATCTATGAAATTGATCGTTCTGACACGCTGAAGTGGCCAAAGTGGCTGTCACGTCCTATGTTCTATCGATTACTCGCAGGTTGCTGGTGACAGAGTGTGATTATATTGTGGGATGATGCCCCCCCACGATAAT
>JAQCNF010000188.1 GCA_028275165.1 Haloquadratum sp.
TTGCGATAACTCCACGTTCGTCTTTTGAACGGGTTGCCCCGTGGGGTAATCACTACACTGAAAGCTCTGCCGTTCATACCGGGAGCAGTGCTACCTACGCTTCAGATCAAGCGTTTCAATGACATCAACTGTGTGTTCAGCAAATGGAAGGCCCGCTTTTTTTCGGGCATGTGCATGTGAAATGTACGTCTTGAGGCCTTGAATATCTGAAAGAACGGGATGCATATCTAAGAGTGATGTTTTGAGGTCCGCGTCATTAGCGCCTTGTATCACAGACGCAAGCGGAGATGAATCGAATACGCCTGAGAAGTCTATTGGTGTGGAGAAGCCAGCATAATAGATCTTATTTGCTTGACCAGGTCCGATGACTACGTCTGCCCGCCGCTGTTTCATTGCAGCCGAGTCAAGATCGGATCGAGATATACTCGCTACTGTCGGTTGTAGAATGCCAACTGAAGAGTGGTCTTCTTTGTCGAGCAGGTGTGTCACAGTGTTACCGACTCGGGCAGACTGCGTTGACCCAATCTGTACTTCGAATCGGATATTATCGAGAGTCTCTATGGTTGATGCGGCTATCTGGCTAATTTTTTCAGCAGCCGGTTCACTCTCGTCAGTGAATTTTGTCGGAAGAAGATCGTCGGGTCGATAATTGATTAACACGTCGCCTCCAGAGGCAGTCGCCGAGAGCAGAAGATCTTGAAAGATAGCTTGGTATAACTCTGCTGCTTCACCTGCCGAGAGGACTGACTGCTTGACGAGGTCGGGAAAGACTAATCCTGGGCGCGGAGGGTCAACAAAAAGGGTGATTACTGTCATTCGGTTCGGTACTGCAAGAGATCTGACACAGTTGTCTGTCGTGTTGAGCTGGGAGACATATTTATGAGATTAGTCATCGATTCTGGCGCCCTTTTGTTTGTCGGTAATCGCGCGTGAACACATTTGAAACGACGTGATTAATAAACTCGTCACGAGCAGCCTCGTCAAGTCTCTGCAACTTCTTCATCGGTATGAGTTCAAACCCTCGTCCACGAACGGTCGTCGCATGTACTTGATCGATGGCAAATGACTCTGGCTGGCGAGTTGTATACTCGGTTGCAAGCGACTGTAGTGTGTGTTCTCCAATAGGCACGAGGATTTCAGGATTTATCATTCGAATCTCAGCATTGAGATATGGCTCACATGCTATGAGTTCCTCTCTGGTTGGCTCTCGTTCAGGATGATGGCACCGCGTCAGATACGTCATGAATGCGTTTTGTAACTCTGGTGGGTGCTCCGCAGGGCCGGTCCGGGTTAGCCCCAGCTCATGTAAGATGTAGAGAAGTGTCCTTCCGGATCGCTCTCCACCAAACGGAATGCCACTTTTATCGGCGCCGCGGTCAGGATGGCGGGAAATAAATAGAAATTCCGCACCCACATCACCGTATCCGTGTAACACCGTATTTCTAGTTTCACAGAGGGCAGGACAGTTTTGACAATCCTCATCCATATTGAATGGATTTTTGAGCGATCCTTGTCGTTCGTGCACATCATCTGTTGAGCAGCACTCGGTGAAAAGCCTCGGGGAAAATAATTACTCCTCCGATTACGCTTGCCGAATCATCTCTTTTCGTCGCACCACACCAACCATATCTGCGACGCTCTCAGTCATGGATTTAAATGCATCAGCAGTACGTCCATCTCGGAGGACAATGGGAGCACCCTCTCCAGCTCCCGACCGGACTGACGGATCTAATGGGAGTGAAGCCAAGAACGGAAGTTCATTGTTTGCAGCGAACACCTGCCCGCCATTGGAGCCGAATATATCATGCGTTGAGTGACAGTCTGGACAATTGAAACTCGCCATATTTTCGACGATGCCTAAGACGGTAGTCTCATGTTCATCAAACATTCGTAGCCCTTTCCGCGCGTCATCAACTGCGACTGTCTGTGGGGTGGTTACGATGACTGCACCAGTCAGTGGTAATGTCTGTAGTACCGTGAGTTGCGTATCACCGGTCCCTGGCGGAAGGTCAAGCACGAGATAATCCAGCTCACCCCACTGCACATCTTCAACAAGTTGGGTCAGTAGTTGATGTACCATCGGACCTCGCCAGATGACAGGGTCATCCTCATCAACCAAGAATGCCATCGACATCAACTTCATATCAAACTGCTCAGGTGGGATGATGGTTTGATCCCCTGCTGTCTCTGGACCGTTTTCGGCTGCAATCATTCGAGGCACATTTGGTCCGTAGATATCTGCGTCGAATAGTCCCACCCGCGCACCTAATGAAGCTAATCCAGCGGCTAGGTTAACCGCCACAGTTGATTTTCCAACACCACCTTTTCCGGAGGCAACCGCAATGATATTCGATACACCTGGGAGAACCGCCTCGTCTGGTGGCCGCTCAGAAGGAATATTCGCTGTTAGTTCAATCGTATAGTTGCTCTTCTCAAAAACTGACCGAATATCAGCCGCTATATCACTTTCCTCTGGCGAGAACGGTGCACCAAGCGCAAGAGAAATATGAATCGTTTCATCTTGTTCATCAACTTTGATTGCATTAACCAGGTTGAGCGAGAGTAAGTCATCCTCAAAATGAGGATCTAGCACGGTTTGTAATCGGTCTTTTACCTGAGATTCATTCATATCATGTATATATCAGGATATCGCACTGCTAAGAGCTGTTGATTGTGGAAGATGATAATATGGCTTACACAAGTGACTGATAAGTAACTTGTTTTCTCCACTGCGAATTCTTAAAACGTTCATCGCCACAGCGAGGATAAGAATTAGATAATTTCATCCACTTCAGTATTAGCCGATTGGCTGACACTCCATCGTAATCGGGGTTGAGCATGTGTTAGGTATGATGGAACATTTGTGACAGGCGGACTCCTCCGAACTCGGGGCTCTCGCTTGATGAGGGCTTGCTGCTTCTGTGTCAGGATATCCAGGAACAACTGAGCGGTCTTAGACTCCGTAGACGATTTCGACAGGTAGTTTCAACTCGGAGCCAGAGTCGGACACTCCTTTGTTAAACACTTGAGACCGACGCGCTTGAACACCGCCGGAGACGTGGTGAGCGTCGTCCCACATCTCCGGGGGGGGAGGAAAGGAAGGGAACGGCAGTACAGTGGAAGCAAAACGATGACACTGCTGTATCCCATCTCATCCCTTCCACTCCCCTTTCGCTCCCTTCGGTCGCTTCTTAACGAGTCCCCGCAAAACAGATAATTCCGATCATAGTTCAGAGTGATTTCTGTTTTCTCTGAGAAACACGAAATAATTATCGCCATATTATCGCTTCTGAGGCATATGATGTATGAGTGGAATTGATCATGGTTTAAATTGTGTATTCTGCACAATATTAATATTCGCGCAGTCGATAGACAATTACATGAGCAACCCTACTATCGCCTTATTAGACGCTTCAATCGGTGAGACACCCGTGGAGCGCAATTTTCGTCGGGAAGTTGATGCAGAACTAACGAGGTACAAAGCAAGCGAAGGGAAACTGCCGGCGTGGCCTGCTGCTGATGGGAGTTGGGATTTTGATGCAGCTGTTATCAGTGGGTCACAAACTGCGGTTTATGATATGGAGTCATGGATGATATCACTTAGTGAACTCATTCATGATCTGACGGAGCTACAAATTCCTATACTGGGAGTGTGTTGGGGACACCAATTTCTCGCACATCTGTTCGGAGGATGCGTGACCCCGATGGATGAATATGAGCTCGGATACAGACATATTGAACGGTATCAGAAACATCCAATATTCGATGATATTCCAGCAGAATTCATCGCGTTTGAAACACACTCAGATACGGTCGCACGACTACCTCCGAAGGCAACTGAATTGGCCGGTAACGATCGTGGCGTGCAAGCATTTGCATTTGGGACGGCCATCGGGGTGCAGTTTCACCCTGAATACGATATTGAGACGGCCAGATCGGTTACGAAATCAAAACGTCAAGAGGGTATCGAGGATCAGAGAGTTGAGCAGGTGTTGAACAGTATCTCGCCAGGCCAGCATGAGAGAACACAAAAGGTCAAGAGTGTTTTCAATAATTTTTTGCAAATAGTACAGAGAAACCACTCTGTCGAACAAACAGCCGGGATATGAGTCTTCCAGCGTCACAAACTGTAGGTTAGCTCACCGTAATTAACACGCCTTTCGTGATATTTAAATAGCGACCACGCTATTTTTTCATGCAATAGCTATAGAGGGATCGTCCCTCGAGTCCAGTTTGGGCGATAGTATCAAAGCTGTGTTGCGGTAGCCAAGCTTGGCCCAAGGCGCTGGGTTGCTAACTCAGTGGCGTAATGCCTCCGGGGTTCGAATCCCCGCCGCAACGGTTACAGGACATTATAAAATGAGTGCTGAAGAACCAGAACAGGAACAAGAAGATGACGATCTTCGATATTTCGTTCGGATCGGCAAGACCGATCTTGACGGAACAAAGTCTGTTGAGCGGAGTCTACGAGAAATGAAGGGTATCGGTAAGCGAACAGCGAAGGTCATCGCTCAAGAAGCTGATGTAGACCGACACGCGACATTCGGTCTGCTGGAAGAAGATGAGATCGAATCAGTCGTCTCAGTGGTTGAAGATATCGACGAGTATATTCCATCATGGATGGCAAATCGGCAAAAGGACTTCTACACCGGTGAGACAACTCATAAAACAGGATCTGATCTTGAACAGAAGCGTCGTCATGATATCAACCGGATGAAAATGATCGACTCTTACCGTGGTGTTCGTCATAAGCGAGGGCAAAAAGTTCGTGGACAGCGAACAAAATCTACTGGTCGGACGGAGGGAACAATCGGCGTCAACGTCGAAGCAATCAAAGAAGAGGCAGCAGAAGCCGAGGCTGAGGCAGAATAACCAACATGTCGACAGGCAAAAACACGAAACGGTATGAAACGCCGAACCACCCCTATCAGGGTGAGCGAATCGCTCAAGAAGGTGACCTGCTGGGCCGCTACGGACTGAAAAATAAAGAAGAGTTATGGCGAACGCAGTCAGAGCTCCGAAGCTATCGCCGAGAAGCACGTCGACTTATCGGTGAGGCACAGGGAAACATGGAAGAAGCAGAGGCTGCTGGTGCGGAGTTTCTGTCACGGTTGCGACGATATGGGATTCTGAGCGAAGATGACGATATCAATGATGTACTTGGATTGGATGTCACAGATATTCTAGAACGTCGCCTCCAGACAGTCGTCTATCGAAACGGACTCGCCAGCACGCCAAAGCAGGCTCGGCAGTTCATCGTGCATGAACATATCGTCGTTGATCAAGCAAGAGTATCTCGCCCTTCAAAAATGGTGGAGGCTAATGAAGAGGACAAAATAAGATTCGACGGGACAAGTCCACTTGCCGATGATCTTCATCCAGTTCGCGCGGAGGGACAGTAATCAATGAGCGAGTCAGAATCATCCGACGATCGATGGGGCGTTGCACACGTACACGCATCGTTCAACAATACGCTCATTACGGTGACCGATCTGACTGGTGCAGAAACGATTGTGAAGTCATCCGGAGGCGCGGTTGTCAAGCAAAACCGTGATGAGGCTTCCCCATACGCCGCAATGCAGATGGCAGAATCAGTTGCAGAAGAGATACAGGCTGCTGGAATCACTGGACTTCATGTCCGAGTGCGTGGACCTGGTGGAAACGGGAACAAGAGTCCAGGACCCGGTGCACAGGCAACAATTCGTGCATTGGCTCGTGCCGGGCTGGAAATCGGTCGGATCGAAGACGTGACACCAATCCCACATGACGGAACCAGAGCCCCGAAAAATAGCCGCTTATAAATATGGAAGGTGAGTTCAATGTCGAGTTTATTGAGCAGCAAGATCGGAGTGCTCGGTTTTTAGTGCGGGGTGTCACGCCCGCAGTCGCCAATGGAATTCGGCGCGCGATGGTCGCTGATGTGCCAACGTTCAGCGTCGATGACGTTCGGTTTGTAGAAAATTCGTCGGTCATGTTCGATGAAATGATCGCGCTACGGCTCGGCTTGGTTCCACTGACAACACCAGCAACTGGATTCGAAATTGGTGATGTGGTCACGCTCTCTCTCGATATCCGTGGCCCGCAGACGGCATATTCTGGAGACATCGTCACCAGTGAGCCGTTGGTTGAACCAGCAGAGGAGAACGTGCCAATTATCGAACTCAAGGAGAATCAACGGCTGGAGTTAGAGGCAGATGCAGTCTTAGAGCGCGGAAAGAAACACGCCAAACAACAGGGCGGTGTCGCAGTCGGCTATCGCCATCTCCAGCGCATTGAAGTAATTGGCGAGAGAGATGAATTTGCGGATGAGGGGCCAGAGATTATTCGGGGTGTCATTGAGGAGGGCGCTCCTGAGGCGGCCGCTGATGAGTCTGCCACAGAGGGTGAGTTAATCATCACGGATGACTTCGATAATGATCTGCGGAACCGGTATCCCGGCAAAGACGTTGCAGTCACTGATGTCTCTGGAGCTGTTGTGTTTCATGTCGAAACAGATGGTTCCTTTAGTGTCGCTGAATTAGTCCAGCGGGCTGCCGAATCAATCTCTGAGCGGGCTGCCGAGCTCGAAACAAAGGTTGCAGTTTAAGAGGCTCACAAGGATGGGATCTGTCGTTTCAAATCGTTTTCATGCTGTTTGCTCTGACAACGCCACAGATAGACATTCGGTGTGGAACCATCTGATGGATCAAAGATGCATCGAAAGGGGTTTGAATCGACATGCAATAACAGTGAGTACATGCAGGGATAGCCAAGTCTGGTCAACGGCGCAGCGTTCAGGGCGCTGTCCTATAGGGGTCCGCAGGTTCGAATCCTGCTCCCTGCACTCACTTTGTTTTCAGATTGGTAATTATACTGAGAGACCCCTGCAGAGCCAGCAGAAAGATCAGTATACAACCCAACAAAGAAAGAGAATATATGAATAAGACAAATCCGAGGCTTGACAGTCTCATCACTGAACTAAAATCGGTATCGCGAGATTCTAATGCCAACATCTGGCAGGATATCGCAGACCGTCTCGAAAAGCCACGGCGCACTCACGCAGAAGTAAATCTCGGTCGGATTGAGCGCTATGCTCGCGAGAATGAAACTGTTGTTGTCCCAGGCAAAGTCTTGGGAAGCGGTGTGCTCGAAAAAAGCGTCACAGTTGCTGCCGTCGACTTCTCATCAACTGCCCGACAAAAAATAGAACAAGTCGGAAGCGCAGAAACATTAGAGCGTGCTGTTGCGGATAACCCGTCTGGCAGCGATGTGAGGATAATCAGATGAGCTATGCGGAATTCGAAGTCGATTCAGTTATCGACGCACGAAACTGTATCATGGGCCGGGTTGCAAGCAACGTTGCACAGCGAACATTAGAGGGCGAGCGAATCGCTGTCGTCAACGCAGAGGATGCAGTTATCACGGGTTCAGACGAGTCCGTAATGGATGTCTATCGAACTCGTGCAGAACTTGGATCTGACCAAGGGCCGAACTACCCAAGTCGGCCAGATGGAATCTTCAAACGAGCTATCAGAGGGATGCTGCCGTATAAGAAACAGCGCGGTCGTCAGGCACTTTCAAACGTACGCGTTTACGTCGGAAATCCGTATGATGTTGACGGCGAGGCAGTTGAAGGAACAACACTGGACCGACTCTCAAATATTAAATTTGTGTCGCTTGGGACAATTGCTGAAAACCTTGGATCGAAGGTAACATGGTAACAAACACATCCGGTAAGAAAAAGACAGCTATCGCTCGTGCAACAGTCAAAGATGGGTCAGGACGTGTCCGCATTGACTCACAACCAGTTGAACTGGTTGAACCAGAATTATCACGACTCAAAATGCTCGAACCATTCCGTATTGCTGGCGAGGACCTTCGTTCGCAGGTTGATATTAATGTGAGCGTGTCAGGTGGGGGGTTTGCTGGACAGGCTGACGCAACTCGAACTGCGATTGCACGAGGTTTGGTTCAGCATCTCAATGACGCCGAATTGCGAGATGCTTATATGGAATTCGACCGTTCACTGCTCGTGAATGACGTTCGACAGTCAGAGCCAAAAAAATGGGGCGGCTCGGGTGCACGTGCCCGATATCAAAAATCATATCGCTGAGGTGAATTAATATATGATGATTCCAGTCCGGTGTTTCACCTGTGGTAATGTCGTCGGTGAACATTGGGATGAATTTAAACACCGAGCACGCGATGGGGATGAAGATCCTGCGGCCGTACTTGATGATTTGGGCATTGATCGACATTGTTGCCGTCGAATGATGGTGTCACATCAAGACCTCGTCGATATCGTGGCCCCGTATCAATAATGAGCCAGTACCAAACACAATACAACCGATACGAGAAAGCTCGAATCCTTGGAGCACGGGCACTGCAGGTGTCATATGGTGCACCAGTTCTTGTCGAGACAGAACAATCAGAGCCAATTCTCGTCGCTGCAGAGGAGTACGATGCCGGTGTTCTCCCGTTCACTGTCCAGCAGGAGGAAGAGTGAGATGGTGCTGATCAGTGGGATCTCACTCAGGCAGATTCTCGATTCTCGGGGAAACCCAACTGTTGAGGCAGACGTGTTGACAGACTCAGGCGGATTTGGTCGCGCTGCGGCACCAAGTGGAGCAAGTACAGGTCAGTATGAGGCAATTGAACTCCCCGCATCAGAAGCGATCGCGGCTGCTCGTCAAGAGGCGATTCCACGTCTTGTCGGGGAGGTTCATGTGGGTGACCAACGGGCAGTTGATACAGCGTTACATGCAGCCGACGGGACAAACGATTTCTCTGTGATTGGGGCAAACAGTGCAGTGGCGATCTCAATGGCTGCGGCAAAAGCGGGTGCGAACCAAGTCGGTATCCCGCTGTTCCAGCATTTAGGTGGGACATTCCGAGGTGACTCGTTTCCCATTCCGCTAGGAAACGTACTTGGAGGTGGTGAACACGCCAAAGAAGCAACAGCAATTCAGGAGTTCCTGTCAGCCCCCGTTGGTGCGCCGAACATTGCCGAAGCTGTGTTCGCTAATGCAGCCGTTCATGCTCGGGTCTCAGAACTCTTAGATGAGCGAGGTGTTCCCGCTGCGAAGGGAGATGAGGGCGCATGGGCGCCATCAATCTCAGATGACACTGCTTTTGAAGTGGTCTCCGAGGCAGTCGATGACACCTCAACAGAGGTCGGATTCGACATCAAATTCGGTCTTGATATGGCTGCGACAGAATTTTTCGATGCAGACCGCGGCGTATACGAGTATCGTGCAGAGGAGAAATCGACTGCTGAGCAGGTATCATACGTAGCAGAGGTGGTATCGAAATATGACCTGGCTTATGTCGAAGATCCGCTCGATGAAAATGACTATGAGGGATTCGCTGAATTAACCGAACAGATTGGGGAACAGACGATCATCTGCGGTGATGACCTCTTTGTGACGAATGTCTCACGGCTGCGTGACGGAATCGAAGCTGGAGCTGGCAATGCAATTCTGATCAAGCCAAATCAAATTGGAACGCTCTCAGACGCATTCGACGCAATCAAGATGGCTACTCAGGCAGGCTATCTGAACGTGGTCTCACACCGATCAGGAGAAACAGAAGATACAACAATTGCACACCTCGCCGTGGCTACTGCTGCTGAGTATATCAAAACCGGCACTGTCCAAGGCGAGCGCACTGCCAAACTAAATGAACTCATCCGAATAGCGGATGGTGTCGTATGACAGAGAATGAAAATGACGTGGTCGAGGTGGTCGATGAGGAATCGCAAGAGATCGACCGAACCGAGGCCGACATAGGAGAGGAAGCACAGACTGAAGAATCGACAGCCGAGGACGAGTCAGCGCAGCCACCGGCCGAAGAGGAGACCGACGCAGGCCCACAATTCGATGAGGATGTGATGCCCGACGAGGAAGCAGACCTGCTTATTCCTGTTGAAGATTATCTCTCTGCTGGGGTCCACATTGGGACACAGCAAAAAACGAAGGACATGGAGCGCTTCATTCACCGGGTGCGTGATGATGGGCTTTATGTCCTTGATGTCAGCCAAACAGATAATCGTATTCGAACAGCTGCGCGATTTCTAGCGAACTACGCACCCGAGCAGATGCTCGTGACGAGCTCACGACAGTACGGACGCTTTCCCGCAGAGAAGTTTGCGGATGCAGTCGGCGCGCGAGCGCGAACGGGGCGTTTCATTCCGGGGACACTCACGAATCCAGATTATGCTGGATATATCGAACCAGATGTAGTTGTGGTAACCGACCCGATTGGAGATGCACAAGCAGTTAAGGAAGCCATTACCGTCGGGATTCCTGTGATTGCCATGTGTGACTCAAATAATCAGGTGAGTAACGCCGACCTCATCGTCCCAACAAATAATAAAGGTCGACGGGCACTTTCGGTCGTTTACTGGTTACTCGCAAATGAGACGCTCGATCGCCGAGGCGCAGACACAGTCTATGCGCTCGAAGAATTCGAAGCCGAACTGTGATTTGGTTCTGTTAGTCTCATCGGATCGTCATGAATTACGCCATCTCTATTCGCTCCAGTCGTGGCCCGCTTTTTAAGAAGAGAAACTGAGTTCGGAGTGGGTCAACGGAAATCTGCTCGTCTCGTGTGCACAGAAACCATACTGCATACCAAACCAAGACAGATGGCTGCTGAGGCTCATCAGTACATCGAAATCTAATTCTCGTGATGACGATATCAGCTTTACTCATCCCCACCGCGAAACAAGATAGAAATGAATCCGTGAAGAGAGGCCTACTTGCGGTGCGTTGTATACCGTCTACAGAAATCAGATAAGCTGCCTCGGCTTTGTTCGGAAGTCACAGACTTCTGTGATGATGAGACGCAGAGCGTCTTAGATCATGTGCCTTCAGATGGAAATCCCGTACGCTTCAGTGAACACCGATACAAACGAGTATATCTAAGATATCTCTCTTTGTCGGCGGACCCGACTTGAACGTTCAATTTCAGGAGTTCATCTCTTAGAAACCCCATGGTCCGAGATTCTATCAGATGATGTTACTCAGAGTACACTGGCCAACAATTTCCGTTGTGTTGATACACAGAACGAGCAAACCGCCACAAGAAACGGTTCAACTGCTGTGAGTGCAAGCATCAAGACCACGCTGACCGTGGCGCTGTATCTGTGTCGCACAGGAGTTGCTGAGAAGACACAGAATAGAGGTGTGTCTGCTCTGCTCTCAACACACTCCACAGGTGCGGAAATAGGAATGGCGACAGTATCGGGGTGTGTAGACGGCTCAATCGTGGCCTCTAAGACTGTTTGAGGCGACCAGACCGATGGTATCTGAGGCGTGTCCGACTAATCCGCTGGCAGAAGCTCCAAGATTTGGCCCCAGTTCACGAGAGAACCAATGGGTATTCACGAGCGTAATTCACTGGTAGTGTTTTTCCAGCTGTCGGTCGTATAGAATGCATGGCCGTCTATGATAGTGTTCGCACACTTGCACAGGCAAATTCCTCTCACGGGATGATTGACTGGGCCGCAGTCAGTGGTGCTGCCACAGAAGCCGTCTCCCCTGGGGAACTCCCGCGTGATTCAGCTAACATGGAGAACTTCAAGCGTGATATTACCGACGCGGCTACTCACATATCGCGCACGATTGATGCTGATTTTTCATTACCATCTGTGATTGAACTTCAGAATCGTCATCACTGGATTGCATCGAACATCGATATGTTTGAAGCCATGATCACGCAGCTCGACATTCCAGATGTGTCAGTAAGTAACGTACCAGTCGTAATCAATTCAGCTTCAATGGCTGCTGCATTATCAATGTTGAGCTCGAATGTACTGGGACAGTACGACCCTCGGATACTGAGCGATACACCAGACACACATCGACTCTACTTTGTTGTTCCAAATATTGAGCAAGTGGCAAGCGAACTTGATGCAGAATTCGACCGATTCCGTCGGTGGATCGTATTTCACGAAGTAACGCACGCAGCCGAATTCAATATCGCGCCGTGGTTGCAATCACATCTTGAGACACAACTGACGACAGCTATGCAGTCCCTCTCGGAGGGCCACGTTGATCGGACACCACTTACAGAAGTCAATACGACGATGACAGTGATTGAGGGCTTCGCAGAGATGATAATGGATCAAGCGTTCGATCAACAGTTTGCCGATCTGCGAAAAAAAGTAGATCAACGCCGGGGCAATCGAAGTGCAGTCACTACGCTGCTCCGCCGATTTCTTGGCATCGGGATGAAACGCGACCAGTATGAGCGTGGTGCAGCGTTTTTCGACACGATTGCAAAGCGTGAAGGAGTGCGTGCAACCAAAGCAGTCTGGGAAGATCCAGCGTCACTACCCACGCAGGCGGAGTTAGCAGACCCACAAATCTGGATAGACCGAGTGGTGTGAACTACCTCGGGCTACTCGCTGCCTTTAGCGGCTCCTTGAGAGAAGGGGGCTTATTGCCTGCATTCAACTCAAACCTCATCATCGGCCAGGGTGCCTATACGATGCCTCATACGCTGAGTATGACAGGCGGTTGTGAGAGACTTCTTGATAATATTCATTAAATCGTTACCCACGATGAAATACCCCTCTCAGGGGGAGGCGAGATAAAGCTGTTTCAGGGAGTGAAACGCCGGCATGTGCGCTTAAGCGGTGTGAGTTGAGCCAACGGTCACATATCTATATTGTCGACGCTAAGAAGAATGACTGTGCTGATGTTGCTGGGTTAGCCTCGCAGAGGTATTATTGGAATCCTCGGCCCACTTCATCCTCGTCAACTAGCTGATCAAGATCTTTCGTGAGGAGTTCGTCAGCATCGGAGAAGGTCGAACTGAGCTGGTCAAGTTCATCGGGTCTGTCATCAAACTCATACTGCATCGGTCCAAATGCAGGACTCTCAACAGCGTCCATCATATCCTCAAAGAAATCATCACGAGAAGTTGGGGCCTCTGCGTGGACTTTAACTGTCTCTTCAACACGTTTGGCCATTGATTTCGCTTGTTCCTCATCAGATGGTGGTGATTGGACAGCGAATCGACCCTGATCAGGGGTATCTTCAGCGGCATGATCTTGACGTGGGAACAGTGGATCCAATTCATCGTCGATTCGACGAGCTACCTTGGCGCCAACTCCACGGAGTTGGCGCGGGTTTTTGCTATAGGTCTTCATTTCATACACACCAACATTCGGGTGGCCTAAGAATAGTACTTCACCAATTCCAGACTGTCGGTTCCCGGCGACAGCACGCCAGCCTGATGCGTCTGCATTCGATTCACTGACATCAGATAGAATATCTTTCCAGTTCCTCACGCGCATGTTGAATCTAAGGTGGCGGGGCTGAAAGAATATGACGCTTTTTCACTTCCCTACTGACAGATTATCACCTTGTTGCGTATGACGGGGACACGGGTGCATCGGGAGTAATACTGTCATGGAATTACCGATAGCGTCTTAGGGCTGCCTCGGTAGGTTTGGACCGTGCATATTCGTGGTCGTGTCGTGACTGTTGGCGAAGCGCGAGAAGTCGAACTGAAACAGGGGACACGCACGCTTGCAGAGATTGAGTTACACCATGAGACACATCAGGCTGAGAGAGACCGCAAAGCGATAGATGAACGAGCGGACGCTGAAGAGCAGATAACCACGGAGAAGCCAATAAAAGTGACATTGTGGGGTCGCTGGGCTGAGTCAGTCGAGTATATTGAGCAGGGGATGGAAATTTCATTAACAGAGGCCAAGAGTTCGGTCTTTCGGGGGCAAATGCAGTATGAGTCTACGAAGGATTCATATCTTATCGTTGAGCCGAATTTCCTTGTCGATGTGACGGCGATTCGAGAGTGGGTCCAGTGCCCTCGTGTCTACTATCTGAACAAACTTTCCGGAATGCCGTTGAAGTACCCCGTTGTTCGAGGAACGATTGTTCACGAAGTCTTTGGGGACCTCCTGCGGGGACGTGACATGTCGAGTGCGCTCGAGGAGCGAATTGAAGAAGTTGGCTTAGAACTTGGACTTTTGGGCTATGATAAAGAGACAGTCCGTGATGAGGCTAAACAGCATGCGAGCGCGATAGAAAGATGGCTAAAACAAGGAAAATTGATTGAGGGAGATGAATGGCGCTCGGAGTATACGCTTGTCTCGCCGACATTCGCGCTCAAAGGTCGCGCTGATGCTCTTCGGGGTGGAATGCCGGTTGAACTCAAAACAGGGAAAAATACCACACAGGAGCCACGATTTCAGGACAAGATTCAAGCAGCTGCATATGGACTACTACTGCGCGAACGGGATGTTCCAGTCGACACAGGTACGCTCTTGTATACCAAGAATGCTGCTATCGAGGAAGATGAAGAGTCGGGAGACCTCACTCCAGCAAAGGAGTTTCGGATGGGCAGGGGACTATTCGAGTTCATTCTCAGGAAACGCAATGAGCTTGCCGCGATGGAATTTGATACGACTGTGCCGACGGGATTTGAGGCTGATGCACGCTGTGAATATTGTTTTGAACAAGATAGTTGCATGGTTGTCGCTGGTCGGCTCGAACAGACCGCAAAAGCAGGGCAGGTCGGTCAGTCACTTCCCACATATGTTCGTGAGTACTTCGAACGCATGTACGCTGCTATCGAGGCAGAGCGAGAAGCCATCCATGAAGAGTACCGAAAACTGTGGACACAGTCACCGGCAGAGCGAGCATCAGAAGATAAAGCGCTGATTGGACTGGAGTGTCAAGATCAACATCAGCTTCCCGATGGTAGCTGGGAAATCACGGCAAATATCCCTGAAGAGGCTGTCTCAAAACTCCGCGTCGGTGATAGAGCCCTTGCCAGCGAAGGGAATCCAATTGCTGGGCGCACAGAGCTGTGTCAGATTACTGCGCTTGATGAGACGGTGACAATCGCAGTCGATGAGCCACTTAGATTGCGGCGACTGGATAACTCCCCCTCTGAGATTGGGGTCGATCGAATGTTAACAGCGCTGTATGATTTTACCCTACGAGGGTCACGCCGACAGAGAGAGGTCATATTGGGGGAGCGCCAGCCAGCGTTTGACACGCCACCATCGTCGACATTTATCAAAAATAACTCTGCACAAGACCGCGCTGTTTGTCAAGCCGTCGCTGCCGAGGATGTGTTCATCATTCAGGGCCCACCAGGAACTGGCAAGACATACACTATCGCAAATATTGTTGATGCGCTGACGGACAGAGGCGATCGAGTGCTCGTATCGGCATACACCAACCGGGCAGTCGATAACATGCTCGAAGAAATCCGGGATGTCACAGATGCGACATCACGACGGATGGGCCCAGCCAGTTCAATCAGGTCAGATATGCACGATATTATCCTCCAAACAGAGGGGGACCCACAGGAGTGTGTCGAGGCATTTAGTGATGCATCGGTTATTGCGGCGACAACAAGTACATGTGGATCACGGATCCTGCGTGATCAGCAATTTGATACGGTGATCATTGATGAAGCGGCGCAGTTATCAGAGCCAGCGGCACTTGCCGCAATTTCGCTCGCTGATCGAGCAATTTTGGTTGGTGATCATAAGCAATTGCCACCAGTTGTGAGAATGGGAGACCAACTCAGCGAGTCGTTATTCGAACGGCTAATACAAACTCACCCCGAGGCCGCGATCATGTTAGACCAGCAATATCGAATGAATCAACAGATTCAGGCTTTTTCATCACGACATTTCTATGATGGTGAACTGCGACCAGCAACGACCCGCGTGGCAGCTCAACAGTTGGCAGATCTTGATATTGACGACTCTGTGTTAGACGGTCAGCTGAATGCTGCTGTCTCGTATATTGATCATGAAGGATCGCGAGAGGGAAATACCAATTCAACGGAGGCTCAGGTCGTTGCTGACGTCGTCTCTCGACTAATAGCGGCCGGGGTCGACCGAGCCGATATTGGAGTGATTGCTCCGTTCAGAGCACAGGTCGTGGAGATCGCTCGCCAGGTTTCGGTGACCGTGGATACTGTCGATCGGTTCCAAGGATCAGCTAAAGAGGTAATTATTATTTCATTTGTCGCCAGCGAGTCTCTTGAGGAACCGATCTTCGAAGATCAACGACGTATGAATGTCGCCCTGACGCGAGCCAAAAAGCAGTTAGTTTTGATCGGAAGCAAGCCAGCACTCACTTCAGATCCATTCTATCAGAGGATGATCGATTGGGCAGGAGCATAATCACGCAGATTTATCGATCGACTCGGTTACTCGGCGATGGAATTCGCGTAGAACCGCATTTTCATCTTCAGCTAACACGACCTCACTGGCAGCGAGTGTGGCAAGGCCAAACGCTCGAGGCGATGGTGTTGAAACCTGATATGTTTCGACATGTGCTGTCCCATCAGAAACCGATGAAACAAAGTTCTCGATGGCTGCAATGTGGAGCTTATCTTCCAGTATCTCTCGATAAGTTTCTTCAATCACTGCGAACGAGTCAAGATCGTCTGCAAATGACAGTAGCATCTCAGAGGAAACTTGCTGCTGTGCAGCAGATTTTTCATGTCCTTTGTAGCGCTTTAATATCATAAACGATCGAGTTGCATTGATTCGAAAGTAGCGTTTGAGTAGGTCGGTACCATCAAGAGCGGCTTTGAGATCTTTGCGAACCGTGTCTGCTGAGAGCGACTCAATGAGATCGTCTAACTGAACCTTTCTGTTCATTGGCATGGTCAAGGTAAATCCGTTGTCTGCAACTGCGAGTTGAATGTTCGCGTTCGTTCGTTGTGCACAATAATATGCAACCAGTCGAGAGAAACCATCATTGAACCGCCGGCCAAACAGGCTGTGGACGTAGAATCGACGCTTATACTCGTTGTGATCGAGCACTTCCTCGATCACAAGACGATCAGCCGTTGCGATACTCTCATGATCAGCATATTTGATTTGCTGATCGAATATCCGTGTGATGGCTTGGACGGTATTTTCATCTATTGGGTGTTTCCTTAGTTGCTCACGGACTGCTGGTTTGCCTCCACGACGTAATGATGCACTCAATTCGGCCTGAAACGCGCCGATTTCCTGGCCGAGGTCATATGAGAGTGGAAGTTGTTCTGAGAACCATGAGGGGACCGTCGATCGTTCAGTTGTTGGGTCAACGTATACTTTCGAACCCCGCCGATACTGATATTTGAATCGCTGTCCACCTAATGTAAATACGTCGCCCTTCTCGAGCGTGTCTAAATACTCTTCATCGAGCGTCCCAACCTGCTCGTTGTCCGCTCGAGTTTTTACCTGGACGGTAAAAGAGTCAGGGATTGTTCCAATATTTGTCATATAGATGACGCGAGCCATCCTACCGCGCTTGCCAATGAGTGGCTCCCCAACCGGAAACTCCGGGTGGTGATGCTCACCATTTGGTGGATCGTTTCGGTCACGCCATACTTTCGGATAGACATTTTTATCTGCTAATCCTTCGTAATCTGCAGTCAGATACCGAAGCAATGTCTCCCACTGGCCGTCGCTAAAAGCCCGGTAGGGGTAGGCTCTGGTGAGGATATTGAACGCTGTCTCCTCTCGAAGAATGTGATTGATAGCCATTCCATAGACGTGCTGAGCAGCGACGTCAAGCGGATTTTCCGGGATGAAGACACGATCGACAAATCCAGACGTAGCCTTTGACAGCATAACTGCACACTCGATAAGTTCGTCACGGTCAAGTGCAATGACCCGTCCTTCAACAGTCTCGCCAAGTTGGTGACCCGCTCGGCCAACTCGCTGGAGCAGAGCAGCCACAGATTTGGGCGAACCAATCTGTACCACCAGGTCAACATGTGGCATGTCGATGCCAAGTTCCAAGCTCGTTGAAGTCGTCACAACGTCAATTGATCCATCTTTAAGAGATGACTCAATATCTTGACGACGCGATTTTGAGAGACTCCCATGGTGACACCCCGAGTTGGATTCATCATAATCGGAGTTCTTGCTGCGAAGATTTTCTAAGACGCGTTCTGCGCCAGACCGCGTGTTCGTAAACACGATCGTGTTGCGATGTGATTGAATGAGCTCATCCAATCGATCATAAAATAATCGCTGAACTGTTTCCCGGGACGTGTGAATCAAGTCATCGGTCGGACACTCAAGTTCGAGGTCAAAGTCACGGACGAATCGAGTATCGACGATCTCGTATGAGCGTGGGCATCCACTCTCAGTCTGCCCAACGAGAAATTCTGCCATCTCCGAGAGTGGCTCAACTGTCGCCGAACACCCGATCCGTGTTGGAGACGTTTGTGTTAATGCTTCAAGTCGTTCGAGAGAGACTGAAAGGTGAGTCCCACGTTTGTTCGCTGCTAAACTATGTATCTCGTCAACGATTACATACTCAACAGTTGCGAGTTTCTGTTTGAATTTCGGCGAATTCAACAGGATCGCTAGTGTCTCTGGAGTTGTATTCAGTATGTGTGGTGTCTCTTTGAGCATCCGCTGTCGCGCTGTTGAGTCAGTGTCGCCGTGTCGAATGGCATGTCTAATCGTGACTTCGTCACCACGGGCTGCCATCCGGTCGCGAACACCCTCTAATGGGACCTCGAGATTGCGGTGGATGTCATTTGCCAGCGAGCGTAAGGGCGATACATACAGACAATAAACTGAATTCTCAAGCCCGTGTTCTCGATCCTGGATAAAAAGATCATTGAGAATCGCGGTGAATGAGGCGAGAGTCTTTCCAGACCCGGTTGGTGCACACACTAATGTGTTGGTATCGTCTTGAACTAATGGGATTGCTTCCCGCTGAGGAGGGGTGAAAAATCCACCATTTTCTTTCACATACCGGCCGAATTGCTCAACCCACCAGTGCTGAATCGCAGGAGTAAGTCGCTGGAGGATATCACTGTCTTCGATGGTCACGGTGTGTGGATCAAAAGGATATGCTGTCACCGCCTCTTCGGAGGTGGTATTGGTCGAATCTGCTGCCTGAGTAGCGGCGGCAATGAGAAGTTCCCGTCCGCTTTGTGCCATTGTGACTCATATGTGGTGAGGAGGTAAGTTGATTCTGAAAGAGATCGTATTCTCTATCTATCAGTCTGGGTTGAATCAAGCATGTTGAGAACAATTTATGATAAAGTATGTGTCAAAGCCACGCCCGTGTGGCTTCCTGCTTGCGTTATCAGGCGACGTCTGACAGCCCGTGGAACGCTCTCTCACGGACGGGTTTGCATCCACCTGTCGAAATAATGACTCGAAGAAATACTGACCAGTGATTACCAGGTGTTCTTGATGCCGATATCATGACTGTGAGTACTTGCGACCTCTCAGCACTTGCAGCCAAAGACATGATTTGAATAGAATAGATGTAACTCATTTGAGTCAGTACGACACGACATGGAAGTTATTTTTTTGGGCACAGGGAGCGCAATGGCTACCCCTCAACGAATGCAGGCAGGGTATCTGGTGAAGAGTGACACTGATGCACTGTTAGTCGACTGTGGAAGCGGTGTGCTTCATCGACTTGCGGGCACAGATACTGGATATCAGGGAGTGAACAAAGTGATATTAACCCATCATCACTCGGATCACGTTTCAGATCTGGTCCCGCTGATAAAGGCCAGGTGGTTAGCCGGAGAAACCACTCTTTCGATCATCGGGCCGAAAGGAACGAAAGCGCTAGTTAACTCCCTCTTTGATGTGTATGCATATCTAGAAGAACGAGTTACACTGAGAATCAGAGAGGTTGGGCCACATCAATTCTCCGCTGGGAAATTCGATATTGCAGCGCATCGAACGCAGCACTCGATGGATTGCCTGGCTTATCGGGTCGCCTCAACAGAGAGTCCAAATGGTCCTGAAGTCGTCTTCTCAGGAGATACAGAGGCCTCCGATAGCTTGACCCAATTTGCTGATGATGCGACGGTACTTGTGCACGACTGTTCATTTCCAGATTCTGTCGACGTATCAGGCCATCCGACACCGACAACTCTTGGCAAGGCGCTACAGGGTATCTCTGTGGGGCGGGTGTATCTCACTCATTTGTATCCACACACCGAGGAGAACCATCAGCAAATGAGAGAGCAGATCACTACTCACTATATGGGGACAGTTAAATTTGCAAGAGATGGGCTGCATCTCTCACTCAGTGACACATAAAGAACAATATCAAACACCTGCAGGGGAATCAGTCATTGCTCTGTACAGATCGTCGTACCAACAGATTGTCCTTGGAGAAAGTCGGCGAGCTGTGAACTATCAAATATGTGTGAATTTGTCTCAAGATCTAATAATGATCGAACTTTCATTGCCATTCCACCCGTCACATCGGTTTGCTCAGCGCTTCCAACTGCATCTTTAATAGGTTCGTATGCGGTAATCTTATTAATCACATTCTGCTGTCGATCATACACACCAGGCTCTGTTGAGCACAGTCCGACTCGATCCGCCTCAAGTGATGATGCGAGCGATGTGACAATTTCATCACCACTAAGAATTGTCGCCCCCGCAGATACTTGTGAGACGACATCACCGAAGAGAACTGGAATAAATCCCTCTGTAAGCAGCTGCTCGATGACCGCTGTTTGGATTGTCAGGTCACCATCTGAGTCACGAGTCGCGTTCGACAGTGGCGCAACAGGAAGGGCTGGAAGTCCGTGGTCGTGGCAGATATCAATCACATGCCGATTGAGTCGACACATTGCGTCGTGAACTGCAAAGATGTCCTCGGCATCACGCTCGCCATCTGTTGGGGTGATCTCATGCTTATCAGCGTGATAGTGGCCAAAGCTTCCTCCACCGTGTACGAGAACCAATTGTTCAGTCTGTGCCTCTGTCGCGAGTGTCACAATGAGTGTTTCCAGTTGGTCACTCGCAACCGTTTCAGGCTCTGATTTGTCAGTGATGACGCTTCCACCGAGTTTCAAGACAGTCGTCATGATTCTTCGACACGGACGCCATCATCATCAAGTTCTGCACTGAATGTCTCAATACAGGCCGCCGTGTACTCAAGCGCACGTTGCGTCTCTGCTGTGGGATCAACTGCGACGATACAGCCACCTCCGCCAGCACCGGTTAATTTCGCTCCATAGGCACCTGCCTCTCGTGCGGCCCAAACCATAGCGTCGAGACTTCGAGTCGATACGCCGAGTGCTGAGAGCAGACCGTGATTAAAGTTCATTAATTCTCCTATCTCTGAAAGTTTCGCCTGTTCGTAAGCTGTATCGGATGACGTCTGTCCCAGCATTTGCTCACCCTGTCTGACGACATCGCCGATCGTCTGAATTGTCTCCGCAGCAAACTGGAATCGGTCTCTCATCGACCGCACCGCCGCAACCAGTTCAGCCGTATCACCAGCCCCACCATCGAAACCGATTACCAGCGGTAGATTCGGGGTCCCAAGCTGATGAGTGTCCTTTTCTTCAACTCGAACGGCTCCGCCCATCGTTGAACAGAACGTATCGGCACGAGAGGCTTCGCCGTGTTGTACCTGTGATTCCGCCTGGTAGGCCCGCTCAGCTAACTCCATCCGGGGGAGTGAGACACCCAACTCGCGAGTTGCCGCATCAATGACTGCAACGACTACAGCAGCGGATGAGCCCAGCCCGGCACCGAGAGGAATGTCACTTTCGACATCAATATCAAATCCACGAGTGGGTTCGGAAGCAGCGTCTCGAGCCTGTTCGACGGCCTCCTCAATATAGCCCATGGCAGCCTCAACGAGATCAGGTGAAACATCGATATTTGGTCGCTCAACAGTGCTGCCAGTGTACTCCACAGTGAACCCGTCTAAGCTGAGATCGTGGGCTTGCACGCGAATATGATCATCATCCCGGGCACTAACAGAGACCCGAGCTCGTCGCTCAATCGCACACGGAACTGCCGGTTCACCGAATACTACTGCATGTTCACCAAAGAGATATACCTTTCCAGGAGCACTTGAAGTCACCATAGTAATGCTTCGGTCGGGTGTTGCTTAAGAGTAGCCAGCATATGACAAGTATCTCTGGTATCGCGGTTAGCTTAGACCAAGCGGCAGTCGACTGTGAATGAGGCGCTTCACATCATTATTTGCGGTAAGCAATCCCGTTCGTGTTCTGTGTGTCGAAAATAACTCTTCAAACGCATGGATGGCGACTGTGACAATTAACATCGTTATCACTGCCATCCGTCGTGAGACTCGCTTGTTGCCGAATATCCTCCCGGCGACCGCGCCAGGCCCACAACCATCTCACAATCCCCACAGATACGAGACCCCTGTTCGCCTGCTTCAACGACGGTGTCAGACGGCGTCTGACAGCCCGTGAGATGCTCTCTCACGAACGCGCTTTCCATCCACAATGCCGAAGCACCCGACGTGTGAACAGAGAGAGCGGAGCGATTCTGAGGACATTTCTTCGGACTGTCCCAGTTTTCGTTTTGCGAATCCACGAGAGAAGGTTTTGAGTAAGGCGTTGGCGTCTCTATCCATTTTCCCGGTGATGCAGGCATTTTGTCAAACTCGTTGAGCGCGTGATTATAGAGCTGCTGACAGGTATTACGGTGATAGTCCAGTGTCTCTCGCTGGGCTTCTGCTGAGCGCAGTCGATACCTGTAGGCGTAATATGGGTTACTCGTCTGAATTGGATGTTCGGACGATTTTCACGTCCGCGCCACGCCAGTCCTTCGAGACAAGAACATGAGCACCATTTCCAGTGGCCCTGGCCTCGCCTTTGATGACTTCGTGTGCTTCAATTTCGTGTCTATCTATCACCACAGTTTAATCATTATATTAACATAACCGTATCCGTTCGTGGGCCTGTAGGTTTGCAACAGGAGAGTGTATAATAGATGATAACGGCTCTGTATCTCCTTCCGTTCTTACTCGCTCCCTTCGGTCGCTCATTGAGGACAGGGGGCTGAGCACCTACAAACTGCTAAATTTGACTCAGGAACCGGATGGCCATCACTTAACGACGCAAATTTTGATGCAGTAGAACTTGAGACCGATACTCGCCACGGTATGCAACGAGCCGACTACTTATAGCATGTGTGGCGGGCATCTCGGCCATATGTTTGAGGCCGGTCCAGGTCCAACTGATCAGTGCAATTATCTCAGTAGTGCTGCAATTGGATATAATACTGAGGTCTCTAAATAGCTGCTCTCCTGATATTGGCTTTGGTTTTATTCCTCAAATAAGTCGTCGTAGTCGCCTGCTTCCATTCGTTGTTTGAACTCTCTCGGGTTGTTCCCTTCAATTGTGACCCCGAGTGAGGTGCAGGTTCCAACGACCTCTTTGGCCGCATTGAACAAATCATAAGAAAGTAAGTCAGAGGATTTCTGTTCAGCAATCTTTTTCACTTGATCAACATTCATATCAGCAACAAAGTCTTTCTGTGGCTCACTTGAGCCTGTATCGAAGCCAGCTTCATCTTTGATCAACTCGGCAGTCGGCGGTACACCGATGCCGATATCAAATGAGCCATCATCGTCATATTCGACAGTAACAGGAACTTCCATCCCATCGAATGCTGCTGTTTCATCATTGATATTCTGCACGACTTCTTGTACGTCCACAGGAGTCGGTCCAAGCTCTGGCCCCAACGGCGGACCGGGGTTAGCTTCCCCACCGGGGACAAGAACTTCAATCGTTCCAGCCATACTCGCCAACACCCTCTGGCAGGGTTTAACCGTTTTCTTTCCTTTGAGTGTCCCAGCAATCACTGATAATTACATTCATTGTGGACTCTCGGCATCAGAACGAGTGGGATTCGAGATGAACTTTCGGTTTGACCAGTTGCGGAGGGAGTTATTTCTGCTCATGTTCAACTGAAGCGGTAGCGCGGATTCCCCTTCCTCAAGGAACGACCGAAGGGAGCGAGTAGGGAGGGGAGGAGCGCGTTCGTATCTGTCACAAACACCTGTTTATGAGTAGCCATAGTATCACATTGAAACTGTGGCAGACGACTACGTGCGTCGGACGGCAATCACCCGACTCTCGGTGGATGGAGAGCAGCGCGACC
>JAQCNF010000167.1 GCA_028275165.1 Haloquadratum sp.
TGAGATTATCACATATTCGACACTTGACCACACCCAATGGAGACGCGGTTGTTGTCGCGGTTGAACACGACAGAGATGTTGGAGGCATCTCACAGAGAGTCCTTGTCGGTGGAACTGTCTGAACAGCGAAAACGTGACGAATCACTCCACGATTCGCACACCACAACTCACAGGCGACGCCGTATCCGTCCTCGACTCGCGGTCGCTCCTAACGGGGGTTAAGCGCGTTTATACTGCTAATTTTCTTCAGCCCAGATCATACTGTGTTTTCGATCAACTACCACCAGTGGTTCGACAGACAGACTCGAGAGAATCATTCGATTGTCGATACCATCTCAAGCCCTCCATGTGACTCGTTTCGTGCTCGTAAGCCGCCTCGGGGTCAAGCGACGAGGCACTCGGCCTGCTCCGCCTGTAGACGATCGGCTTCAACCTTCCTTGCCCAAACTCGGTTGGGGTTTATACTCAAAACCGGAGGGAAGAGTTTTTTCCACGCCTCGAGACATATCGCTCTCCCGAATGAACACCAGGGGTAACATTTGTAAACTATCTTATCTGATACTCGTGGATCTGGTTTGATTTTTTGATGAGTCTCTGTATCAAGAGTTGGAAAGGGACGATTCTGTTGAGTTCACCGTTTATGAAGCTCTAAGCTACTCATTTTATCTCTCTGTGAGGATGACACAGCAATCTTCAGCAATATCTGATCCAACATAACTCTCTCAATGGTTAGATTCGATAGTAGACTACCTCTCACTGAGGATGGGGAGTTGGCCTATCAGAGTCAATCGTGGCGTTGATACCCAAGCCTATACTCTACAAACATATACTATTCCATGAATTTCGATTCAGTTAATATCAGCATTGATGAGACTGCGATCGATGAAGCATTAACCGTCCGACCAGCGGATATTGAACCTGCCACTGAACTCACTTATGCAAAAAATGTGTTTATTCCACTGACGACTGCTTGTCGTTACACATGCACATACTGCACATACTATGATCCGCCCGGCCAAGCTTCGCTGTTGACGCCGACAGACATTCGAGAAATTGTCGAACGAGGGGTCAAATCTGGGTGCACAGAGGCGCTATTCACTTTCGGTGATGACCCCGATGATCGTTACAACGAGATCCACGCCCAATTAGATGAGTTGGGGCATGGGTCGATTCACGAATATCTAGCTGAGGCATGCGACATCGCACTCGATGCTGGACTCCTTCCACATTCGAATCCGGGCGACCAGACACACGCGCAGATGAGTTTGATTTCGGAGCGAAACGCCTCAATGGGCGTCATGCTGGAAACAACTGCAGATGTGCAAGCACACCAAGGCCCACGAGCGAAATCACCGACCCAGCGAGTCCACACATTAGAAACCGCTGGTAAACTCGAAATCCCCTTTACCACAGGTATTTTGGTTGGAATTGGTGAGCAGTGGCGTGATCGTGCTGAGAGTTTGCTGGCAATCGCGCAGATACATGACCAATACGACCATATTCAGGAAGTAATTATTCAGCCAGTATCCAATAATGAGCGATGGCAAGAGGGGTCACCATCGACGGAAACCATGCGTCGGGTGACGGCGATGGCACGAGCAACCCTCCCAGCAGAGATATCGATTCAATCACCACCGAATCTGGCCCCAGTGCGCGATCTGCTTGATTGTGGTATTGATGACCTTGGCGGCATCTCGCCGGTAACGACCGACCATATCAATCCAGATTACGCGTGGCCAGCAGTGCGCGAACTTGAGGACATCGCAAGCGAAGCGGGTGTTCCTCTTCGAGAGCGACTTCCTGTTTACGAATCGTACCTCAATGATGCATGGCTCTCTCCTCGCGTTCAGCAGGTGATAAGAGGCGATAATACGGTTGGAACGAAATTTCGCTCAATTGCTAGCGATTGACTACTTGAGCATTGGGGTCCCATCGGCGCGTGGAGCGATTGTCGGACCAAACGGTGGGGATGCGGGGTCGATACGCCGGCGCTTTGTGTAGTCTGTCGAACGTTCAACTGGGACACGACCAATTGCGTCGATCATGTCGACGTATTCGCCGAACGAGCGGAATTGCCCGAACCCACCACCAGCACGTTTCGTTATCTCCTCAGAGAGAATCGTTCCCATAAAATCATCCGCTCCACAGTTCAACATTTTTAATCCCATCTCGTCGCCGTACTTCACCCATGACGACTGAATATGATCGATGTTATCGAGATATAGTCGCGAGACAGCAATCATCAGTTCGTCTTCATCGGCTGTCGCACCACCTTCGAGCATTCCTCGCTCAAATAGCGGTGTTTGTTGATGAACAAATGAGAGCGGAACAAACTCAGTAATTGCTCCCGTCCGGTCTTGCAGGTCACGCACTCGATCGAGATGTTTGATGCGGTGTGCCTCATTTTCAATATGACCATACATAATTGTTGCCGTCATGCCAAGTCCCACGTCGGCACTGGCTTCCATTGCTTTCACCCACCCACTCGAATTAATCTTTCCTGGACAGATGACCTCACGCACTTCATCAACAAGAATCTCCGCGGCAGTTCCTGGGACAGTGTCCAACCCTGCTCTCCGTAGGCGACGGTACACTTCACTGTAGTCCCAATTAGTCCCACGTTTTGCATGGTAAGCTTCCTCAGGTGTCATTGAGTGCACATGGACGCCATCGATATTCATGGCCGAAATTTGATCTGTGTACGTCTGTGGATTAACGTCATATGCATCTGGAGGACGATAGTTCAAGTCATTCCGGTCGCTATTTTCTAAGATTTCACGATGTTCGGCATCAAGCGCAAACGCTGGGTGCAGTCCAGACACTGAACACACCTCATAAATGCCCCGAGTGGCGGCAGCGGTGACAGTCTCACGCGACTCTGCGGGTGTCTTCGTAAATCCAGCGTGGGTCTCAGTGTTTGCACTGCGGAACTTCTCAGAGCGGTCTTTGAAATTGCAGAACAGGCATCCAGTGTTACACGCGGTCGTGACATTGTTATTTAGATTTGCAATGAATGTGACTTCATCCCCAACGACTGCTTCTCGACGGCGGTCTGCCGCTTCAAGTACCTGCTCTTTACGTGTTGGGTCGATACCTAAACAATCCGTCCCGGTGGTTAACAGTTCAATCCCATCGTCAATCGTGAGCCGTTTGTCGGACCGAGCCTTTGCGAGCGCGTTCGCGAACTGTTGATCAGTCTCAGGTTGGTACTCGAACGCGAATTGCTCGCGAGGAATTCCCGTCGGTTTCCGACGTGTACTCATTGAAGAATATGAGTATTTGTGAGTCATAAAGCGTTCCTTCCTGGGAATTTTTGCCATCTCCCCGGTGCTGAAACCGAGAATAAGACCGTCTGACATCAGACTTTCTCATCCTTGTGTCAGGGTCTCTCAACAAGTGTGTGCCTCTGAACGGCAATCTGTGACGTGACGAGAATACTCTCTGATTCTCGAACCAACTGCCCTGAAGTGTTTCACAGGCGGCACGAGGCGGATGCGAAAGGGTCTTGCGAAATCGAGGATTTCCGTGATGACGAGACGCTCTCCGTCTCAAACCACTTCATTTGACCCGAGGCGGTTGACCCGGTCGCTTGTTGACATGTCGTGCTCTCATTGCAGTTTTGATGGACATGTGAAGCGGGTCAAGTGTATCACTCTGCTCAGATTTGGGAGACTGCGACCGTTCGTGACCGTGAGACGCGGTGTGTTCAAATTGTTAATCATGGGAGCAATTTAAATACAGAATTGGTCATCTGATAGACAGTAATGACACATGTACCTATGTTATGTTTCATGCTGGGTTTCTTGGCTTTCATGATCAAGAATAGTTTAGAACTAACTCGATATCGACAAGTTTGTGATTGTGTAAAATAGGCGCAATATTACGAAGGCCGTGGATGCGTGCCGTCGCTCAGTAACCCATGACATAGCCCCCGGCAGGACTGGATATTCCACCGGTCTCAATTCTAATCTCTACAAGAAACGCGAGTTTTGGCTATCTACCCGTGAACGGATAGGATTCAGCGTTGACTCTCGTTCAAGCCTCTGACGAGACACGAGAATAACCTCCGTTCATTTTCAACGCAGGGGAAAGCACGGAAATCTTGACTTGCACAGGTGGGCGTTTGACCGCCTCACATCGATTCTTACCGGCAAGGCGAAAATCAAGAAGGACAAGCATATTGAGGTCTTAGAAGTGGCCGAACACGATACGAGCGAGATCTGTGGCATCTGCAGCAAGAAAGACAATAGCCGGCGTGTCGGACGCGGGTTGTATGTCTGCGAGTCGTGTGATTCGGTATTCAACGCCGACGTGAACGCAGAGAATATCTGTCCCGACACAACGAACGTAGCTCCGAGTCGATACCTGATTTAGGTGGATACACGAGTCCTACCTGGGTGGCACAGCCCGGAGTCTACCCCCATGACCTCTCCCAAGGGTTCCAACTTCAGACAGAAGTATAGACTGCAAACCATTATATCCCACTCTCAGTATTCCTCCAGAGGAGGATGTCAATATGAGCCCCAAGTGACGCGGATTTCGCTACCTCAGAGGTCGACACAAACGAGACATCCACTTGATTGTGTGTGCGATCATGAGGACAGGTCAGAATATTGAGAACTGATGAATATATCCACTCATGATGAAGATACTGTGCGCTCGCATTTGATATGATGACCCGTAGCCGACGAGGCTTTGTTTTGGTATATAGTTATGTCTCTATGTCCACGTCGGAGGATTGGTCGGTTCCACTGCTGCTATATTTTGATGCAAGTATATTGTATGCAGAAGACAATGCAACTCCACGGTCAGCGGCAGTCGGATACGTGTTTGAGAATGGGTCAGCAACGCTCTATACAGGCTCAATTCCAATTGATGCCTTCATTTCGAGTGCACATTTGGAATATCGGGCACTCGTTGAAGCGACTCGCAAACTCGCAGAGCGTACAGAAAGTCCAAGATCGCTTCATATTCATGGTGATGCAGATGACGTGATTCAAACCGTCGATCCATCACAGCCAGCAACTTCTGGTGATCGGATCACTCGTCGACGCGTTGATCGGATCCGAAGATATACTGAAGGGATTCCAGTTGTGACTTACCGAAGCATCGAACGTGGGCATAATACACATGCTCATGAGGCGGCACGAGCAGGGCACAGAAGTGACTAAGCGGACGAGGGAATTGTCGGTACGCCACCAATAGGGCTGTCAGAATTATCAGTGCCGATCGCACTCAGACACTGCATCCAAACGGAATACACCCACGATCAGGAAGCCAGGGAGCAGAACAGAGCTGTGAACGACCGCGCTCTCGCTTCGCCTGTTGAGGACAGCGCTTGCTGTTTCTGTGCTGGAGTTTGTCAAGTGGACACAGCGGCTCCAGACTCCACAGGCGAATTGCTTGGGTGGTTCGGAGTCGGTGTATCGCACTTCTGCCTGTTTGACACTTGAGACTGATGGTGCGCGCTTGAACACAACGGAGATGTGGGAAACAACGTGCTACATGTCGTGACACAGAAAAGACGAAACGTGTGGAACTGCCTGAACAGTTATCACGGCGTTGGCGAATCGCGAAGCGGTTCGCACACCACAGCTCACTGTGGACGCTGTATCCCGCCCCGACTCGCGGTCGCTGCTTGAAGACGGGGATGAGTGCCTGTATCCTGCTAAAGCAAGCAGAACGCGCATCTCATTCGACTGATGACGTAATCGAGTAGAAATCGAGCCACGAACCACAGCTAAGGAGATTAAATCACACTGGGCTAGTGTTGTGTTGGTGCCCTGTGCGCCGGACTGCTCGTCAGACTGTAGAAAGCTTGCCGGGACCGTCGTGGCTGGTGGATAACACTCGACATAGTGCAACTCTCGTGGGTCAGTACATGAATCCAAAAAGAGTCATGATACAACGCCGGATGAGGCTCCACGCTGGAAGTCGACCCTTAGCTTGTCATAGCCATCTCTGGCGGAATAAAAAGATAACACGCGTGTCAGTTGGCCGATGTGTATATATCTGTCTAATACGATTGTTCTCTTAGATACCTCTCAAGAAAATGGCTCGAAAACGTGTTGGACGAAAGAGCGGTACCGTATTGAGTGTGATGACCGCGCTGTTCATTGGCCATACTTTCATGCTCGGCGGATCGCCATCATTTGCACTTGGACTGCCACAGTGGTATTGGACGGTTGCTGGTGTCTCCGTATTACTGTATGCCGGGACGGTTGTTCTCATTGATGATTTCGCGGTTGGTGAGGCCCGTACGGAGGCGAACGACCGATGATCTCAACGACGATTGTGGTCGGATTATATTTCGCTGGATTGCTCGGCGTTGGAGGATATGCTGCCCGGCGCACTGAGTACAATCCAGCTGATTACTACATTGCTAACCGTGGATTAGGAACAATTGTGCTGACATTCACGCTTGTTGCGACGATTTTCTCAGCGTGGACTTTCTTCGGTGTTGGTGCTGCTGCTCGTGGGAGTGGTGCTGGTGTATTTGGGTTTGTTGCGTTGACCGCACCATTGTACGCGCTGTTTTTCGGACTCATCGGGACGCGTGTTAACCGGCTCGGAACGAAGCTTGATGTGCTGACGCCAGTTGAATATCTTGAGAAGCGATATGAGTCTCCACTCGTTGGGATAATCTATCTACTCATTTCAATCGTGTTTCTTACAGCATTTGTTGCAACACAGATCATCGGTGGTGCAATTGCACTTGATCTTCTCCTGAATCTCCCGTATCAGGCAGCGGTTCTACTCATTGGCACATTTATGTTCATTTATATCCACATCGCAGGAATGCGGGGAGTTGCATGGTCGGATCTGATTCAGGGAACGGTGATGCTAATCACCCTGGCTGGCGCGTTTGGCTTCGTGCTCGTGACCGTTGGTGGAGATGCCATTGTCTCACGAGTGACTGCTGCTTCGTCAAGCGCTGTGTTTACGCTCCCTGGGCCGACAGGCACATGGACTCCCATCTATATCCTCTCATTTGCTAGCTTCTTTGTTCTTGGTGTCCCAGCGTACCCACAGGTGTATCAGCGGTATCTTGGGGCACGGAGCACAGATATCCTCAGAAAATCTGCATACCTTTTTCCACTGGTGTCAATCCCAATTTATTTTTTGGCCGCTGGGCTTGGCGTCTGGTCGCTTGGCTTCATTGCTGACCCGCCAAATGCTGACTACGCTATTCCACTAATGATTGAGCAGTTAACGACACCAACGATATTTGGCGTTGCACTTGCCGCTGGTGTCGCAGCTTTGATGTCGACCGCTGACTCGGTGTTGCTATCGCTTTCCTCAATGGTCTCGCGAGATGTGTATCGAAGATACATCGAACCTGAGGCAAGTGACAAACGAGAGGTGCGGGTGTCACAAGCGGTACTCGTGACTCTCCTCACGCTCGCACTTGGCCTCGCATTCGCACGCCCTGCCGGTGTTTTTACATTGGGTTCATTTGCTGTTGCTGGATTCGCTGCAACCGCACCTGCGCTTTTGCTTGGAGTGGTCTGGTCAGATGCGACCCGCGATGCTGCGGTTATCTCTATGCTCCTCGGTGCTGGTTTGATGGTGTTATTTGTCACGAACGTGCTCCCGAGTTCTCTCACGATGGGTCTCCATTACGGATTTGTCGGTTCCGTTGTGAGTTTACTCTCGTTTATTCTTGTATCGGCCATTACGACCCGGCCATCTGGAGCTGAGTACGTCTACGCAAACTAAAAAAAACACCTCAATCGCTTCGGGGTGACGTGGTTCGAGAATCTCCGATTCTCGTCATCACGTTTGTAATCTCTGTTCGAATCGGAGGCTTGTCAGTGGACTCCTGCCCTTCTCGAGTGGCTTGGTTGGTCGAAACGATTATAAGCGTCCAATGTCCCTGAATCGAAAGCCCGTTGCCTCGTAGCCCGTTCAGCACCAGACGTGAGTCAATGCTGAATATGAACGAGACATCACCCGATGTTGCGAGTGGCATTGTAATCGCTGTATGACTGTTTTTCCATACTCGAACACTCACACTCATTACCAGTTCGATTATCCTCATGCGTGAATCCGCACCGTGATTACACCGTTGGCTTGTGCATGCAGGAGCCACATCGTCCATTTCGATACCGTATTCCTCGGCTTTGTATTCGACGTGACGCTGAAGTTCACGGAACGCCCACTGCTGGAAGTTTGAGCTATTCGAGAGATAATCTCGTGTTTCAGACTCTCAAACGTCATCGCCGTACAGCAGTTCTCAACAGCTTTTTGAACGAGTGCTTTCGCCAGTGGAGGTAGTCGACTTCACCGAGCGAAACGACTGTCGATGCTGTTGAATGTCTGTTGGTGCGGAGTGCCTCAGAGTCAAATGGTTCGAGACGCGCTTTATCATTACGGAAATAACGACTCTTGTACCGCTTATACATACGGTGAAGATGAGGGTGATATGTTACGACGCGGTCCAAAGAGAGCTATCAGAGTAAAAATATTGGGGGAACTCATGCACTCTTTGGTTTCACCAGAAGACGGACCTGAGAACCATCTCGGTTTGCATACGGAATCGGTGTGCAAATGATGTCATACCGGCCGGGGCTAACAGATGAAAGATTGGCAATCCCTTCAATAATTAAGATATCTTCGGGGAGTAAGGTGAAATGGACGTGATGATTATCCAAGTCAGCTCCTGGCTTATCAGCCGAAAGAGCATCAATGCCAAAGCAAGCGATGTTTTTTTCGATCATAAATTCAGCTGCCTCTTCCTCTGGGTATACGAATTCCTGTAGATACTGTTCGGTGCTGGCAGGTTTCATCCCGCAATTGAGGATTAAATAATCACCCTGCGATAGGTTATGCTCGCGTGCCCTTGTCTCGAGTTCCGCTCGAGTGATTGCTGTGTTGGGATTCTTATGGCTAAAGTCTAAAATCACTCCCTCAGCAATCATTTCATCGACAGTGATCTCGTCAATTGTTCGGTATGTATCCTTTGAGAGGAAATGTGTCGGGGCGTCCATATGAGTTCCACAGTGTGTCTCAAGATGCAGGATCGTCGAATTATATCCGTCCTCTTCAAGCACGGCAAAATCCTCAAACTCCGGGTCAGGATGGAGGGGAGGCAGTGTTGGGCTATCTTGGTCAACTGTCTGTGTCAGATCTGTCCATTCACTCATGTGAGATACTGTAGACTATACACGTAAATCGATATCTGTTATGGAAGACTCAATGACAGATCCACCGAACAGCCTATTTCATCAAGAATCAAGGCGAATACCTTGGGGCTTGACCCTGAGGAGGAAGCCGACACTCCGTGCCACATTCCACGCTTGGTAGCCAACCGACTTCCCAATATAAGATATCAGTTCAACTATCTATAACTATACTGATGAAATATGGAGGTTGTCCGAAACATCCACAGAAAGCTCACGTTCCCGAGGACAAACACAGTGTTCTCGATGAGACGTTCAAGCAATTCCGTCAAGCGACTCAACATGTCGCCGACCACGGAGCGACAACCCCTCCGAAATCACGGACACAAAAAATACACTCCACGAGCAAACGTATTCTGGTGCTCGTGAGGCCCTCTCATTGCAATCCAGTCTTGTCCAGAGTGCCCGCAACCTTGCGGCCACAGCACTCGGCAACTGCAAAGACCGTCTCATCGAAGACGGTGAAAAAGCCAGCAAACCCGAGTTCAAAGGCACAGTCGTCGTCTACAACGGTCGAACAATCACATACAACGACGACCACGTATCTCTCGCTCCCGTTGACGACCGTGTGACTGCCGAATACGTCACACCAGTCAACAAGGAAGGAACGCCGTCTGAGGAGTACTGGACAGACGAATGGAAAAAAGGCGAAGCAACGCTCCACAAGCGTGATGGCACGTACTACCTCCACGTCGCCGTGAAGAAAGAAGTTGAACCTGATTCTACCGACGAAGCATCCGAGAACGGAGTGGTTCTCGGTGTCGATTTGAACGTGGATGGATACCTTGCGGTCACGTCAACGGGAGCGTTCTTTGGCAATGCAGACTCCCTCAATCACAAACGCAACGAGTATGAACGTCGTCGTGAAGATCTACAACAGACAGGTACTCGTTCGGCACACCTCATTATCAAAAGTATTGGCTCACGGTTCGCTCGGTGGAGTGCTGATTACCTCCACAGAGTCTCAAAAGCCCTTGTTCAAGAAGCTGTTGAGAACGACTGTACAGCAATTGCATTCGAGAACTTAACCATACGCAAACGTATCTCAAACGGCTCAAAACTCCAGCAGTGGGCGTTTCGTGAACTGCAACGCCACGTCGAATACAAAGCCGAAGAGTACGGGATTGACGTGGACGATGTGAAGCCACAGTACACGAGTCAACGGTGTAGTCATTCTGAATGTGGCTTTACTCACGAAGATAACCGTGATGGTGACGAATTTGAGTGTCTGAAATGCGGAAAGGAGTTACACGCAGATGACAACGCTGCCCGAAACGTCGGATGGCGTCTCAGCACCGGCTCACGTCTGGTGCTGAGCGAGCCACCAGTCAACTGGCTCTGAAGTCAGGGACAGTGAACGCAAATGGTCACCTTCGACCGACTGCGCTACGCAGTGAGAGCGGGAGCCCACTGATAAGCCTCGGGGTTGTACGGAAATCGAAGATTTCCGTGATGACGAGAGACGAAGTCTCTCGAACCACTTGGCCCCGAGGCAGTTGACCAACTCTATATTATACATCACCAATATTCGGCTATGTTGGACAGTATTGTAGCTGATAATCAGTCTTTATTTGTGATCAGCGACGGCTACATGATATGAATGAAAAGCGTCTGCTAGTTGCGGGGTTTGGCGCTGCCGTTGCTGGAGTCATAGGCTTTCTCGTGTCTCAATTCATTACTGCATTCACGATCTCTATTTTTTTATACTACTCATCACGGAGATTTTATCACCGAATTGCACGCTTTGACATTCCTCAGCAGTTGAGTGCACTGGTAACCATCGGATCACTCGTTGTCCCGTTTATTCTGCTTCTTGGTTATACAATTATTCTGCTGGCGATTGAGATCCGTGATTTTGTCCAAACATACCCTGTCGTTGAGTCGCTTCCGGATAGTGTTGCTCAGTTTGAGGGCGTCAATCAGTTGCCAGCTCCAACGATCGATGGGATTGTGAGTGCGTACCAGTCCGGACAGTTGGATGCTTTTATTCAGTTTGGAATTGAGAATGTGGCATTTGCGACAAGCTTGGCGAGTGGATTGATACTCAATACATTCATTATTACAGTTATCACATACTTGCTACTCATCGAGGGAAGCGCATTCCGTGACTGGTTGCTTCGGTTTGACGATGAAGATGTTGCCCGGGAGTTCTTTCAAGCGGCCGATAGAGAACTGGAGGCAGTGCTGTTCGGAAATCTACTCAATGTGATAATCATCTCACTCATCGGTGTCATCGTATTTATGAGCTACAATGTCGTCGCACCGGACCCTGCGGAGGTCCCATATCCAGTCCTGTCTGGCACGCTTACTGGCATTGCGAGTTTAATTCCAGTGATTGGAATGAAAATTGTATACATCCCGTTGGCAGTATTTGGATCAGTGCCGGTCATTTTGCAGGGCGAGAATGTGTTGTTAGTCTATCTTGGTGGATTTCTGCTATTGGCAATTGTCGTCGTTGATACGATTCCGGATATCGTACTTCGACCGTATTTGAGTGGGAAGCGGACGCACGTTGGATTATTAATGCTCGCGTATATTTTTGGTCCAGTCGTTCTGGGGTTCTATGGATTGTTTTTTGCCCCGATCGTGTTAGTAATCGGACTAACGTTTGCTGACACCGCACTCCCCCGGCTTCTCGGTGCAGATAAGAAGGATCAACTCCCGTCAACACAATCCAGGTTGGATGATTTCTAATTTTTACAGCAAGTGCATGTGCTTACTCGAAGTGTGGAAACGTTTCGTATCTGAAGTGTATGCCCCACAGTTCTGTGGCCCGCGCCGTGTTGATGAGTGAATCGGTTATGTTGACTCAATATCACCCTGCATTGAGGAGTGGACTGTACAGATATAATATGCAGCCTCATCTGCCAGTGTGTCAGTGAAAGTGAATGCGACTGTATCATCATTATCGACCCAATTAACAGCACTATCGTCTACAAATGTGCCACCGGATGATTGCGAGAGTAGCGGCGTGTCATCAGTCGCTCGAATAGCGAGCGGGTGAGAACTCCAACCATTATTATTGATAATATATCGTTGGCCGGTTTCAAGCGTCAGGGTCGGGTTTTGTTCTTCAAGCGGTGCCACCGACCCACTCTCATCCTCCGTAACCTCCCATGCACGGAAGCTTACATTGTCAATCACAAGCGAAACCTCTGACTGTGTCTCAGTCTCAGTCTCTGAACTCATCTGAGTCCCGATTTCGGTGCTCGCCGTCGGCTCAGCCTCTGTATTTGTGTTCGCTTCAGTCTGTGTGTCGGTTGTTTCGCTGACTCCTGTGTCGGTCTGTTTAGGCGTGTCTGACTCAGGTGCTTCGGCGGTGTTTTCATCACTGGCACTCCGTGTTTGGCTGGAACAACCTGCTAATCCTGTTGTGAATACAGTCCCTAAGACGGACAATAATTTCCGTCGTTGTTTATCTAAAGACATAAGCAATATCTCACGATGCTGGATAAAAAAGCCAGCATCGACTCTACTGATGATTCTACTGTGATACGATAGAGCTCTTGATCGCTATTTCTACGGGTGCCGGTTCTTTACAGTGATTCAATCTTATCAGTTGTTGGCAATATGGGCTACTTTATTCAGTCTGACCGACCGGGACACTGCGGAATCCTTGCCGGTTATTGTTCGTTTGTCAGTGCTCCGAATTCGGCGTTTCTGTCTGTTTCTTGACGTTGGTTTCATCTGGAGTGACTGGCTTCAAAGCTCTCCGAAGCCGTGCTTCGGCAAACCCCAAGACGATGTGATCGAGTTCAGGTCAGGGGAACGAAGCGCGACGTGCCGCCACCGCCGGTGCTGGCCTCTGAGTGGGGTCACGCGATCTCCAGCAGAAGGCACTGAAGTTCTTCCAGTTCAAACGCGCCGGCAACACCTCCCACGACAAGAATGTGATGTTCAAGCCCCTTGATGTCGCCCACCTCCACAGCGCGGCCATGGAGACCACCCAAGAGTTGATTGAGGGAAAGCCGTGGATGTGGGGCGGAGAATCACTCAAACGCCGGGACTTCCTCATCCACGTCTCGAAGTCCAACCGGGGGGAGATCATGTCGATGTTTCTGGCGGCGAACAAGTCGATGATTTGCCTACTTGACGAAGAGTCCGACTACTTCGGTGACACTATCGCGGTCGCCATCGACGTGACGCCGTGGCTGTGGTTCGGAAAGTACGAGTACGGCGAGATCTCCGAATAGATTTGGGGACGAAGGTCGGTCGCAACTACGCCCACGCATGAAAGTTCGCTACGCTGGCTCTTGTCGGCACGAACACACCGATGACGGTCGTCTCTCTCCTCGCCGGCCTCAAACCTGGGTGTCGTCGCAGATCGGCCATTGCGGCTCGCCACGGCGAAGTTCGACATCGACTCTACCTGGGCAGCGAGCCCTACCAGAGCGGCGTGGCGAACAACACCCGCGCGGATGCCGAATCATCAACGACGAGAAGGGCTCAGACACGCTTCAGGAAGTCAAAGAGGAGTTCATCGAAGACTCGGCACGTGTGATGACCTCCGGTGGAGCGTCGGAGACGTCAAGGACGGACGCGACTCCATGTTCGTGTTGTCAGTCGCGCCTCCAGAAACAGAACTGTGGCGGCCTGATCAACGCGCTGACGCAGTCCGACACCAACCGCGACCCGCGCGCGGAGGTGCTGGCCGAGACATTCCGTGGCAGATAGGGGGTAGAGACCTCATATCAGGTGATCAAGAGTTGATTTCTGCCACGGTCGAGTTCGAGTCAGATGGAGCATCGGATGTTCCTGTTCGGGTACGGTCGAACATTTGGGCGGTGGCGAACGCGATTGGGACAGGACGATCACGACCTTAGAAAGCGCGGGAAATATTGAAGCCAACTATTTTGCCGAGTCACATGACGACCCGGCGTCACTCGAAATCGCGAAAGCCCCAGAGAGAGAGTTATGAGGATTCAGTGAGTTCGGAAGGATTTATTGCTGAAGTTCAGCGTCTAAGAGAGATCCGGCCGCACCCTCGCACTCAACAACATCACCACATTGCCAACAACTGTTCTGAGTTTGCATGTCAACATAACGGTGGTCATGAATAACGAGAGGTGAAACATCACCAAGATGCATGCGCAAGGCTCGAGTGTTATCCACAGAACAGTGTTATTCGAATTCATGACAGTCATAATAATTCACACTGGTGAATCTCAGCGGCAACGAAATCAAGTGGTTCGAGAATTTCTCGTTCCTGTCATCATAGGGGAATCCATTTTCCGCCCGGCCCGAGGCTTATCAGCAGCTTCACTGCATCTTCCCCCGACTCGAGTTGGCTTGAGTTCTCCCAATATAACTCGATATCGAGTCGCGGGCGTTTACGGGTCAGTCACCCTGAGTCGAAGCGCCTGATTGACCGGCAGCCCATGTCTGACAACACCTGTGACTGCCAGCCACTACACTGCAAGTCACTCAGTCAGTCATCATCACCGTTTGCAACTCGAACCCGACAGCTGTCGGCTCTCGCGGCTCAAGCGTCGGAGTCAGAGTATCCGCTTTGACATCCGATGAAAATGTCAAGCTCAATCAAACGCGGCGCTCAATACGATGAGGTTAACAAGACTATTTCATAGGACGGGTTGCAGTAGGAGTGCATGGTCGCCCCGGGTTTATTCGCCCGCAAATGATACATATTACATGCCTATTGAGTCGAATGCTCCGGACGTGCCAAGCGATAAGGATGCGATTCTCAGCGCACCACACAGCGATGGTGCAAACGTTCTCCTAACGGCTAACCGGTATGACGATGCTGAGGCGGGTCGTCATGGAGCTCTCATCGAAGAGACATCGGCGTTCCGCTCGGATGTTGAGTTGTTCTATGATCTGCATACACTCGCGTGGAATGCAGACCAGCAACATACACTAGATAATCGAGACGATGCAATTGAGAGCGACATCTCCTACACATCGAGTCAAGTTCCTGAGATCACACTTGAAAATCATTTCGAGGAGCCTGGATCAAATGGAACAATCACACAACAAGTCGTTGCAAGTATTGATACTTGCGGGGTGCTGATGCAGACAACTGCGGAATTCGAGACAGTTGCAGAGCGGACGTTCTACACAGTCATGAATCTCGGGATCAATGGTCACAGCCATCAAAACCCGGATGCGGTGCAGGAGGCATTCGTTAGAGAGCACAACGGCGTCGAATGCATCGTTGCGACCGATGGCAACAGGTGGTTAGCCCTTGCACAGGAACATAGTGGCCAGCAGGGGTTTGATGGTCGAAGAATTGGTCATACTGGTATTTCATCGGGTCCAAGACAGAGCGCTTGGGCAGATATATATCAAGAAAATACTGGTTTCATTGATGAGAGTGCGCAGGCTAAGGGTAATCTTGACGCCGGCGTTGGAGTGTATGCCGGCGAAACAAAGACAGCGTCATGGCTGACCAGTGTTGGGTTTGGGTATGGAATGGATGCAGCGATAGAACATGCATTCACACTGCTTGATCAAGGATACGAGGCAGAACAGAGGTCGTTCGAAGAGGCATGGCAAGAGTGGCACGAAACGGTGTCAAGTGGACCGACGGACGACGCTGCTGTTAATGGGCTGTACAAGCGTTCGTTGACAGCTATGAAGTGTGCACAAGATGGCTGCTGTGGGATCATTGCAGGCGCATTTAAACCGACGAACATGACATACAAGTTCATCTGGCCACGCGATCAGGTAATCATCACTCAAGCATTGATTGCTGCTGGGGCAGAGCGTGAAGCGCGACGCGCTCTCCGATGGTTTGATGAAAATCAAATCACTGATGATGTTGTTGATGATCGAAACATCAACCGACGAGGGACCTGGTGGCAGAACTATTATGTCACCGGCGAGCCACACTGGCGTGCACTTCAACTAGATCAGGTCGGGGGGCCAATATACGCACATTGGTTAGTCTGGCAAGAGACTGGTGATGAGGACTTATTAGCTGATTACTATCACATGTCCCGACAAGCAGCAGAGTTCCTCCTGTCATATGATAACGGATATGGCTTCCCAAAGAAGCATCAGGACCCATGGGAGGAGATCTGGGGACACAGCACAGAGGGCAGCGCATCTGCAATTGCTGGCCTCCGTGCAATGAGCGAGCTCGCAGAAGCATATGGCGACGCGGACTTTGCAGACCGGTGTGAAAAAATGGCCAATGTTTGGGCAGGGAACTTCAAAAAGTATTGCTTCAAATCGACCCCATATGGGGACGCACTCGTTACTGCCGATAGTCCAGAGACCCACTCCGACCCACCAGCTGACAGTCGTCCGGATGCAGCATCGTTCATGACGGTTTGGCCGTGGAATGTTGCTGATGCTAGCGCCGAGCCAGTTTCGGCCACGTTATCTCTCGCAAATGAGGAGCCATGGGTTGCAAACGAGACCGATTGCGTTGGACGGTACCCTGGCGACCATTATACTCCAACGGGAAGGGTTGAGGATGGAGGATGGCCGCTGTGTGAGGCGTACGCAGATATCGCACGCTGGATGAGCAATCACGATCCAGGCGCGGTAGACGATTATATATACGAAGATGCACACGAGTGGACGACTGCTGCAGGCCTGCTTCCTGAACGGATTAACGGTACTGGCGAAGTTCGGTGGAACTCGAATCTTCAGTGGAGTCAGGCGATGTATATTTTACTCGTCGAGAGTCGCTCGCGTGATCGTCCGTTTGGGCTTGCACCTGGAGAGAGTTCCAAGGGAGAGCGAAGGAAATCGACAGATAGTGAGGGAGAGTACCTCAAGGCTTGAGCTCAAGACAGTTCACGAACTGAGTCAATTTAAATCAGATTAAATTAATACACTCCTCGTCACTGAGGGAAAGGGCATGGCTTCCAGTGAGGCCTTGCTCAACCTCTATTCTGTCCGAACTTACAGGGGTCTCTCGATGCGAGGTGCCCACGGGGCCGCCTATTCGGTACTCCCCTCACACTCAGGCAACTCTTCGAGAGGGGTTGATGTCAAAAAACGTGGCCTGCGATCATCCCGCGGTAGAATCTGGGGAATATCAGATGCTGTCAGGGTGAAGATGCAACAGAGTCGCTAAATTGTCCAGAATCAAAAGGGACTGCCGTTCGTCGATAGTGCTCGTGTGTTTCAACTGCCCACTGATACACATTGTCGTCTTGGCTCTCAAGTGAGGCTTGCACAACCCCGTGCTTATCACGAAGGAGTAGAATAACTGTCTTATCTGCAATCGTTGCCGCAAGTGGGACACCATCAGTGCGGACACGAAGATTGGCGTCTTCAGCAGCAGCAAGGGTCTGCAGTCGCTCCCATAGCGTGTTATTTTCAGCGATGGCTGTAACTGCTGAAGCAGAGAGCACTCCTTCAAACGTCTGTGCACCGCGCTGTACTTCTTCGGCAACGACAGCTATACTCTTTTCATTAAATGCATGAGAAAACACGCGGAGGTGTGCTGCAGTACCCATCAGCTCAAGGACTTCTTGTAGTGGTGCGGTGGGTCGAGTCTGGGTAGGAACAGTAATTTTGGCATCGGCTAAGCATTCAAGATCAAAGTCCATTGCATGCGTTGGGAGGTAGTCAATAATTTCGCGAAGCTTTGTTTCTGTTTCGAGAGTTTGAAGCAAATGTGTCACACTTTCAGCAACTAATCGCCCTGTCGCCGTCGCGACATACTTGGATCCGTCATATCGGATCCATGACCGATCAGTGAAGTCTTCGATGACGCGGCCAAGGGTTGCCTGTGATGCTCCCGTTACTTCGCCGAGTTCCCCACGCGTGTAACGATCCTCGGCCAGGTGTTGTAATACAGCGACACGGTTCTCTGATCTGGCAAGGAACTCGATTTCAGTGAGTGCATCGTCCATATGGTATCAATCATATCACAGGACATACGCTCTTCGCCATCTGAAATTATTTCAAGCTGTGCAATATTGTGCCTGGTGCACATAGGCAAGGTATGCAATTTTTCATCATTTTACTTAGATATGTGTAGTGCCTATCAACGATGTGGACGGAAACAAGATACAGCAACCAACGGGAAGGACTCAATGAGTATCCGACGAACGGCCGCACTGTTCGGTGTCTCAGCGATCTTGTTTGGTGGGACGTTTGTCGGTGCTAAGGCCGGGTTACCGTACTTTCCTCCGCTGTTGTTTGTAGCAATCCGGTTTGATATCGGCGCAGTTGTATTGGCTAGCTACGCTGTTCACCAGTTATCGCCTGCCGACCTGCGTCCACGAACGACTGACGATATATTGGCTATTCTATCGACTGGTATCGTTGTAATTGGAATGACAAATGCGCTGATCTTCGTTGGTCAGCAATATATCACGAGTGGCGTTGCAGCCATCATGATGAGTCTAAATCCAATCTTAACACCAGTATTCGCTGCTTTCCTGCTGCATGAAGAGCGACTCTCTACGAGAGGTATCCTGGGATTAATTCTGGGGTTGGTCGGTGTTGCTTTCGTTGCCAATCCAGACCCGAGCAATCTCATAGGGAGTATTGGTTTGCCTATTCTTTTCGCAGCTGCTGTCACAGGAGCGATAGGGGCAGTGGGAATCCGGTGGACAAACCCCACACTATCAAGTACCGCACGAACAGCATGGGGAGTCCCGCTCGCGGCACTCTTCACTCATGGACTGAGCGTGTTAGCTGGTGAATCAGCTGCAGCGATATCGCTCACTCCAATCGCTGTTTTATCGCTTGCCTATGTCGGAGTTGGGTCTGGGGCAGTCGCATATCTCACGTATTTTGACCTTATCGATACAGTCGGAGCAACCCGAGCGAATCTGTTGTTTTATCTCACACCAGTCGTTTCAACGCTCGGTGGATGGCTTCTGTTAGGCGAGACGATCTCGCTGGTCACTATCGGTGGATTTATGATTATTTTCATTGGCTTTGTCTTGCTCGGAAGCGGTTCAATCGCTGTCGTCGTTTCGAAACGACTCCCAAGGACATGGAAGCAGTGGACAAAGGCCCGAATGTGGGTGGACGGGTCGATAAAGCGGTAAGAAACTTCAGATCATCGGTCGTGTTTAGCTTGGAGCATTGTGCTGGCGAGCGAAGCTCTGGAGCCACTTTTCAGCGGTCTCCAGTTCAGCGTGACTAACATCGGTTGAAAATGAAGAGGTTCGTCGTTTTAGCTCTCGGAATATACGTTCGGCAGCATTCCGATTTCCGTGGCGTTCTGTCTGAAATCGGAGCCCGGCTCGTTGGAGTGCGGTTCGGAGGTGTTTGGCCCTATCAACCAGAAACACGGCGGTTTCGACATCGTGTTTCTGCCGCAGTTCGTTGAGAAAGATCTCGGTAAGAGCGGTTGTTGTGGTCGAAAACAGCCGCAAATGGAGAATATTGTTTGTCTGTGGATTTGCAGCAGTGGACAGCCAGAATTGCTGGTCGTTGATACGAATCACCGTTTCGTTGACCGCAATTTGATTCAGAGCTTTGCCGCTGACTGGCTGTAGATCTGTGTTCTGGACCCAATCGTGGACTGCTTTTCGAGAGCGTTGGACACCCAACCTCTCAAGAACGGAGATGGTATTCGAAAGTGAAAGACCAGCCAAATGCATCTGAATACCGAGCTTCATCGCTGGCTCGGGTGTCCGTTCACGCTCCACAAAATCCAAATCAATCCACCCGTTATCACCGCTGAGGCGTGTGATTTCTGGCATACACCACCACAAAATCACCACGCCTCATTTTTCACGCTTAACTAAACACGACCAGATCATCAGGGCTGTAATTCAAATGGACAGGGTATTTTGTAGTTGCGTCCATCTGTTTGGAAGTTCGGATCCCATACACATTCACCGCATTCAGTTGTTGCTAACACGGGTTTCTCTGTGAAGCAAGCGTTGATTCAGATCGGAAGCATTCCTCAGCGCCCACAGTAATCTAAAGAAAACAGCGAGAGTTTCACATGTCACCTGACCCGTGGGTGAATCGTGTGTGTTTCCTTCACAATTTATGCTTTTGATGCAATCTAAAACCATCTTTCCGGCGACGGAAGCCACGCGCCTCGCAAAATCCACGCACTGAAACAAGCTAAAACGTGGTGAGTCTGGCTGTGTCGGGCCTTGGTGAAGCTACTTTCACGGACAGAACGCGGGTATAATCGCTTCGACACGAATCTCACGGCAAGCGCGGAGAGAATCCGAGACCATTCGGTTGCGTCGGCAGTGTGGGACAGGACACGGACGCCACGGGTTATCCGACCCACGCTTTACAAACACGCGAGCGCCGGGTGGGCTCCTTGTAGGAGCAGTCAGGTGTAGAGCATGTCTGCGGGCAGAGAATTCAATTTCCAAGGAGTACCAGGTTCACAGTAAGAGGCACACCAAGAGCAGTCTATCTTAGGACTCCCATATCATGAACGCGCTCTCCAGCTCAGATCGTCACGAGGGGTTTGTCAAGATGTGTTGTCTGTCCATTCAATTGTTTTGATGAAGATGCTGTAATCAGTGCAACTATCTGTGAAGCTCCTCGGTAGCCGCTCGAAAGAGTCCATCTAAGATTTCAGGTGTAGTTGGATGATATGCTCGGTCTGGAACCGATTCGACATCAAGCCCCATCTCAACCGCAATCTGCATTGTTTTCGCCATGACATCAGCATGATAGTGTAATCCTTGCCATCCAAGTATTGTCCCATCAGTCCCAACGACGAGTCGACCAAGCCCAGCAGGAACATTTTTTGACTTGAACACACCGTCGCTTGCTGCTTGCCGTGTCACAGAAATGTGCTCAATACCGGCTTTTTGCGCGGACTCAACAGAGTGGCCTACGCGCGCAAACGGCAAGACACCCAGTCCAGTAAAGGCAACGTGGTGATGTGTGTTCTCATAGGCTTCGAGCGGCTCTCCAGCGACGTGCGAGCGAATATTCGAAGCTGCGATTGCGCCGTGCTCTTTGGCGACATGGAGAACCGGTTCATGCCCATTCGCATCGCCAACGACGAAAACGTGCTCATTTTCACGGGATTGCATCGTTGATTCAACCCAGCCCTGTTGCGGTACGAGGCCGGCACTATCGATATTGAGCGTGTCAACTGCCGGTCGTCGGCCAGTAAAACCAAACAGTTGGTCAGCCTCAATGACTCGCGTATTTCCTGACTTCTCGACTGTCATTCGAACTCCGCCGTCAGCCGTCGCTTCGATTTCTTTTTCATCTGTTTGTGTAAGAATCGTGACGTCAAATGCATCCCGGTAATGCTCCATAAGTGCTGATCCAAATGGAGGATCAGCTTCATCTATTGGCCGGCTATCGTGCTCAATGACTGTCAGATTCATCTCCCCAGCCTCTGCGAGATAAGGGACGAGTTCCATACCCACGTAGCCAAAGCCCATTACAATCCCACTATCTTCAAACTCCGACATGTCAAGAACGTCAGCGCTCGTTAGCATCGAAACTTCGTCAATACCGGGGAGCGACGGTTCATTGACTGTCGACCCTGTGGCGATGATGACATAATCTGGTTCGATGACCTGCTCACCGACAGACAGCATTCGTTCATCGATGAACTGCGCTGTGTCATGAATGAAGTTAACATCTTCATGCTCAGTCAACTGTTCAACTGCGGCCCGACGATGAGCGGCGAAATTCGAGGTGTGCTCATTTTTTGTCTCGACGACCGTCTCAAGATCAACTGTCGGTGCAGGTTCATTCACCCGGTCGTCGTGTCGAGCAGCAAATCGGTGCTCTGCTGCCGAAAGCACCTCTTTGGATGGCATGCATCCGCGGAGGATACAGAGTCCACCGCCAGGTTCGCCATCATCGATGAGAGTCAACTTGATATCCGATTCAGGAGCAAGTCGCTGTGCGGCAGCAACGCCAGCACTCCCATATGCGCCGACGATGGCGATATGAATTGACATGGTTATACTATGATTGGTACGGTGTTAATCATTCGGTAGATGTGTTCGTCGGCCTCACATGCGGAGTCTTATGATCAAACTGAGTCTCAGTGTGAGCGAAATACACGACAGATAATCCACCTCATCTGAGTCACCTATACACCTTCCGAACCCTCTTACCATTGCCTCTACTGTTTTTGTATGAATGTCTGATTCCAGTTTACAACGATCCGAGCAATTATACATCAATGGTCAATGGCACAATGGTGTTGATACACTCGTTGTCCGTGATCTTGCTGAAGATGGGAGTGTTGCCAGTGTCGCAGCCGCAAGTGCTGAACAGGCCAACGAGGCATTAGCGGCAGCGACTGACGCTCAGCGTGCGCTCCAACAGACGACACCCGTTGAGCGTGCTGAGTGGTTAGAGGCAATTGCTGATGAGCTTGAATCGCGGGCTGACGAGTTTACTGACTTGATTGTTCGCGAGGCAGGTAAGCCTATTTCGTCCGCTGCAGGTGCGCCATCAACCTCAGCGCGGCGATTCCGAATTGCAGCTGCTGAAGCTCGCGATCTCGCCCATAACTATGGGGAGTATCGTGAAGGCTCAACACCTGGCCATGAGGGCTGGACTGCGATTGTGAAGCCTGAGCCAATCGGGACTGTTCTGTGTATTGCTCCATACAACTATCCACTACAGACGACTGTACTACAGATTGCACCAGCACTTGCGGCAGGTAATAGTATTGTACTTAAGCCCTCAAGCAAGACACCAACAACAGCAGCACTCCTTACTGATGTGATCGCTTCGGCGGTTGACCTCCCTGAGGGAACTCTCAATTTTGTCCCTGGCCGGAGTCGAGAGATTGGAGATGCCTTGGCTGGTGACAGCCGGATTGATACAATTGCGATGACTGGTTCCTCTGGGGCAGGAGAGCATGTCGCTCAAGAGTCAGGAATGGTCAATCTGGTGATGGAACTCGGTGGGAACGCACCAGCAGTTATTTTTCCGGATGCGAATCTCTCGGATGCAGCAGGAGCCTGTACTGCCGGTTCGCTCAAGTTTGGCGGACAACGTTGCTCTGCTGTCTCTCGAGTGTTAGCTCATGAGTCCGTTCATGACGACATTGTCAATCAGATCGAAGAAACCGTGCGGTCGTGGGTTGTTGGCGATCTTTTTGACGAATCGACCGATTTTGGTCCGCTTATCGACGAGGACCACGCGAGGCAAGTAGAAACGCTAGTTGATAATTCGGTTAATGCAGGAGCAAACGTGGTTACCGGTGGCGAGCGTGACGGCGCATTCTATCAGCCAACAGTTCTATCAGACGTTCCACACGATGCCGATATACTGTATCAAGAGCAGTTCGGCCCTGTTGCTGCAGTCACTTCCTTCAGCGATGAGGATGAGGCTATTACGCTAGCAAATGCTGGTAACCTCGCGCTTGATGCTTCAGTGTTTACCACGAATCATAATCGTGCGATGCGAGTTGCTGACCAGATTGATGCTGGCAGTGTCCGTATAAATGGTGCACCCTCACATGGATTAGGCGATATTCCCTTCGGTGGGAATGATGGCTCAGGAATCAATCGCGAGGGAATCCACGCAGCAATTGAGCAGATGATTCGAAAGAAGTCAATCGTTCTTTGAATGAGTATGGCAGATACACAGCATAGACTACCCCAGCTTGACTGTCGGAGACGGTCTCCTTGAGAGTCGAACTGGTTTCCAGTGCCTCGGGTTGTCAGTTGTCTGACCCAGCCACAGTGTAAGAAACTCATTAGCCCCGATAAGACATGACAGCCGGATATCCAGGAATATATACCCATATATAACAAAAATATATGGATATAAATAATGTCAGTGACGACACTCAGATGATGTCAACTGATTCTCCGGGGTCTGCTGAGAAAGTTTCCAGACGATCACTTCTACAGACAACTGCCGCGGGCACGCTTGCAGGGATCACTGGTTTGGCCGGATGTCAGGGCGGGACCGGTGGTAGTCAATCAAATGTCGAACCAATTAGCCAGGATAGTCTCACGATCTGGCATGCGATGGGAGGGAGTAACGGAGAGACACTACAGGCACTCGCTGACCAATTCCAGTCTGAAACCGGCATCAGTGTGAATCTTGTTTTCCAGGATTCATACGAAGGTGTTCTAACAAAAACACTCGGTGCTTTAGAATCTGGATCGGTGCCCGACCTGGCACAGATTGACAGTTTATTTGCTCAGCAAGTGCTGAATACCGGCGCAGTTGAGCCAGTTGAGGAGCTCTTAAGTGACGACTTCCCGGCCGATGACTTCTTGCCCAACGTCACGTCTTTCTTTACGCTTGATGGGACGCTCCAGTCAATGCCATTTAATAATTCCAACTGTATCATGTACTATAATAAATCCGCCTTCGAAGCGGCTGGGTTAGACCCAGAGAGCCCTCCAGAAACCATATCAGAGGTCCGCCAGTATTCGGAAACACTGGTAGATGAAGGTGTAACAGACTTTGGAATCACGTGGCCGAACCACGTTTGGTTTGTTGAAACCTGGTTTTCGAATGACGGGCAATTTTTAGTTGATGCCGAGAACGGTCACGATGGGTCAGCCTCAACATTGACCGTTGATAACGATACGGCTCGGAAATTATACGAGTGGTGGCGAGGGATGGCCCAAGATGGACTTTACTCCAACCCAGGGATTGAAGCTTGGGGAGAAGCCAGTACGACATTCCTCACTGAGAACGCGGCTATGTTGCTGACTTCAACTGCAAGTGTGACGAGCACTCGAACACAAGCAACAGAAAACGGATTTGAGGTAGATACTGCGTTTTATCCAACAGTTGATGGCGACCGCGTCGGTCCAGTAATTGGTGGTGCATCTTGGTTTGCATCCGCTGGACTCTCTGATGAGCGACGAGGCCAGATTGGACAGTTCCTTGAATTCATGGGCTCAACCGAAGCACAAATGCAGTGGCATAAGGGCACAGGATATTATCCAATTCGAGAGTCCGCTATCGGTCAACTTGAGAGCGAGGGATGGTTCGAGCAGAACCCAATGTACAGAACAGCATTCGATCAGCTAACACAGGCTGAACAGGATCCTGCGACGAAACGAATGCTCGTTGGCCCAGCGCGTCAGATACAGACAACGATTCAAGACACATCAGTCGAGATCTTTGACGAAAACATAAGCATCGACCAAGGAATCTCAAATATGAAATCCACAGCTGAAGAGGAGTTTGAGCGATACAGCAGTAATTAATCATGTCGTCACGTGAGATTTTCACCGACCGTGCGCAGGGGCTGGGACTGTTAGTTCCAACGATCATCGTCTCGATTATTTTCTTGTACTATCCCGCTGTGCGAGCCCTCGGGCTAAGTTTTTACCAAGCAACATTCGGTCGAAGTAGTTTTACTGGACTGAGTAACTATACCCGAATTATATCCTCAGGTGATTATCTTGGAAGTATTGTGGTTTCTGTTGGCTTTGCAGTCTGTGTTGTCCTTGGCGTTCTCGTAGTGGCATTGTACTTTACGTTTCTCATTCATGAGGTTGATTATGGAAAAAGTGTATATCTCATCGCCTCAATATGGCCGTATGCTCTCCCCCCAGCTGTTGCCGGGTTAGTGTTTTTATTTCTCTCGCATCCAACGATTGGTATCCTCACGTCATATATTGAGTCGATTGGAATTCAAGTCGATTGGTTTAGTGACGGAGGACAGGCATTTACTGTCGTTGTTGTTGCAGCAGTCTGGAAACAGATCGGATATAATATCATTTTCATGACCGCTGCGATGAACAACATCCCTGACTCGCTGACCGAAACAGCTCGTCTTGACGGTGTTGGCCGGATTAACAGGCTGTTGCGAGTGTACGTGCCGATGATGTCGCCAACCCTCGTGTTTTTAGTTGTTATCAATACAATATATGGGTTCTTCGGGACGTTCGCCATAATTGATACGATGACAATGGGTGGGCCGGCTGGAGCAACCAATATTCTCATTTATGACCTGTATCAGACTGCGTTCCAGTCGTATGACTTTGGATTTGCCTCGGCAAAATCAGTCATTCTGTTTATAATTGTTGGGCTTCTCATGATTGTTCAGTTTAAGATTAGTGACCGGTATACATTCTATGGGACATAACAGATGGTTTCACTCTCAATTTTTGCAGCAGCGGTTCAGCGCACTCGCGAGAGAACACGCCCAATATTTAATCAGTTTGATGATGACACAGAGAACGATCAACTAAGACTTCACCTCCTCGCCATTGCATCTATCTTCATTATCGTTCTGCCTATTATCGTTGCTATCGTCGTTAGCACGAAAGAAAGCGGGATTGTCACTAGCGTGACTGAATTAATTCCTGGAACAAGCGGACCAGCAAATTATCAGCGAGCGCTTTTTGAGCTCGGATTCTGGCGATTTATGCTCAATTCGTTTATTATGTCAGTGATTATTGTTGTTGGGAAACTGTTCGTGTCACTGCTCGCTGCCTTAGCAATTGTTTATTATCGGCTTCCATACAAGAATCTAATTTTCTTGTTCATCTTGTTCACACTCTTATTGCCAGTCCCGGTGCGATTTGTTCCATTGTATCGGCTGACTGTCGATATCGGGTGGAATAATTCATTCTTAGCGATTACCGTTCCATATATTGCGAGCGCAACGACCGTCTTTATCCTTCGACAGCACTTTCTCTCGATCTCCGAGTCACTGGTTGAGACAGCGAAAATAGACGGGGTTGGTCCAGTTCGGTTTCTCACATCTGTACTCATCCCAATGTCGAGGGGGATTTTAGTTGGTGTGTCTGTAATTATGTTTGTCTTCGCTTGGAATCAGTATTTGTGGCCACTGGTTATTATCGATACAGAGGGACAGCAAGTCGCACAAGTCGGATTAAGTATCCTACGAGGACAAGCAAGCTCTGGAGAAGTCGCATGGTCGATGGTAATGACTGGATCGGTGCTCACGCTCGTCCCACCCCTTGCATTGCTCATCATCTTCCGAAACGCACTGATAGAGACATTCACAATTCAACAAAAGTAAGAATCTGAATGAATCATGAGTAAGGTTACGCTAACAGATATTAAAAAAGAGTTTGGTGATGTCACCGCAGTTGATAATATTAGTATGTCAGTTCCCAATGGCGAGTTTATTGTCATTGTCGGTCCATCTGGATGCGGGAAATCGACGACGCTCAGGTTGATCGCTGGCTTAGAGAGTGCTAGTGAAGGTGATATTCGAATGAACGAGCAAAGTGTCGTGGACGCGCCACCGGACGAACGTGACGTCGCGATGGTGTTTCAGAATTACGCATTATATCCCCATATGAGCGCACGTCGAAATATTACCTTCGGGATACGGTCAGCCAGTTCATTCACTGATGCGGAGATTGACGACCGGGTGAAAGAAGCAGCCGATATTCTTGGGATTTCTGAGTTGTTAGATCGAAAACCACAGGCACTCTCTGGCGGTGAACGACAACGCGTTGCCCTTGGTCGCGCAATCGTCCGTGACCCAGACGTGTTTCTGATGGATGAACCGCTTAGCAATCTTGATGCAAAACTCCGGATTCGAATGCGAAGCGAATTAGCGAAGCTTCACAGGGAATTGCAAACTACGACCATCTACGTCACTCACGACCAGACTGAAGCGATGACACTTGCCGATCGGGTTGTGGTGATGAATGATGGACAGGTTCAACAGGTTGATAAGCCACAGCAGTTGTACGATTACCCCAAGAATCGATTTGTTGCAGAGTTCATCGGCGACCCAGCGATGAATATATTCCCAGTCAAGTTGAGGTCATCTGAACAGGGGATAATCGCAAGTCATGAGGGATTCACTATCCCGCTGCCAGACATCGACAGGTCATCATTGGGTAGCACGACAACAGCAGAGTTGGGTATCCGCCCAGAGGATCTCATGCTATCGACAGAGGCAGAAACGGAGGCGCCAGTTCAATTTTCAGCAGAGGTGACTGTGACTGAGCCATTGGGTGACAGTCTTTTATTAGAATGTTTAATTGGAGAGACAGCATGTCGAGTGCAGGCTAATCCGCGGAGTCGCGTTTCGCCAGGTGAGTCTGTAGAACTATCCTACAATCCAGAGCGGATTCACCTTTTTGACGAAACCACAGGAGAGACCATCCATCACACAGATAGCTCCTCACAGCGAGTGACCCAGATAGAGTCGGTAACTCAGTCTTGAGCTCCCAACAAGTGAAGTCGTGGGATTCAGCGTGGACTCCTGTTCTGATCGATTCCTCGGCGGGAGAGTAACCTCCATCCACATTCAATGTCTCGCTGTTTGAGCGCACGCACAAGGGTGCGCCTTCGTCGCCTCCCGGTTGGTTGCGACGAAGATACCGTAGTCCGATGTTCTTCGAAGCGTTGGAATCGGCGTGGGTCTCGTGGCTGCATTTCTGACACTCGAACGCCTTACCCGACCGACTGTCTGGGTGGGTGAATCCACAGTGTGAGCAACGCCTCAACGTATTTTCAGGGTCGACCTGTTCCACGCCGGTACCATACTCAGCGGCTTTGTATTCGACGTACTTGGAGGGGCGATTGAACGCCCACTCGTGCCCCACGGCGCACCAGTGCGGTCACGAATATAGGTTTCGTCCTCCAGCGTGGTCTTACTAGTGGCGACGTACTCGGCCTGGAAGGCGTTGTCTACGACGTATTGAGCGCACCAGAGAAACGTGTTTACTGTGTTTTCAAGCAGTCACTCTCCACGTCGAGTGTGACTTGAACAGTGCGCCGCACATTCATATGTTATAGCTAAGACTGGTGATTTCTAAGCAGTCGGGAGCCGGCCTGTGACTGTGGCATGGCTTAAATTCTAGTTGTCGGCTTCACGGCTAAACCCATGGGTTTTCGCCTCGCACTTTCTATAACGACTCGTGGGAATATCTGTCGATGGATTATTTCTAAGTTATATCCAGCTAAAAAATGCCTGAGGAGGATGACCAATGTGCAGACGGTTCTCAGCACGCGGCGGCGTGGTGCAATCTGCGATTAACTTCGCTCGGGCTTAGTTTCTGCTCGCAACTGATGCGGGCCGTAGCCTACTCTTCGACACGAAAGAATCCCGACCGAACGCTGGAATATTTTCGGCCTCGGCTGTCAGACACGCATAGGTAGAGAAATAAGAGAAGCCATTTACTGATGGCCTAACATATGATATTTGCCCAACGTGTTCAAAGCCGATCGAATGATTACAGATTGAGAGAACGATACAAGAACTAAAACATGAGATGAACATAGTTTAGTGATGCCTACGTCATGAACCGACATCGTGTTCTCATCAGCGGCGGTCTGGTGATGGTTCTCCTCATTCTCGTCTCAGCAATCGCACTGCCCGGCGCGATTGCAGAGCGTGATAACGATATTCGGGACGGAATTATACGGCTCAATCAGGGCGTTGCTGTTGAGCCACTGACAGTGAGTGGTCAGTCAGTTTCACTCTCATTAGATATCCGCCTATCTCATCGCGGCGGTGTCTCTGAAAATGTCTCCGTTGAAGTGCGAGCTATCGATGCAGATTCGAATTTACTCCGAGAGACAGAGCGTCTATCGGTTGGATCTATTCGTGGGAATCAGGAAGTGCCGGTTCGAGCAAATCTCACCGTTCCACGAGAGGGTCGGTATCAATTCGACGTGAGGATATATCAATCAGGGCAACAGGTTGAGAATGGAGAGACAACTGTATCTGGCGTGGGTGCACTGACTCCGGCATATGCGGAATCCACAGTCCGCTTCGAGCAGTTTGAGACTGCAACAATCCCACCAATTACTTACCAAATCTCAAACGTCGGTGAAAGCCAGGTACGACTCACAACGACGACATACCTGACGAATACAGGCGATATGGCAACTGATAGACTACAACTCCGCATTATGGCTCGTCAGGCAGACTCGAATATTATCGCGGATCAAACCACAGCAACTGTCAAGACAGTCAGGCCTGGACGAACCACAGAGGTAAACGCGACACTTGAAGTCCCTGATGAGTACAATTACAGGCTTGATGCGATGCTGGTCCGTGACTCAGTCGTTCTTGAGGTCGCAAGTGCAACCGCTGAACTCGCACCAACAGAGCCGTTGCCTGCGAATACAACTCGCGAACAGGTCGACATTCAAGCAAGTGATTTTGAGGCCGAGGCCGAGGCGAACGAGGAGGCCAGAGGTGGGGCGACAGAACTCACTGAGTCAGAGACATCTCAGCCCGGGTTTGGCATAGGTATCGGTATTCTTACACTATTTGTTACGATTATTATCTGGAGGAAAAAGAATGAGTGAGTCCAGCGAAACCAAACAAGCCTCAACGCAATCTGAGACAGGTAACAATGAATTGGTTAGTGACAATGGAAGCTTCCGGCGGTATGCACAGCTGGCAGCATTCGGGGTGCTATCACTCTTAGCGCTCATAGCAATAATTCGGTTCTATATGGCCTCTGCACGGGCAATTAGTATCTGGATTGCCCCTGATTTCGAGCCACTATTTCAGGCTGGATTTAATCTGGTCATTTTGATATTTGCAGCTGCGGGTGTATCAGTGCTCGGACAGCGACTCACTGTGTGAACTTCGCGACTATTGACGGCCGATTTCAGCCGACTCAGCCCGACTACGGAGAAGAGAGACCATATTCGTATGAAATAACATAGCCGGCTTCTCCTGCATCATTGGTGTATCGTGTCTCCCACCTAGGCTGTGGCCCAGTTCATGAATCCCAGCCCAGATATTGTGACATTGTTGCGTGTTACAGGGACTTGTGATTTCTTCATCAAGCGAGCGAACACGATTCATACCGACGATTGCATACTGGTCATCGATCGCGGCTCGACCACCACCACGGGCGTCATACAGCAGCATGTTGCATGTAAATCCAATTTTTGGACACACGTCGGTCCACCATTGGTATGTTTCAAGACTATTATCTTGATGAGGCGGTTCAAATAACCGTTCGAATCCAATATCAATTTCATAATCAAAGCCAGCAGACTCGAGTGCTTGGGCGATGTATTGTGAGAGCATCCGCTCAGGTGCCCTCCCCTGTCGGGCATCAAGTGCGCGTGACTGGTGAATTGCAATACCAAGCATTGGATTCCCAGTTTCCTGTGTGAGTGTCTTGCGAATTCGCTCGACACGCGCTTGCTCAAACAGAAGCGCGCGAATTGTATCAAGTAAATCGCTGAGGGACATGTGAAAGAGCAGTATGTGGCTCCACACAAATTTTGGGACCAATCATTTGATTTCAAGACGGATAGTTTGACTCTGACCTTTGAGGTCGAGGTCGGGCAGGAAGCCGACAGCGACTCAAATTATGTACACCTCGGCTTAACCATTGACAGATTATGTTCAGTGACAGACAGCCACAAACATCGTCACTCACGGGCTGCCAGTCAATCAGCCCTCAAATCGTGTCGACTCATGAGCGCCTGCAACTCGATATCAAGTCATACGAGCAGCCGAGCACGACGAAATGAAGCCGTCGATAAGCCTCAGACTCGTTCGGAACCCAGAAATTTTCGCTCCTGTGGTGACGAGACGCTCTGCGTCTCAAACCACTTCACTTGAGCCTGAGGCCGTCGACGAGAGCACGATTCTCAAGCGTGTGATCATCACAGTTGTTGCAAATACGATTTCTTTATGTATTCCACGGCGTGTTTTTTCACTCTCTGGCACTAACTCAAGCGGGACTCAATATGCTTCACTTGTTGCTCTCCGTGGTCTCCATATAACAGTTGCTCTCGTAGGCGACCACCTGCTCGTGATCCACCGTCTGGTGGTCAACTGAGCAAGAGCAAGACGAAAGCAAAAAATGAATCTCGTGGGAATCACAGTCTGGTCGTCCACGAGTGACCGGTTGTCTGTGGCTATCGGTTATATCCGCGAGTCAGGTCGTTGACTTCGGCTCACTCATGTCATATGACTATTTTTAATCTCGGTCATGCTTTATTTCCTCACCTGGAAGTGTCTCAGCTCCAACTCCGAGTTTCACACCTGGATACAGACTGGAGTTGATTGCCGTTTTCGCCCCGTCACCGATGACTGCACCGAGTTTTCGCTTTCCAGTGTCGATTCGGTCGCCTTTGACTGTCATTTCGATGGTTTCTTCATCGTGTCTGAGGTTTGCTATCTGGCTACCAGCACCCAAATTCACTGACTGACCAAGCACAGAGTCCCCAACATATGATAAATGTGGGACCGCACTGTTCTCAGCGATAATCGAGTTCTTAATTTCGACTGCATGCCCGATATGCACGTTCGACCCGATATGTGTCGCCCCTCGAATGTGTGCGTTCGGTCCGACCTCCGCCCCTGTTTGAATGTAAATTGGCCCCTCAAGATAGCATCCATCGCTGACTGTCGCACCTGGTTCAATCACGACTGCCCCCGTAATCGTCGCTGAGTCGGCAACAGTGCCTCTGATTGTCGTTTCCTGCATGCTCAACAGCATTTCGTTTGCCGTTAGCAGCTCCCATGGACGGCCGACATCCAACCAGTGACCAGTGTATTCAACAACTGATATCGAAGTTCCCCGCTCAAGTTCACGCCTGATAGAGTCGGTGATTTCATACTCACCGCGATCGCTTTTTGATGTGTCCGAAATTGCATCAAAAATGGATGGTTCGAAAGCATATGCACCAACATTTGCAAGGTTCGTTGGTGGGTCGGCTGGCTTTTCGAAAATCGCCGCCAAAGTGTCACCATCTGTCGAGAGAACTCCATAAGATGTTGGATTTTCCACTGGTGTGCTCGCGATTGCGGTCCCTGGTGTTGCTGCGAGTGAATTGGGCAACTCTGGGTCGATTACGACATCTCCATTTAAGACGATGAATTCATCATGCACCACATTTGATACTGCGCCAACTGCGTCAGCAGTTCCCTGTGGTGCGTCCTGTTCGATATAGGTGATTGGAGTTCCCCGATATCCATCGTCAAATGTCTCACGAATTAAGTTACCGCGATAGCTCGTGACGAGTACATATCGATCGACGACTTCAGCACAGGCATCAAGCACGTGTGCACAAAGCGGCTTGCCGGCAACTGGGAGGAGTGGCTTTGGTCGGGGTTTAGTCAGTGGTCGCATCCGCGTGCCTTGGCCTGCAGCGAGGATTACTCCATCCATACGGGAGATATTGACAGTGATCTACAAAATCATGATGGTCATTATGTCTGCTGGGTGCTGAGAGGAGAGTCCCTCGCTTGCGCTGATGTCGGTGGCGTCACTCACCAAGATACAAATTCGCTACCTCCTCGCTCTCCAGCAGTTCTTGGCCGCTCCCTTCAAACTCATTTTCACCCATATCTAATACATAGCCGCGATCAGATACTCGCAGTGCCTGGCGAGCGTTTTGTTCAACCATCAAGATAGCTGTCTCAGTTACATCACGAATCTCGACTAAGCGATCAAACATGTCAGAAACAAGATCGGGCGCTAACCCTGCAGATGGTTCATCAACCAATAAGAGGTCTGGATCGATCATCAGAGCCGATGAGAGAGCTAACATCTGTTGTTGCCCACCAGACATTGATCCTGCACGCTGGTTTCGACGCTCCGCCAAGATGGGGAAGCGTTCCCAGACATCCTCAAGTTGCTCTGCTGTGGGATTACCATCAATATATGCACCCATCTCAAGATTTTCCTCAACAGTGAGCGTCGGAAATACATTGTTTTTTTGTGGCACATAACAAAGCCCTTTGTGTGTCACTTCATCCGGTCTGAGGTTCGTGATTTCTTCACGATTGAATCTAACTGTCCCGTCCCAGCAATCGATAAGGCCATACATGGCCTTCATCATCGTTGATTTTCCTGCACCATTTGGACCGATTATTGTCACGATTTCATCCTGTGCGACATCAAGATCAACGCCATGAAGAATTTCTGCATCCCCGTATCCAGAGACAATATTTCGAGCCTTGAGCAGTGCCATCTTACTCCACTCCGAGGTATGCATCAATTACCGCATCATTGTTACGAATCTGTTCTGGCGGCCCTTGAATGAGGCGCTTGCCCTCATTCATGACGATGATTGTCTCAGAAAGTTCCATGATGACATTCATATCATGTTCGACGATACAGAAGGTGTACCCCTCCGAGCTCAACTTCTCGATACGATCCATGAGCTTCTGTGTGAGTGTCGGATTCACCCCTGCAACAGGTTCGTCAAGTAGAATTAATTCGGGATCAAGCATGAGGACACGGCCTAACTCGAGTAGTTTTCGCTGACCACCAGAGAGATTCTCGGCTGGTTCATCGCGTAAGTGCTCAATCTCTAACAATTCGAGCATCTCAACCCCTCGCTGACGTACCGTCTCCTCCTCGGTGCTTACTTTATCACGCCTGAACCAAGTGTTGATGACCGACTCGCCTGCCTGGCCTTGCGGAGCTAACATAAGATTTTCCAATGCTGTCATTTCACCAAGTTCGCGTGTGAGTTGGAATGTGCGAACAAGTCCCTCGCGCGCTAATTGATATGGGCGTGCATTGCGTGCTTGCTCGCGCGACTGAGTCAATCGCTCCTCAGCAATGTATCCGCCTGCACCAACTGCGGCTCCACCGATAGTGATGGCCAGTGCAGGCAGCGCGCCAAAGCTAAACGCTCCTAAGCCGACCGCCGCGCCGATGACACCACCACTGAATCCTGCGGCGCTACCCCAGATAGTTGTCTCCATATCTGTTGGTGCCATAAGATATTGAAGATCGGTTCCGCGGTAGCTGATCCGACCATTGTCGGGCACATAAAATCCACTGATGAGATTGAACGTTGTCGTTTTCCCAGCGCCGTTTGGTCCAATAAGCCCGGTAATCGTTCCTGACTCAATCTCAAAGGTTGCACCATCAACAGCGACAATCCCACCAAACGTTTTTCGAAGATCTTCGACGGCAAGCAATGGATCGCTCATTCGGCACCCTCCGTGCGGCGAGTCCGCTGTTCACCGGTGGTACTCCCTTCTTGAGTTAACAAGCCTTCCGGGAGATAGTACAGGACGATCAGGAACAGGATTCCGACGATCACAAGCCGGAACGCCTGAATATTAACCCGAATCGCAGGAGGAAAGAACCCAGCCAGTTGTGTCGTTGCCTGCTGGAATGCCCAGAACAGCGCAGCTCCAAATATCATACCCTTATTATTGCCTACACCACCGACGAACATGATGAGTAAGATAATGAACGTTACTCGTGGAGCGAACGTCGTGAAGGTAAGTCCCTGTGCGTACATCGCCCACAGCGCACCAGCGAACCCAGCCAATCCTGACCCAATCATCATACTTTGCAACTTGTAAGTAAATGGGTTCTTTCCAAGCGATTCAACAACAGTTTCGTCATTTCGAATCGCCCGAAGCACTCGACCGAACGGTGTCTGAACTGTCTGTTCGACGATATAAAACAGCCCCGTCAAGAAGAGAATAAACCCAGCCAATTGTATCCGCGGATAATCAAGTTGCACGGTGAGTTCTCCCAATCCGATAATGACGTATCCGACGCCTACGTCACCGCCAAAGGCAAGCATCCAAACCAGATTTTGAAATAGCGTCTGTAGTGCACCAGTGAGACGGCCCGCAGTCAGTGGGTCCACTAGTGGTAGCACAAAATACCAGATACTTACAAACCATAGTGAACCAACGCCGATTATCGAAAGTCTGTTTGCTGCTATGACTGCTGAACGCTGGATGGCTATATAGTATGAGAGAACGAGCACTGAAAGCGCTGACAGTGTCACCGCAATCTGTATACTGACCGTTTCAATCACTGCCAGTGGAACCAGACTAACGAGAAGACCACTGCCAACCAATATTGCAGTTATGAGCGCTGGTCGAGAAAGTTCACTATAATGTAGACGAACTGCCGTCACGGCGACAGTCCATGTATATATCGATACGACCAGTCCGACTGGCAGAATAATTCCAAAGAGAATAATAACAACCGTTGTGATAGCACCTACTCCAAGTGCCGCCAGAACCGCTCCACGCAGGGGAGCAGCGGTCTGGCCAAGTGCAGCGAACTGATACAGCCGTGTTTGAAGTGGCGGTGAGCGATGACGACACAACCATCCAAAGCCAGCAGTCGTTAAGCCCCAAACGACGGCGACAAACACCCCAAATAGCACTGCACCCACCAGGCTCTGTCCAGTCACAGGAAAGTAACTCTGCAATGGGGGACTATAACCACGCAAAGCGTCTGGGCCGTTCGCCAACCAGGTTTCAGACTGGATGACGCGTTGGAAGATGACAGAAATACCCAACACAGTGATTGCCAAGTAATCTTCCCGTAGTCGGATCGTTGGCAATGTCACCAGCCCACCGATTACGGCCGCCAGGAGTGTCCCAGCGAGGATTGCTATCGGCCATGTCCCAAGAAGTGGGACATTGCCGAGACCAATTACATAAACAGTAAAATCACCCGGAGTATCTGGCCCCAGCACAAATAACGCTGCCGTGTAAGCCCCGACCAGATAAAATCCGACGTGTCCAAAGTCTAGCAATCCTGTGTGCCCATATTTGATATTCAGGCCAAGAGCTAAAATTCCATATATTGAGACAAGCAACAGGAATGAGACAACGACATCTGCAACAGCCATATTATTTTCCCCCGACGATGCCTTCGGGCTTTAACAATAAGACTCCGAGTAGTACGACGAATGCTACTGGGATACGGTATGTTGCGCTCAATCCTGGAATTGCGTATATCCCAACTTCCATAGCTAGTCCAACAATATAACTTCCTAAGATAGCACCATACACCGAAATTCCACCAAGAATGACACCGGCAAACATCGGTAAGAGAAGATTAAATCCGAGATTGATCGTGATAGAGTTGAATAAGAACCCGAGCATCGTGCCACCAATTGCTGCAAACAAGCCTGCGATAATCCAGACAGACATCATTACACGACGGGTATTAATTCCACGAACAAGCGCAAGCTCTCGGTTATCGCTCGTTGCCCGCATTGTCTTGCCAAGAGTTGTCGCCTGTAGTATATAATGTAACGCTGCCATCATCGTGAGAGCGAGTACAACAATGCCAATACGTAGCGGCGAAATACTAATACGAGTCGCTATGATGGATGTTTCCGGTGTATCAACTCCAGCAGAGAGGAGTGCTCCGGAGAACACCAGAGTGACGAGGCCGGCACTAATAGCAGCCAGTCGCTTCCCAACGACAGCTGCGCTTGTGGTGCGGTACCGGTATGCGACAATCACAGCCGTGGTTGTAAGCACACTCATTAATGCGACTTCGATCCATCCGTATGAGAGAACAGCGACCGCTCCAGACTCACCAGTCCGAGTACTCTGAATTGACATGAATATGCCACCATTAGTGAGAAACAGATCGAAGAATTTTGCCATGGTGACATCAAGTTGTCCACCAAAGAAAGGGAGTGTCGTATCGACGGCATAAAATCGTATCTCACCGCCATAGAGTGTCTGAATGCTGAACCGAACCACAAATGCTACAGCTAATGACACGACGAGCATCATTGCCAGCTCAATATCCTTGTTTCGAAACGGCCGAAAAATACGCGACTCCAATAGTGGAACAGTTGCTCCGAGCATAACGAACGAAAACAGCACTGCTGCTAAAAAAGAGGGGACCGCTATCACCACAATTACACCAACGAGCACTGCAATCCCTACATGAACCGCCAGTGCAAGCGTGACTGGGGCTGAAATGCCCCACCAACTTCCCTTGAGCGCTGGCACACCACCCAGGTGATATACACTCCCAAGTACCCCACCAGCAGAGAGAACAAACAGAATCGCTGCTCCTGTCGGGGTTACTTGCTGTGCCTCGGAGGCGAATACATCAAAGAGCGGGACAGTATTTGGCTTGTTCACAAGCAGTGCAAGATACGCACCAAGAGTTAAGAGATCACCATGCGCAAAGTTAGGCACTTCAGCTATATCGTACACTAACGCCAACCCTGTGGCTCCTAATGCAACAATACTCCCCGTAACAACACCCGTCATCATCGCGTTCAACAAGCCCGTCTCGGCTGTCATGTCAAGAACTGCTAATGAATTGGATAAAATCATTTCGGTGAATTACCATTCAGAGACGCGTAGTTGGAAAGAGCAACTTAGAGTCACCACAAGACGGCACTGGCTTCGTTGTTTTGACCGATCCTGAGGCATCCATCTCATAGGTTAAATCGTGACATCGTCAACAGAAAACCGTCTAAACTGTGTGTTCACAAGAATATCTTTCATCGAATTATGTAGCGTCAGTAGTTATATATATATTGACTCACAACCGGTCACACAATGTCAGACCGAAGCCGACGTGATGTGATTAAATCGCTCGGAGCTGCTGGAACGGCTGGAACTATCTCACTCGCCGGGTGTAGCCAGCAAACGAGTAGTGAGTCAACAGAAACCTCAACACCAGAAAGTGGATCCGATAGCGGTGATGAACCGACCGAGCAAGCGGCTACTGAGGAATCGTCAGGTGGAGAGCCAGTTTCTCTTGGCTCAATTTTCCCCGTGACGGGAACGAACAGTGCATATGGAGGCGGTCATCAGCGGGCATTTAATCTCGCTGTTGAAGAAATCAATAATGCTGGTGGAATTCTCGGCGGACGCGAAGTCACGGCAGTAAATAGCGATACCGAAGGGAGCCCTTCACGCGCTGCACAAAAATTCCGGACAATGATAAACGAAGAGGGGATCGTCGGCTTAGTCGGACCATATTCGTCAGGGATCGGGACGACACTTGCCCCGATCGCGAAAGACAGCCGTGTAATGGAAATCTCAAATGGGAACACCTCACCAGCGCTGGAAACAGCAGGGGTGAACGAAGATAATAATGTCAAATACTATGGTCGAACTGCTCCGAATGATGTTCAACAGGCACTCGTTATGGCGCGTGTGCTCAATCAAACGGTTGAGGCTGAAACTGCTTCGTTCTTGTACGTGGATAATCCATACGGTGAAGGCTTAGCTTCTGAGGCAAGTGAGGCGTTCGATGGTGAAACGCTCAATATGGTCGCATACAGTATGCAGACCAGCGATTACACATCAACGATTGATTCGGTATTTGATGGCGGCCCAGATGCAGTCGGAGCCGTTATGTACCCAGGAAACGGGCGGACCATCTTACAGCAGTGGGGTGATAGTGGCTATGATGGACAATGGGTTGGTGCAGAGGCGATTTGGTCGCCAGATATGCTCTCTGAGATTTCAGATGTCGTTGAGGGAATGTATATTACATCACCGCAGACAGCTAATAGCTCAACATTCCAAGAAAATATGGGCGGTCAACAACAGATAACACAGTTTGCTCCGCATGCCTATGATGCGACATATCTTATGGGCCTCGCGCTTGAGCAGGGGGGCGAAGCCAGCGGAACAGCAATTGGAGAGAACGTTCGGAGCGTCTCACGCCCAACTGGTGATGACACTGAGGTCTCCGTTGCAGGCTTCGGCAATGGAAAGGAGGCTCTCGCAGACGGAAGTCCAGTAAACTACGAGGGCGCATCAGGATCGGTCGATTTGAATGAAAATCTCGAACCAGTAGTACCATACCGGATTATGCGAGTCTCAGATGGAACTGCTGAGCTCAATCAAGAAGTGCCACTTTCATATTTTGAAGGAAAGATATAATTCTGGAGGAACTATTTCGTCTATGGAGGCGCTCAATCGTATCTAATGGGTGTAGATCTTGAGACACACTGGCATCCAACCACCAAGCTCAATATCATTGGTTCGGGTGTAAATTACGCGAAGTCATCGCCGCTCCCTTCAAACGTCACCCGCGACGAAATCGAAGAATATTGTTATACAGTCGCACAGCTGTACGAGCAATTTATCGAGAGTGTCTATGATGAGACGACACTGTCTCATCGTGAAGCGCAGACGTGGATCTTACGTCAGTTTGTTCGTGAAGGCGCCGAAAGGCTGAGCTTTGAAGCAATTGGACTGTATATCTGGGCAATCGGTCGCGCTACAGAGGGAGACCCCCTTTCCCGAACAATCGTCTCAGAGTACTTTGATCGTGCCCATGCGAAAATGCAGGCTGCTGATTCAACACTGAGACATCGCGATGCACCACCATATCCTGATGATGTTCTCAGTGATCCGGTGCCGCTGTGGGTTGAATCATCGCTCATACCACAGTTGGCTCAGGCGCGTGAGGGGACAGAAAGTTTTACTGATACAATCAATCGCTTACTCTTGAGTGAGGTTGAGTCAATTAAATTAAAGAATCTAATTGACGCGATTCAACAAGCGTATGACCAAATTCGCTTTATTGGCGTTCAAACCGTCCGGCCGAGATGGGACCGTGAACTCCCCATTTCGGTCCATGTCAGCGATCCATCACACCCGAGCAAAGTAGCAGAGGCCGACGTACTGACTGTCGATGGTCACATAGTGCCATTCAGTTGTGAAATACGCAGTCTTGAGACAAGTCATCGGAAGATGCTACCCCTATTCGGCTCAAAGACTCCACCTGAGCGTGGGCTAGCAAATCTGGGGCGTGCATTGGCGCATGTTGAGGTGGAGTTATCATCGCTCATCCGCACAGCAAGAGAGACAGGCGTATACGCATTAGGGATGAAACAAACGCCTGTCGGTGGTGGAGGACATCTCGTTGTCGTTGTCCCAGACGAAGTGACTGTACATGACGGTCGAGAGGAATCAGGATTTATTCCACCTGACCGAATTGAACTCATTGACCGCGTTCTCACGGTTGAACGAGTGAGCAGCGTCCTGCCAGGTGCATACGAGGCACAGACGACAACAGCATTTTGGGTCCAGCACATGTCCTCAATTGAAGGACCGACGTCAACACCAACCTCGGCAAGTGACGAACGTGAGCGGATTCCGACTCCAGTGCTGCGGACGGGATGAGTAGTGACTGTTGGATATGAGAGCTGGATGATGTGGAACTCAAAACCCGAGACACGTAGCCGTTATTCGAGTTTAATTCAGCTTTAATATATTCTGAACTAAGTGTATATATCGCTCAACTCACGTCCAACTCAATCACGGACGACAGGCGAACACCCACCGTGTTTCCCGACACAGTCAAAGAGCACGTGTCGCTGACAGTGTTAGGCAACCATTCTCGTGTCAGGGCTCGCACTTCCAAGCAACGAAGACGAATACCAGTCCCGGTACTTGACGAAGGCTGGGAGTTCATGGAAAGCACGCTTCATTATCGAGACGGCGAGTGGTACACGAGGCATGTTTGTGGGCACAGTGAATCCGAAGAACACGAGCAAGCGGTGCAACGAATGTGGGTGCGTTCATGACGACACCCGTCATTGAGACGAGTTTGGGTGCCAGCGGTGTGGAAAGCAGGACCACGCAGACCACAATGCGGTCTCCATCCGGCGGGCAGCAAAGTCACGGCGTGACTTTACGACGTTGAAGAATATTGTGGAGTTGTATCTCCTGCGAGGCCATCAGCCGTCTCGTGGGGGAAGCGTCAGTCAATCTGCTCTCACCTCAGGGCCAACGGTACCGAGTGAGGGCAGACAGTCCTCACCTATACGGGTGAGATGAAGACGCCACTGACAAGCCCCACCCTCAACGAGCGAACGCGTTTCTGGGTGAGTGAAGTGGGGGGCGTTGGCTTGGTTCACTCCACCGCTAATCTCCCATGCTCCACTCCAACTTCCACTGCGTATGAACTCCCTCTCAGTCGGAGATTCTCATGACGTGACTCGTCGACACATATCAGTTTGGAATCTCCTCGACCGTATTCTCTAAGATACCGATATCTTCGACTTCGATTTCAACCGTTTCGCCAGGGTTGAGCTTGATATCTTGAAACGTACCCACACCCTCTGGGGTTCCTGTTGCTATGATATCACCAGGTTGGAGTTCTACGCGAGAGGAGACGAACGAGACGAGCTCTGCAACAGATCGAATCATCATCGAAGTGTGGTCATCCTGCATCAATTCGCCGTTGACCCGCGAGGAGATTTCGAGATCTTGTGGGTCATCAATTTCGTCGACAACAACTGTTGGGCCGACTGGTGTCGTTGCCTGCATCGTTTTTCCTGAGAACCAATCCAGCATGTCGTCCTCGCCGACCTCCATGCCAAACTGGAGATCGCGGGCAGATGTATCGTTTAAAATAGTATATCCGGCGACATGGTCAAGTGCGTTATCTGGCTCAACATGGCGAGCAGGTGTTCCAATAACCGCAGCAAGCTCGGCCTCATAGTCGATCTCTTCCGTGACGGTCGTATGATACGAGATAGGTGCATCAGCACCCACTAACGTCCGGGGGAGTTTCATGAAGACAAGTGGAGGGTCCGGCACAGCGATATTGGATTCAGACGCATGCGCTTCATAATTAAGTGCCGCGCAAAAAACAGTATTTTCTGCTTCAATCGGAGGGAGATGTGTAATGGTATGACGATTGAACGTTTCCCCACTCACAGTCGACGCTGCCGAGGGATTTGCGACTGCCTCTGTGAAGTCTGAGTATGCTGCTGAAACATCAACGACGGCGTCGGGTTCGAACACTCCAATACGGGTTTGACCGTCAGCCCTGAATCGACCGATTCTCATAATCGAATTTCCATGCATACATTAATGATTGTTTCTCTTGTAGATGACAGGTTGATTGTTATGACACCATATTTTATGAATCTGCGATTATCGCTATAAGTATGGCACGAACCCCCACAACGTGGAGCTTCGACCCCGCATCGATGTTTAACCTAGCTGGGCAGACCGCAGTTGTGACGGGAGCAGCATCTGGGCTTGGTCGTGCAATCGCGCACGGGTTCGCTGTCCGGAATGCTACCGTCGTCTGTGCTGATATTAATATTGAAGATGCGACAACAGTTGCAGAGAATATCGGTAATAACGCAACGGCTGTCAAAGTCGATGTGACTGATACTGACTCACTTCAGGCGCTGCGCGATGGCGTGATTGAGGAGTTTGGAGGATATGATATTCTGTGTAATATTCCAGGTATCAATACTCGACAATCGGTCTTGGAGCTTTCAGAAGCACGCTGGCGACAAATACTCGAAGTGAACTTGACAGGCGTGTTTCTCGCAGCGAAGGTGCTGGGTGAGCCGCTCGTCAATCAACAGTCAGGAAGCGTGATCAATATGGCGTCGATTCGTGGTCTTGATGGGGGGCCAAATCAATCTGCATACTCAGCGAGCAAAGGTGGCGTCGTCCAGTTGACCAAGGGGCTCGCAGCTGAGTGGGCACCCGGTGTCCGGGTAAATGCACTCGCACCTGGATACATGAAAACACCGCTGGTCCGGGAGGCAATGGACGATAAAGAGTGGCAGAAGAAAATGCGTGAAGGACATATGCTTGAGCGGTTTGGCGAGCCTGAGGAAGTTGTCGGCGCAGCAATCTACCTCGCTGCGGAGGCAAGTTCGTTCGTCACTGGAACTATCCTCAGCGTTGATGGAGGCTGGACAGCCCAGTAGTCGATAGCATACAATGATCGCACGTGATTTTGATTGTGCAGACTTGGCCCTGATAGCGATAGATGCGATTCACACAATAAAAAAGAACGAACCTGATACGAAGGTGAGTCACTAACTCGCTGTTTTGACTTCAGGGACCTCATCGCACCTGCAACCACCCCGGTCAACGAATTCAGCCGGGCGAAGTCGCTCACCACAGCTCTGACATGAAATCCATACATCAACCTCAACATCGTACTCGTCAACGGTGACAGCGTTGCGTCCCTCCCACTTGTCTATCATTCCTGAGAGGACAGCGCGGAGACGGCTTGACAATTTCTGCACTGATTCTAAGTCTGCAGAAATCGGCTTTTGAGCCTTCTTTTTTCGCTCTTCGGACGAGACATCGCGATGCTTTCGCAAATAATTATACACTGCCTGATAGCTGACAAAGTCAGCCTCAAGTTGATTAATCTCAATTCCTTTGTTCGCTAATGTCTGTCGAGCTTCCGTCTGCATCCCGGCGGTGACCTCATCAGCAGTGAGGAGCCGATACATGTTTTCAGCCTCACCATCAAGAACGCGGTCCCCACTCGATTCGAGCGCGGACTCAACAATCAAGCGGTTTACATATTCTGCAAGATCACGCAAGCTTTGTTGTTCACCAGATGATTCACCTAACCATCGAGCAACAAGATCATCGCCAAGCTCGGGAATGCTGTACCGCTTCGCAACGCGTTCAATTTTCGGCCCTCTCCCACCGCGACGTGATTTCGATCTACCTTTCTCCCCCATCATCTAAATTTTATAACACGTAAACATGAAACTTTCGCTGCTGTGCATATATACAAAATACCATGTTATAATTTAAATCATTTCACAATTGAATTTAAATATCTCTATTTATATTTTAACCTCATCTTATGATGGAATTATTGTTAGTCTATTTACTCGTTTTATGATTAGTTTTCACGTGAATGATACGACAAGCTCACAAAGTGAGTGTACTCGGCACATTTCACTCATGGGATGCATATGTCACTGGTGTAGAAAGACAGGTTTAATTGTGTCATGATACCGCTTGATGTAAGCGATCCGCTGTACTCAGACTGCGATGAGAGTCCGATTTACATCGCGAAGCCGATAATTTTCTTACGTCCCACTGTCCATTGTGGGCTGAATATCCCCTGACTACAAATCACCACTCAAGTTGTGCGTGCAGAATCCAGCACGGCTACGCACTCCAATAGTGATATGTGATTATCACAAAGCACTACAGAGGTTGATTTCACCGACAAAATGAAACATACGCTGGTGAGATTGCTTCGTAATACCTCTCGCTCGCGTGAATGAAGCTGTCAGTGGCTGTTCTAATTACGAACGTAATGGTCAAGATGACTGTCGCCGCGAAGTTACACAGCACATCTCACTCACGGCGAAAAGAGTAGCAACACGCCACTCGCCTCTATCGTGATATCAAACAGTTCTGTATCGACGGATATGAGAGCGGCGACTTCGACAAATCTGTGACCACCGCCAGCATCGACAACAACCTCTACTCGACTATCCAGAACTAAGCCATTCGAGAGGCGAAATCCGAACACGACAAGCACGGAGAGGTTCGCAACCGAGAGAGTCAACCGTTCACCGTCAATGACTGGGACTGGGAAATTGACACGACCGAGAACGGCACGATCGTCGGTGGCTTCCATACATCTCCAATGGTGATACACGCCGATAGAGGTGTCCGACGATATTGCCGAACCCGTAGACCGGGTGTTGAGGGTGATGCAAAGAAGACGCGTATTCAAGTGTACCGTTGTGGAGAGGACTGGTATTGCTCGTTCAATATCGAGTACGACGCCGACACATCGGGTGAGATGCCCATCAGCGTCGATATAGGCGAACAACACATCCCCGCGGTGACTGCCTACAGTGAGGGTGAGTCAATGCTGGTGTCGGCTGGTGAGGCTCTTTGTGCTCGTTGCGCGTTCGGAGTGTCGCCGCTCACGACGAGGTGGGTGTCATAGAGTGCAATATAGCCGATGAGTAGAGTCAAATATGCTGTAGGACGACATGCAACTAAGAGAGTTATATGAACATCTCTGAACGTCTTCAGTGTCTATTTTCTGCAACTATTGAGGAGAATGATGACACGTACACGATTACTGTTCCAGATACGGAGTTAGATATCGGGAGTTTAGAAACCGCTGAATCATATCAAGTGGCATTATTGGCAGAGTCAATCGAAGGCCAGTCGGGAGGGATGTCCACCGAGCAGATATCATCTGAGCCGTCTAACGGGACACCAACCGCTCCTGTGGAGGTTGGCGAACAGCGGAATGTCGAGATTGAAGACCTCGGTGAACAAGGTGATGGGATTACACGTGTTGAGCGGGGGTTTGTGGTGATTGTTCCTGATACCGAGTTAGGTGAGCGTGTAAGTGTCAAAATCGAATCTGTGCGAGACAGTGTTGCATTCGCGTCAGTCGTCGAACGACTGAGCTACTATGATTGATTGCATGGACAAGCTCAAAACACAACGCTCTTGTTTAGGTTCGCCTAAACAATCAGGAAATGAAACTCACGCGGCGCGATGCAGTGGCAGCAATCGCCGCTGCTGGTGCAGTCGGTCTCGCAGGATCTTCGAGTGATATTTCGGACTCACCCGAAGAGGGCAAGCTGACACAGTTAGAGCTTGACACGCTCACCGCAGTTGCGCGCATTTTGTATCCAACAGAAGTATCAAACGTTCGCTCATTTGTCAACCGTTTCATGCGTCGGCGAGCGAATGATCCCTCGTACGCAGAGGGAGTTCAGGCAGCCATCAAGACACTTAATGCGAACACGAGCGAAATATCTGGTGGTCCATTTCACACTCTTGACCGTGACGAACAACGAGCAGCGATTAGCTATCTCAGCATTGACGTAGAGTCACCTGATCCAGATGGGACTGCTGCGCAGCGAATTCGTCATTACATCGTTAATGATCTGTTGTTTGCGTTGTATGCCTCACCGAAAGGCGCTAAATTAGCTGGCTTATCGAACCCGCCAGGGCATCCAGGGGGAATCGCTTCTTATCAGGCAGCGGAGTCAGACAGGACACGGACCGATTAAGATGAGTCGCCAACCAGAGTCCTCTGCCGAGGTGTGTATCATTGGAACTGGGCCTGCTGGTGCATTAGTTGGTGATCAACTTGTCAGAGCGGGTTACTCAGTTGTGTTTTTAGAGGCTGGCCCCCGGTTTGACACTGAAGATCGGGTTGAGCAGATGGAATCAGCTCTTCAGGCTGGTGATTCGAAAACAATCTGGGAGATGGGTGGGCCGAGAGATGCTTATGAGAGCGTTGGGTCGCAATATTACCCGCTCAATAGCGCCCGTGTTAAGGGAGTCGGTGGAAGCTCACTACACTGGCAAGGGATGGTTATGCGATTACACGAGCAGGATTTTAGACTGCAATCAAGCGTCGGTATGGGTCGTGACTGGCCGCTATCATATACAGACTTACAGCCATACTATGCAGCGGCAGAACGTGAACTTGGTGTTGCTGGTGCAGATGATAATCCATTCGCGCCGCCTCGGAGTGAACCGTTTCCAATGACAGCGTTCCCACCATCGCAGAGCGACTCAATCTTCGCACCCGCCTGTGCAGAGGTAGGTATCACGACACATTCAGTCCCAAATGCACGTAACTCTGAGTCGACTGATGAAGCAGGTGCATGTGTCGGCTATGGCACCTGTGCACCTGTTTGTCCATCGGGAGCGAAGTATGACTCAACTCGGCAGCTTGCACATGCTGAGTCGCAGGGAGCAAGGATCATCGACCGTGCGCCAGTTAAACGGCTTATTCACGACGACTCTGGGTCGAATATCACCGCTGCAGAGTATAGCACACCAGAGGGGAAGCGGTATCATCAAGAAGCGAAAGAATTCGTTGTTGCTGCAGGTGGTATTGAAACACCTCGGCTGCTGTTGGCTTCGGCTACTGAGACTCATCCTGATGGTTTAGCGAATGAGTCAGGTGCTGTTGGTCGATTCTTTAGTGAACATCTGTTTGCTGGCATGGGAGGAACAATAAATAAACAAACACGTCAAAAACATATCGGATTTCACACGACTGAGTCACATCAATTTTATGATCGACCGGATGATTCTCGAACGGCTATCAAACTTGAGTTTCTCAATAATGCAGGCCCCTCGCCTGCAGCAATGGCGATAGAGGCAACAGAGTTTGGAGATGAGTTACTCAATTCGATACAGCAAGCCTACGGTAGTCATATCGCAATGGGTGCGCTTGTTGAGCAGTTGCCTGACCGGGAGAATCGAATCACACTCTCAGCTGAGACCACAGATCCCGGTGGCATGCCTATTCCAGTCATTGATTGGGATATCGACACTCGGACGAAAAAGACTGTTCAGCGGGCAAATGAGATTCAACGCACCGTTCTGGAGACACTTGATGTTGATATTGAATGGACAGTTGGTCCAGATTCAACTGGGCCAGCATACCACCACATGTGTACGACAAGGATGGGCACAGACCCGACCGAAAGCGTCGTCAATCCACAGTTGCGCTGTCACGAGCTGTCGAATCTTTCCCTAGTTGGTAGTTCTGTCTTTGTCACTGGCGGGGCAATGAACCCAACGCTTAGCATTGCCGCACTTGCGTTGTGGGCGAGTGAGCATATTGCAGCCAGACTTGGTGAGGAAGATATCGAAATCGACATTTTTTAGGTCCGCCTAATCATTGCGATTTGTACATGACTACTCATCCCGATATTTGTGTCATCGTTCCTACAATCCGTCACCCCGACTGTGTACGTGCATACGTTCAAAACGCGCGTTCTCATGGATTCAATACTGATCGCCTTCATTTTTTGATTCTGACTGAAGATTTCTGTGATATATCAGCAATCGAGTCAATGCTTGAGCGTCTTGAGGTCCGCGGGGGGGTCTATGACGAGTCTACGCGGAGAGATTGGTTCGATACGCAAGAAATCACAGAGTATACTCATCTGATTCCAGAGGCAAGCCATGCTCAAACCTCGTTCGGGTTGCTATACATGTGGGCGAATGAGACGTTCAAATTTGGTGTATTTATCGACGACGATACTGCTCCCCATGACGAGTGCGACTTTTTTGGCCAACACTTGCGGAATTTATCTCATGGCGGGCGGATGCCAACAGCACAATCAGACGCTCAATGGGTTAACGTGCTTTATCAGAGTTCGACTGACCTCTATCCGCGTGGGTACCCCTATCAAGCAATGGACGCCAAAGTGAATACGGTATCAACAGATGTTGACACTGTGGTAGCATCTCAGGGATTATGGACGAACGTTCCAGATCTTGATGCAGTGCGGATTTTGATGGATGGTGATCTCAACGGCCAAGCAAAGACACGGACGACATCCGATGATTATAAACAGGATTTCACTGTTGCGGAAGGCCAATATCTAACCGTCTGCTCAATGAATCTTGCGTTTCGTCGAGAAATCATACCCGCATTTTACCAATTCCCCATGGATGATAACCAATGGGAAGTCGGTCGATTCGATGATATCTGGTCAGGGGTGCTGCTAAAACGTGCTGTCGACCTACAGGACAAAACGATCTACAATGGTGCACCATTGTGTGCTCATAACAAAGCCCCGCGGTCAACATTTGGAGACTTGGCTAACGAAGTAGCTGGGCTTGAACTGAACGAGCACTTTTGGGAGGTTATCGACGCGGTGAATCCTGAGCGTGAGTCGTACCGTGGGACAGCAGTTGCTGTCGGCAAGCGGTTGGAACAAGGCGATTTCAGCTCGTGGCAGAACGGGGCGTTTCTGAACCACTGTGGCACATATCTCTTAGATTGGCTTGATTGTCTCGAAGCAATCACATCACACTCAGCTAACCCGTCTGCAACAGAGGTGATAGCAGGTGACTGACTACTGGATGAACCGTCGTCGTGTCCTGGGAAGTCTTGCTACAGTGGGAGTGAGTAGCCTGGCAGGGTGTTCGCAAGGTAGCTCTGAAGAGACAACGACACCTGAATCAAACGGAGAGGTGGCATCAAATGCGTTTGAGTCGTTCAGGGGATCTGGTCCACTGACACAGGATCGATCAGTCGAAGGCGGAACACGTATTAAACAGCTCCCGTCGCTTCGCGGAGAGTTGACCATCTACCTTGGCGGGGGAGAGGGTGGACTTTATCGTGACCTTATTAGTCGACTTGAAGAGATATATCCAGAGTTCTCTCCTCGGCTACGTGAGGCGGGGACAGCTGATTTAGCGAACACTATCATTAGTGAGGGGAGTGCTACCCCTGCTGATGTGTTTTGGTCAGTGGATGCCGGATCGTTAGCAGCTGTAACTGACGCAGATATGACGACTGAACTTTCATCACAAGTCATCGGAGATGTGCCTGATGAGTTCCACCCAGATGACCAGTGGATAGGGACAGCCGGTCGCGCACGTGCGATCCCGTATAACAACGCTCGTCTGTCTGCTGAGGAGATCCCTAACAGTGTCATGGACTTCCCAGATGCGCCTGCGCTTGACAGTGCCGTCGGATGGGCACCAACATACGGGGCGTTTCAAGCGTTCATTACCGCAATGCGCCTGATAGAGGGCGAATCAGCAACCCGAACGTGGCTTGAAGAGATGGTGGCTGCAGGGGTATCTTCATACAAGAATGAGTTCTTCGTCTCGAATGCAGTTGCCGATGGTGGACTAACTGCTGGGTTTGCTAATCATTACTATGCCTTGCGGGTGCAGGCATCGAGACCCGAAGCACCAATTAGTGTCACATTTACTCAAGATGGTCCTGGGGCGTTAATTAACGTAGCAGGAGCTGCTGTGCTTCAGGGAAGCCAGCGGCAAGAGCGTGCGCAAAACTTTATTCGACACCTGCTCTCTGCCGAAGCACAGGAATTTTTCGCCACACGGACATTTAGTTACCCCATGGTATCGGCTGTTCCACCCGTAGGGGGATTGCCGTCGATTGATGAATTGAACCCTCCATCAGTTAACCTCTCAGAGCTCTCAAATTTACAGCCCACCATCGAATTACTACGGGATGTGGACATACTGTGAGTAACAAGCACTAATGGATCTCGACAGGAGTTGGCGTCGATTGCGGTCAGCGCTCGATAGACACGAATCAGAGTTACCACTCTCAGTTGTATTGCTGGCTGCAGGAGTCGCTGCTGCTGTGCTCTCACCGCTACTCTGGTTGCTGATCAGTGCCTCGACACTGGAAATAGATGCGGCTTGGACAGTTATCCTCGCTGGGGGCACGAGTCGAATTCTATTCAACAGCATTACTTTAGTGATAGTCGTATCGACTGCGTCAGTGGTCATCGGCGTCCCACTGGCTATCCTTACTGTACAGACAGATCTACCGTATCGTCGGTTCTGGACGATCGTGATCTCACTACCCCTCGTTGTCCCGAGTTATATCGGCGCATTCGCATATATATCTGCCTTTGGTCCGCGCGGTGCATTGTCTGATCTGCTCGCGCCACTCGGAATGACGATGCCAACGGTGTATGGACTTGGTGGTACAGCGCTCGTACTGACACTGTTCACGTATCCGTACGTTTTCCTCACTACCCGTGCCTCATTGATTTCATTTGATAGACAACAGCTTGAAGCCGCCCGGACATTGAATCACTCATACTTGAGCGCATTCCGACGTGTCATCCTTCCACAAATCGCTCCCGGAATTACCGCTGGTGTCTTGCTGGTCGCGTTATACACACTGTCAGACTTTGGGACTCCAGCTATCATGCGGTACGACGTATTCACGCGTATAATCTATATTGAACTGAATAGTTTCGGTGTTGGACGGGCGAACGCGACTCTCCTATCGATACAACTACTTGTGATCACTGCAGTGATCTTGATTCTCGAATCACGCGTACGGGGAAAACCTGCTGCCGGATACGGCGCAACACCATCGACGACGCCAGTGGTTTCAATTGGGCGATGGCGCTGGGTAAGCGTCGTATATCCAGCTCTAATCACTGTGTTCACACTCATTCTCCCAATCGCAATCCTCACCATGTGGCTCTTTCGTGCCAGCCCTGGATACAGTGGCGGGGGGCTCATGTTCCAGCCATCTTTTGCTGTTAATTCAGTGTTCGTCGCGGTGCTCGCGGCAGTCATCACTGTCTTCGTTGCATTGCCTATTGCATACTATGCTGGACGTGTGAGGAGCCCAGTTGCCACAATAGTTGAGCGGGCAACCTATCTTGGTTACGCTATGCCTGGTGTCGTACTGGGTCTTGCACTGGTGTTTTTTTCGAGTCAATGGCTCCGAGATAGTATTGGTCCAGGCATAGCCGGAACTGTATATCAGTCACTGCCGCTGTTAATTTTCGCATATGTCGTCCGATTTCTCCCACAAGCAGTCGGGTCCACACGGTCATCAGTGCTCGGTGTTGACCGCGAACTTGTTGGGGCAGCACGACTTCTCGGGGCACCGCCTCAACGTGCCTTTCGCCGCGTGACACTCCCGCTCATCTCACCTGGATTACTCGCTGGTGCTGCGTTGGTGTTTCTGACAACGATGAAAGAGCTTGATACAACATTAATACTCCACCCGACAGGGTTTACGACAATTGTTACATATATATGGCGCGTGCAGGAGGCCGGCTATTACGGACAGGCTGCTCTGCCAGCACTTCTTTTGATCATATTATCTGGGCTCTCAATTATCCCACTGGTCCGGCGTAATGATACGACAAAGTAACTCAGACAGTGTTTGTGATTGCGATGAATGTAGCTGAGTGGTGGAAGCGGCGAACACCGACACAACAATACCGATTACAGCAAATATGCCTTGCAGTGGTTGCTATCGGGGTATCGGTCGCCGTAAACAATGCTGTGTTCCCTCATCGATCACTGAATCACGACGAAGCGGTGTATCTCCAGCAGGCAGAGATGCTGCTTCATGGGCAACTCAGACTCTACCCGCCGGTTGAAAGTGCTTTTCGCCCATGGTTTTTCGTTGACGGCCCGGGTGGAATGTACCCCAAATACGCACCACTACCAGCAGCAGTATTCGCCACTGGAATGCTCATATGGGATCCGGTATTAGGCTTGGCTGCAGTTGTTGCTGGGGTCGTGCTCGCAACAACCCACTTAGCCAGAGTGATTAGCAACGCTCAGACTGGACTTCTCTCAGGAATCTGTGTGCTTGGTTCGCCGTTATTCATTATTCACTCTGGGGTATTTTTGCCATATGTTGTGACCTCACTCCTGACAGTCTCGTTTGCCGTTTGGTACGTGCAGGCTGAAAAGTTAGCGAGTATTGTGTATGCAATTGCAGCTGGAGGGGCTATCGGTGCTGCATTCTTTGCGCGGCCTTACACTGCAGTCATATTTGCAGCCCCATTCCTTACACATGCGATTGGCTCAGTTGCATACAGACTGAGACAGAACACTGACACTCTGAGCGAGCTACTGAGCTCAAACCTCATATATCGTCGCCTGAGTGCATGTTTTACTGGAGGGCTTGGAGTGATATGCACGCTCGTGTATAATAGGTTCCTCACTGGAAAGACACTCGTATTCCCGTATCTTGCTTTCGCTCCGCAAGATGGTATTGGATTTGGCTATCGAGAAATTGCTGGACATGGCGTTGATTATACACCGGAACTTGCACTCTCTGCTAATACACACGTATTAGAGATATTGGTGACCGAATGGACGATTGCTGGGGCATTCGGGAGCCTTCTCGCTGGGTACGGGCTCTTAACGATATGGCACCGCCGTCAGCAGTGGGGAATGCTGTTAGGTGGCGTCCTCTTGACGAATATTATTGGTAATACTGCATTTTGGGGCAATTATAATATTGCTGGCTCACTCGCACAGCGCAGCGATGGACTCATTTCCTATTTAGGACCGTACTACCATTTTGATGTGGTTCTTCTTATCGCGATATTTGCGGCCATTGGTGCCGTGAGAGGATGGCATCGTCTGCACACACGGATTGATCAGCCACGGGTCGTGCTAGTCTGTTTGATGCTCATATTCGCCGGAGGGATATCAGTGTCAATCCAACAGCCAATTGAGCGGAATACTGCTGTGAGTGATGAACTCGCAAGTGCATACGCGCCGGTCGATTCGGCAGCAATTACCTCGCCAGCAGTCGTAATGCTCCCGCCATCGTATGGACCGTGGCTCAACCACCCATTCCAACAACTTCGTAATGAGCCGGGATATAATTCTACGGTCGTGTATGCATTAGCAAGCCAGGAACCATTCTCGGTCATCGACGAATTCAGTCAGTATAGATTTTATCGGTATGTCTATGCCGGGTCGTGGAATCCGACAGATGCTGAGCCTGTTCGGGCAGCTATTGAACCGGTATCGGTTCATCGTGGTGATCGGCTCACGACACGGATACAGATACCAGCGGATAATGCTGCACAAGATGTTTCTGTTCGGGTTCATGGAGGAGAGCAGACTACGTATTACCAACGAGGAACGCTCAAAAGTCCAAAGCAGTTTGAACTGATTGCCGACAGTAACACGATACGTGTTGGTTGGGATTCAGAATCGTCGAAAGCACAGGTCGAATTCGGAGAAGAACTTATTATACAAATATTCGTTCAAACAGGTCAAGCAAGCGGATACAGCTATCGTCTACAACTCTCACTTGATCGAACAAACGGTGAGGTGAGAGCCCTTACCCCACTAGTTCATCGATGTACGGTTCCAACGCGATGTGTCCCGAGTGCGGTCGGGGAATCCAAGCAAACCCCTGAGGTGCGTGTGCGCACTACGTCAGCGGAAGGAAATATATCTCATGACTGACGATCCACCTCAATGTCACGTGATCGGACTGAGAGGAACTCACGATAGCGCTCTGCGAGGCAGACGCGTACAATTGAGGTGGCAATGTCGATGCCGCCCTGCAACGGGTTCAGGGTTGTTTCACCCATTCGCTCGTGGTACTGGATTGGCTTCTCTGTGATACGGTACTTCCGCATTGCTGGACGAATGAGTAACTCCGCAGAGAGCCCTGTATTCTCAGTCCATGAGCATGATTTAATCACCGATTCGTGGTAAGCTCGCATACCTGTCGTTACGTCATGAAGCCGCGTACCGCAGAGAAGACTTGCCGTCCAGGCGAAAAGTCGGTTTCCAAGTCGATTCAATGGTGGCATTTCGGCAGCCCCATGGTATAGTCGGTCACCACTCACTACGTCATATCCGTGGTTGATTTGAGATACAAATTCTCCGAGCACATCCATTGGGTATGTGCCATCACAGTCAGTTGTGATACGGACTGGCCGTGTTGCTGCTTCGAGTGCGGTCTGAACAGCAACACCATATCCTAATGGAGGTTGCTCAATGACTCGAGCGCCGTGTTCGCGCGCTCGCTCTGCGGTGTCGTCCGTAGAGCTATCGACGACGATTAGCTCCGCATCGCCACCGGTTGCATCATCGATTTCTCGAAGTACAGTCTCAATTGCTGCTGACTCATTATATGTTCCCATCACGACGCTGACGTCATCAAAGTCGTATGCGCGAGAGGCCATTGTATCATGTATGCAGACGATTATTTTTAGGTCTGCCGAAAAATTTTCACTGCGACAGAAATGGGATACGAACAGATTGATGATCTGAGAATCGACTAATTTGAGGGTCACGTAGAGAATTATTATAGAAATACTCGATTGTCGATGGCGGACGATCCAAGCCCTTTGCGTCTACGAGGAGTGGAATACAGTGTTAGTGCTGATATGAGCTGGGCCACGATTATTCATTTTGATATCTGCACTGAACCCTTCGACTGATTTGGGTGGATATGGGTATCACAGCCGGTTGGCACAGCCAACGGTCTCTCTTCGTGAGTCGTCTGGCAAACGCTAATGACAGGGTCAAGAGGCAGGAAGAATATCAATATCTTCAGACGTCTAATCGATCAGGTCCGGTACAGAAATCCTGCGACAATCAAGTACCCAGCGAGTAATACAGGAAGAAGATAGAATGCCCTCGCGATGTCTGCTTGGGCGGTCAACATACCAACGATAGGGGGGAACGTAGATATCCCGATAAATCCCGCCGCTGCTGCGAGTGAATTAATCGGCGAGGAATATGCAGGAACTGAATCGACACCGATTGCTGATAGCGTCGGGAACAGACCCGAGACACATGCGCCCAACAGACAGGCAACGACATACAGTCCAATCTTCGATTCGGCCAAGGGGAGTGCAATTGCCAACGGAAGAGCTAGTGACGCGAGAACGATGATCATAATCTGCGGATTGAAGGAACCAAGCACACGGCTGTAGGTGTATCGAGCGGGAATATAGGCTGCTAGATACACCATCAATAACAGGAACCCATCGTCAAAGCCCGCGCGTGTCGTTGCAAAATATGGCAGCCACGTAAATAATGATCCTTCAACACCACCACTAAAAATGAGTCCGACAATCATCGCCTTCACTGCTGGGTCACTACCGAGGACACGGAGACTATCGCGATTCAGCGGTTTTTCGGCTGCGAGCGAGTCGGGAACATCCAAGTAGAGTAGCAATCCAACGGCAGGAATAAAAGCAACACTGAGTGCGAGATACGCAAACCGCCAATTCCCGAACTGTGTCGCAAGATAAGCGATGAGCGGCCCGGTTGTTGCTCCAACTGCCCAGACGACTGCATATCCATTGAATACTTGTGCTCGCGATTCCGGGTAGAAGTGGCCCAACACAGCACGATCAAGTGCACGGAATGGAGCCGTAGCAATCCCCCGAATAAATAATGCGGCCAAGAGGATTCCAAATGAAGGCGCGATTCCAACAGCAAAAATACTCAGTCCGACTAAACCAACACTGATGATCATCGTGAGGCGGATGTCAAGTCGACCAGCAATCGCACCAGTAACAAGCACTGCTGCCACGAATCCAAGAGTGCCTGCAGTCGCCACGAGTCCGAGTAATTCTGTTGATGTTGAGTAGGTACTCTGGATAGCTGGAAGAAGCGACCCTCGTAGTTGGAAGCCAACTGACTCAAAGCTCACAAAAATAAAGATTGCAACCGTCCATGCAGTCTTTGACTGCCTGTTCACTGGATGCCCGCAGACACTGTTGAGGCGATTATCACGCGAGCCACCCGTCTTTGAGATACGAATTAACTCTCAATGTCCTGTGTTTTCATCTATCCATCTGCATTATTTGAGTGTTTAGGTTAGTCCTCAGCGAATGAGTGAGCGAAGTCACCACCGTCAAATGAAATTGGTTCGGGCTCACGGACCACGCTCAAATCTGTCCGGGTACGAGCCTCGTTCACAAGTGGTGGTGAGGCATACAGTCGCCTGAGGTGCATCGTGTTAGGCGCCCGTATAATCCGTGCCCTGGCAGGATCCACTGTTCCAATAGTTGAGAGTGCGACTGTCAGGCCCGCTCGGTCGGTTTCGACCACCGGCGGAAGACGCACACCTCGTGTTGTACTCGCGGTGATCGCATTGATGAGTGTTGTTTCGGCAGCGATATCTGTCGCGATATTACGGTGAACGAAATCAGCCGATCCGACGCCCATTGCATTTCCGTGTGTGGTTTCACTCAACGACCGGGTGTATATGCGTTTAATACTGGGATGTTCTGGCTCTGGTTCATTGATCGCGAAGGGTCGACGACCAATTACATTCGTATCCATGCCTTGCCCGCTGATATCTTTACCCTGTGCATCAAGAATTAACACGTCGAGTTGTCTAAATGGGAGTGTCGGCATGACATCATATGCGGTTTCTAATAGTTCCGCTTCACGGTCGAGAAATCCTGACGGCGGGACCCCTTCAACAATCGCTGTGTCATCATGTTGATTCTCAACGATAGCAACACCGCCAACAACAGGGAGCGATTCAAGCAACAGATTGGCGATCTCAGGAATCATGTTCCGGAAGCTCCACTCCATTGCCCATTCGTGTGCTATTTTTGCTCCACGTTGCTTACCCATCCCTATCACCAGCATCTTTGAGAGGCCACTTTCGACGTTGCCATCATAATCAGTGTGTGGTTTAATGCGATTAACCGGGAGAATCGCGTCAGCCGCGACAGCATTTCTGTCAGCGACAACTGGAACACCCCGGTCTGGTGTCTCACCGACTTGTTCAACAGCCATATCCGACTGTATTCGACAGCCGACACGATCAGGCGTGATGCCAAACGATGCAAGCATTTGTTTCTGGCCTTCAGCGGTTGCCCCACCATGACTTCCCATCGCAGGAAAAATAAATGGGTCAAACCCTTTATCCCCCACTGCCTCAACAACACTACGCACGATTTGTGCAATGTTTGCTATTCCGCGGCTACCAACGCCGATGGCTACCTCACCATGTGAGGGAACCGCAGAGAAATCGAGTGCTTCGACTGCATCGTAGGCGTTTGTTTCGATGTGTGACTCTCCGATTGGGTCAGTTTCCCAGCGTTGCTCAATGATACCCAGCGGGGGAAGTTCACATTCCCCGCAGGCATTTATTACCGTCTCCTCAGGAACGGTCAGATGCTCCCCAGCGTGCATACAGCAGGGTAGTAAGTGAAGCTAATAAAACCCGGTAGAAACATATCAAAAATTATATATGCACATATCAATCCGACGACAAATAGCTGACGGTCAAAATATCGAAATGCTTAGGCGCACCGTCCAGCCCGACCGCATTCACCTGGTCATCAGTAGCCCGCCAAAGAACCGACCAGCGTTACTCGCCAATTTCATCGAGATCTTCTCCCGTGGCTGTAAACATCGATGCAGAGCATAACGACGACAAAGTCGGATGGGACGAAGGTATTGCGTAAGGGTCACCGGACGCGTTTTGAATAAGAGGATCAGGAGCTACACGTCAATTATCATACCCATTCACCACAGTGACTCACTGCAATTAGATGTATAATGCACTCCCACTGAATCAACCTGAGAATCAAAAGATTCGTATCAGTAACCAGCATACGTCATAATTGAGATGGCTGAGGAACATTTAAACTATATTGATGGGAGTTGGCTTAAGGCGAAAAGTGGCGAAACATTCCAAGTACACAACCCAGCCGATCCATCGGCTGTGGTCGGTGAGTTCCAAGCGTCCTCACCGGCAGACGCTGAAATGGCTGTTAACGCTGCTGTTGCTGCAAAGGATGAGTGGGCGGACACCCCCGGACCGGACCGAGGGGCAGTGCTCTTAGAGGCCAGCCGATTGCTTGAGGACCACAAAAAAGAATTAACAGAGGGATTCGTGGCTGAGGAAGGTAAAACATGGGCTGAGGCAAGCGGTGAAGTTCAGCGGGCAATCGATATTTTCAGCTATTACGCTGCTAAATCGAGTGACCTTGGTGGAACAGTCAAATCAGCGAGTAGCCGACGAACAGAACTGTCGACACGGTTGGAACCACTCGGCGTAGTATCGTTAATTACACCGTGGAACTATCCGATTGCGATTCCAGCATGGAAGATGGCCCCAGCGCTCGCGGCAGGAAATACCGTCGTCTTCAAACCAGCCTCAGTCGCCCCTGGAGTGTCCAAGCGGATGGTCGAGCTTCTTGAAGAAGCTGGAATCCCAGATGGCGTCGTGAATTACATCACGGGATCCGGTTCGGACGTCGGTTCAACGATCGTTGAGCATGAGTCAGTTGACGGTGTCTCTTTTACTGGGAGCACAAGTGTCGGCACACATCTTGCGAAGTCAGCGATGCAGGATCTCACCCGTGTCCAGTGTGAGATGGGTGGGAAGAACCCAACAGTTGTCATGCCAAGCGCGGACCTGCGCGAGGCTGCCGAAACAATTGGTGTCGGTGGTTTTGGGACAACTGGACAGTCCTGTACAGCGACGTCCAGAGCTATCGTCCACACAGATGTGTATGAGACATTTGTTGAGGAAATGGTGCGCTATGCGGAGTCACTGGACGTTGGACCTGGGATGGAGAAGTCTGATATGGGGCCACAGGTAAGCAAATCTGAACTCGAATCGACACTCGAGTATATTGATATTGGCATCACTGAGGGAGCGACGCTTGAAACCGGAGGTGAACAACTGTCTGGAGCAATGTATGGAGACGGATACTTCATTCAGCCGACGGTATTCAGCGATGTCGAAAACAGCTCACGATTAGCTCAGGAGGAAATCTTTGGCCCAGTCATTGCTGTGATCGAGGCTGCAGACTTCGACGAAGCTATGCAGTTGGCGAACGATGTTGAGTATGGACTCTCGTCGTCTATCATGACACAGGACCTCACAGAGGCAAACGAGTTCATTCGAGATATTGAAGCAGGAGTCGCCAAAGTAAATGAGAAAACAACTGGTCTTGAACTACACGTGCCGTTTGGTGGTTACAAGGACTCCTCGACGAACACCTACCGTGAGCAAGGTGACGCTGG
>JAQCNF010000001.1 GCA_028275165.1 Haloquadratum sp.
ATTTCGAAGTGAGATCAGTATATTTCGAAACTGTGAGGGTAGTCGTGTCCCTCCTAAAATATCGAGCATTAGAAACGTAATCAGGCTACCAGAAATACCGATGATGACGACCAAAATCAGCTCCTCATCAGGCGTATCTGGTGTTCCTCTCATCACTCTTTGATATATTGATCAAGTGGTGATTTAACTCTTGCAGGCTCAGTCGCTTCCTCAAGAGACGAACCGAAACAGTGGTTTCGGTGAGTGAGTAGAGAGGGAATACAGCCGTACGCTATTGCCGACAAAGCAAAATGGAAGTCTCAATTAGTTCTGACGTCGATTCAGTTGTTGAAGAAGCGTTCCAGTATTGAGCGGTACTTGAGGATGCAACCACTGCTGAGACTGCGTGGAGCCACGTTCAGATCTGTCGTGAAGTGTACAACCATGCACTCACCTAGGAAGTCCCATCCTGCGCCTGACCATGACATGCCATCGTACACCTCAATACAAAGCACGCTTCCGCAGTGGAAGCGAGAATGGTCGGAGTGGAAGCAAGTGTAAGTGTCAGTGTATTCGAAATGCTTGCAGATGGCTGCTCGAGGCACAGTGTGAGCGTTGTTGAATCACGACAGGAATGAGGCTCCACCATTGGTCGTCTCAAGTACGAGTGGAAAGTCCCGCGAGAATACCGGAGTATCAAATATAATCAGTTTGGCTTTGAGGTGGATAGTCACACAGGTCAGGCCGGCAACGCGACTGTGAACTTCTCACAAATTGGCGATTTCCACGCAGACTCTCACCGACCACTCCCAAACGATGCAGACATCATCGAAGTGGTCTCCAAAAAGCAGAAGATGTGTAACTGGACTGTCGACATCGCCGTCAAGTGCCCAGACAAGCCTACTGTTGAGGATATTGATGTCGAGGAGACGGTTGATTGACCTTGATCTCATCAAGTTCGTCCACGGTTCTGAAAACCGTACGTTCGCTCGGTTAGACGGAGACGACACCGCTCGTTCTCTCGCAAGCAACACGATTCAGCCAACTATGACAGGGCTCGGCAATCGCTTGCACGAGCAGACGAGCGATTGAATAATCCTCGTGAGGACCACTGTGAGAAACTTGCTCACTGGTATACACGCGAGTGCGACGCTGTATTCCTCGAAGACTGAGACGTAGCCTCGATGATGCAACAAGACAGGAACAGCTCCAACATCGCTTTGATGTCGTGGGACGAGACTATTTAATTGCGTGAGCGCCAGGCAAAAAAGAATGGGTGACACATTGTTCCTGTTGACCCTGGCGGAATGACAAAGCGGTATACAAACTGCGGAGTCAAGACCCAAAACCGTCGTGGGTGCGTGAACGCTCATGCCCAAGCTGTGGGTTATGACGAACCGACACCACAACGCTTCGTTCAAAACCCCTCAGCGTTGCCTGGAAAAACTACGAAGGAGAGATAGTAGGTGGGGTTGGGTTGGGTTGGGTTTGAGCGGTCAGAGTGGGCTGGGACAGTCCCAACGAATGTCTGTGGAGGCTAGTGTCGCCTCGGACATAATCATCGGGTTGCACTGCATGCATACACTATCATCGAAGCAGACAATCTGAACCGAGAGGTCGGACGCTCTACCCCAACGGACCCGCGCCAGCGGCTGAGTATGGCGCGAGAGTCCACTTTATGTCATGAGCGTTATCTATTTCAGCATTTGTCTTGCTCCACTGAACCCGACTGTGATGACCATCTGCTAATGTCGAATCCAAACCGAATCTTGATATCTATTTCCGGATTGCTAATCGTTTGTCACCATCCGGTAAGTCGGCTCTTCTCTTTGATTCACTATCTATCGTGTGACGTTCAGATCCTGTTGGATGTTCTGTGTGAATGGGGTGTTTTTAATATCAATTTGTGTGTCATTATTTCGAAGCGTGTTCGTGGCAATTACGCCGTCTGCCCCTGAGCGGACAAGGATGCCTGTGTCACAGTCGTTGATTGCGTTTCCGGTGACAGTGAAACTATATGGGCGCTTTGTCTGGCGGAATCCATTCTCATCCTCCTCACTTATCGGAACTGTCCGAGCGATAAATCCAACACCACAGTTTTCAACGTGATTATTGGCCACTGTGATATCGAACGAAGTCTCATCAGCTGTGTTTCTGACATTCTCCAGTAGATGAGTTTCTTTATACTCGATCTCTAAGCCGGCCTCACCGCCGGGGTCTGCAGCGATCGGTTCAAGTTCTAAATCGCGGCAGATATTCCCAACAATCGCTCCCTGCTGTGATGGAGAGCAGGCGATAAGACTATGCCCCCCTCTGTAACAGACATTTCCGAGGATACTGAAGTTAGTGACGTTATACGGAGCAATATTATTAAAGGTAACATCAGTCACGCGATTACCTTGTATAAGAACATCACGCGACTGGCGGAGATCAAGTCCATCGCGGGCGCCTCGACTCGTAATCCCATACCAGTTGGGATCAATTACCTGATTATCGCGGACGACAACGTTTTGACATTCAACGAACGACACCGCCATCTGGAATCCATTAATTGTTTTATTGTTGGCAATCACTAACCCGTCACAATTCTCGGCCTGAATAGCATGATTGTCCAATCGAGTGCCACCAGCGTCAAACTCAATATTGGTGACAGCTGTATTATCGCCACGAACCTGAATCAGATCATGGCCTACATCAAGTTCACGCTCGGTGAAGCCAACTCTCGATCCAGTCGAGGATGCAACGAGCTTACTCCCAGTGCTACCGGTGAGAACTGTATTATCCTCCATCGAGGCTGGTCCACCGAACTGGAATTCATGTGTCTCTGCGATGACTGTCCCACCATTATCAGGGGTCTCATCGAAGGCATACTGAAACGCTTCTTCTGCGTTGTCATCAGCCCCACTTGAAAACTCAATTCCATCGCTGGAGTTATTCATCACATGATACTGACCATTCGACCGAAATACGTGATATGAGCCGCCTGGAACCGAGATATCACTTTCGGTCATCTGTCCCGTGCCGATGTCGGTGCCGGTCTCTGTATGTCCTTCAAAGAACGACGGTGATCCGAATCCTGCGGCCACGCCAATACCGCCCATGAATGAACGTCTACTTGCTTGATTATTCATCACTGGAGTGCTCCGTAATCTGGAGATGATTGATTATACTCTGGGACAAATGAACTCTGCAACTGTGAGTTATGTTTTTAGCTCCCGTCATCTGCAGACGACGCCTCCACGCGATTTATCATAAACAGTAGTACACACGGCATGTGGATGTTCAGAGTCGATGACTTGTTTCTGTGATCTTGTGATGCTTATTATCACACGTAGCAGTGCCTGGCCATCTAAATTAGTTGCTGCTATGAGGTGGCTATGTATTACAATAGCCAAACAGTGAGATCATACAACGACTATTCATATATGATGGTATATCTGTATATATACAGCGGCAGGCGATCTGTGCGTGCCAATAAAATGTACTTACCTGCGGTGTCTAAACCAGTACTGGATGTGTCACGTATATCCTAAGTGTTTGAGGCGCTGTTCAACGTGAACATCTGTTTCGTCTCTGGGACCGTCCGGTTCCTCTGTCGTGACATTCCTTCTGGTCTCAGAGGGAATTACTAGCCATGGAATCTGGAGTAATTTCTCCGCTAATATGGGTGGGTGTTGGTACTGTTTTGAGACGTATGGCCACGCACGTTCCCCAAATAACTCGCCGTGGTCGGCAGTAACGACTGTTCGGCCATCCAGTAAGGACAGTAGTTCTCTGACAGATTCAAGTGCAATATTGAGATTTTCCCTATATGCACGCTCTAATTCGGATCGTTTTACTTCTCCTTGTGCCGCTAAGCTATAGGGGTCCGTTATCTCTACGTCATAGGACCCGTGCATTGCATCTTGACGGCAGTGTTCATTGCCGACATGAATCCCGATGTTCTCCTGACCCCAAGGCCCAATAAATGGTGCATGGGGTTGCATGAAGTGGATCATGAGTCGTTTTTGTGGGTGTGATGCGTTCGCCGTGGTGCTTACTTGCTTAACTGCCTCTGGGTGAACATTCTTTATTTCATCATTCCAGTGAGTTTTCCACAGGTGATACACCGAGTGGAACTGAGTGTCATCGAGTTGAAGTCGATGGTGGGGGTTTGCCGTGATAGAGACGAGATCGTGACATTTCTTTTCAGCGAAGTTCTTTTGGAAGAAAGCTGGTGAGTACGGTGCTTTCGAATATTTCATCTGAAGTTGACCTGGTCCGAGATATTCCTCTTCAAATATATCATATCGGCACGCATCCAAAATAATGAGATTATCCCAGTCTTCTTCATATACTGAAACGAAATTTGCACTTTTTGATCGCCAGTACAGGTTTGCATATGCATCTGAGAGTGCTTTTTTAGCCTTGTGTGCCATATTTGACACTGCTGCTGATTTCACCACTGGTAGTCACCATTGTATTGTAAATACATATAGACAACTAATATCATGCCGAACAAACCGTAAAATAACCAACTCACCGCTTTCAGATAAGTCATCTTAATTCTTCCAGTTTTTCTCCTCCACCACAGGTCAACTGCCTCGGGGTCAAGCGAAGTGGTTCGAGACGCAGAGCGTCTCGTTATCACGGAAATCGAGAATCTCCGAGCAAAGCCGAGGCTTGTCAGTGGACTCCCGCTCTAACCGCGTCACTCAGTCGGTCGAAAACGACCGTTCGCATTCACGGTCCCTGACTTCAGAGCCAGTTGACTGGTGACTCGTCCAGCACCAGAATTGAGCCAGTGCTGGATAAGACGCCACCCGATGTTCCGAGCGGCGTTGTAATCGCCGTGCAATTGTTTTCCGCAGTTCAAGCACTCAAACTCGTCATCATCACGGGTTTCCTCATGCGTGAACCCACACTCACCGTAACTACACCGTCGACTCGTGTACGCCGGGTTCACATCGTTTACGTCCCATATTCTTCCGCTTTGCACTCGACGTAGCGCTGGATTTCCTTGAACACCCACTGTTGAAACTTCGAGGCGTTCGAGATACGCTTGCAGACATGTTTCAAGTTCTTGAACGCGATAGCCGTGCAGTCGTTCTTCACGGCTTCCCGAACGATGGCTTTCAAGAGCGGTGCAAGTAGTCGGCACTCCACCGGGCGAATCTGTCGCCAATCGACTGCATCGTGAGATGAGCCGAGCGAGCACCTGTCTGTTGCAGGTTCCCCCCCGGTGACGCTCGTATTCGTCGCGTCGGTGGTTGGGCGAGTCCGCGTTGCCAAGCCAAGGAACGCTCCCGTAGTGGTGACGACGACGTACCCGTCCACGCTCAGGTTGACACCGAGAACCACTCCGCTCTCAGATTCTTCGTCGCAAGAGAGGTTTAGGTCCTTTTTGACGGCGATGTGGAGGTAGTCCGTGCCATCGCGTTTGTGGAGCGTTGGCTCGGTTCTCTCCCATTTATGCGTTCAGTAGTCCTCAAATGGCGTCCCTGACTCGTTGACCGGCGTCATGGACTCAGCAGTCACACGTTTATCAGTGTGGAAAGGGATACGTGGTTGTGGCTGCATGTGAGGGCCCCGTTGTACACGCCACGCTTCCTCGGAATGTGGGTTTGCTTGCGCGTTCACCGTCTTTGATGATGCGGTTTTTGCAGTTGCCGAGGGCGGTGGCCGCGAGGTTTCTCGCGGATTGAACGAGGCTGGATTGTAGGGAGAGTTCGTCACAAATATCGGAGTACGTCACGCTGTGGAGCGTGTTCTTTGTGTCCGTGATTTCGGAGGGTCGTGGTACCATCCGTGGTCAGCGACGTGTTTCGTCGCTTGTCGGAACTGCTTGAACGTCTTATCAAAGTCCTTTTGGACTTTGTGGTCGCCCTCGGAAACGCCGAGTTTGAGTTGGATGTTCCGAACAACCTCCATAGTTCATCAGTATGGTCTGAGGTAGTTCGAACTACATATTAGAATGGGAGTCGGTCTTGCTATCGGGCGTGGTTTGTGAAGGGTAGTGTCGGCTTCCTCCCCGAGGTCAAGCCTCGGGGTATCCGTCTTGAATTTTCGACGAAATCTCAATCAGCGGTGGTGTTTTTATTCTTCATATCCTAATCACATTACATTGTCATTCTCAGACGCTAACATTACTGCTATTACAGAAGTCAGTCCAGACTGCAAACAGTACGTGGTTGAGCTTGATGAGGAAACGTTCGAGGGGCAAGCAGGTCAACATACTGTGCTCAGAACGCCAGCAGGTGTGAAGCCATACAGTGTTCTTGTGTGCGATGGGCCTCGTGCCGCACTGATGATTCGTGCCTACGGTACAGATGGTGTCGCTGACTATATGAACGATCGGGAAGTCGGTGACACCATACAGATACAGTCGAAATTAACTGGAAGTCTCACTCTTAATCCCCCGACTCGGCCTGCGGTATTTATTGGGACAGGGACTGGTATCACTCCGCTCATTGGGCTATTACATAGATATGTTACCCAGGATGGCCCGCACGCTATATTCATGTTCGGTGAGAAAAATCGTGACCAACTGCTCTACAAGGAGATGTTGGAACAATATGAGTTAATCCATCCCGTTGAGCTTAAGTTGGCCGTCTCACGAGAGGATTGGCATGGACGGACTGGCTACATCCAAGAGCAACTGCCAGAAGTTATCTCGAATATCGGGACAGACGCCGACTTCTATGTGTGTGGAGTGCCGAAAGCGGTCGTTGCAGCGAAAGATAAATTAGATGAGTTAGATGTCTCATCAGCTGACATCCACACAGAAGGATGGGAAGACGCACAAGTCGCTGATTGATAGTTTTCCGCCCCCAAACAGGCTTCTCCAATCAAAGGTCGGATGTACTCAGCGGTGACTCTGAGAAGTGATATTCGTTAAGCCAGATAGCTCACGGCTGCTGCTCGGGACTCATAGTGTGAGATCCGATTGTCCCCGATCATCTCTGGGTTCGTTCATTCACAATCAAGAGCAAGACAGTATCATTAATTGAAAACTCCATCACGGCGAGCAAGTATGGTGAGTTGACTTCCTCCCACCCTCAAAGGAGTGGGATCCACCGAAGGGGAATTAAGATGGCGCGTTTCTCTGAACTCAGCCCTCAGTTTCCCTCTCTGGAGGAGCGTTTAATGATCACCGCTCGATTACGACCCCAAGCGTGCTTTCCAGCGCGTACGGCCCGGTCAAATGTAAACGGGCCTTCCCACCCAGACGCGCCGGATGGACGGCCCGAGTACCAGTTCGGGCCTCCACGGTCGGGTATTCAGCCGACTGGGTACCACCATTCGCGTTCGACCCGTCGGTCGGGACGCGTGGTTCTCCGGCTCTCTACCCGGCTGGCTGTGGACGCGAAGCGTCCGCGGGGTCAAGGACCCGTACCACAATTGAGGAACGTGGTCACAACACAGTCTGAGAGGGACGGAACAAACGATTCAAAACAGAACTCCCGTCCGGCGCTTGATGGACTGTCTCCCGTCGGGTCGACCTCATCCCACGGCTCATGGGCTTTCGCCTCAAGCATCCGTGTAATTCACTCTATGTGCCTGGCATGAGTGCGTTTCAGACCGAGCATTTTCACTGAAGGAAATAGATGGGTCGCAAACGAGGATAGGTAATCCATTATCTCGAAAATGACTATGGCTGGGTCTCAACTAAATAGTGCGATTTTTACGCACAGGAATATACTCATCTCGTAGGGCTAGTAGCTTAGACGGGCCCAAAGCGTCTGGCTTTTAACCAGAAAATCGAGGGTTCAAATCCCTCCTAGCCCGTCGTACTGTTTCGTATACCCGTGTCTATCCTCAATACCGTCAGATGAACTGCCATAATCACTGCCGGTGTTACAGTTCGTTCCCTGAGGCGAAGATGAAGGCTTCCTACTTTCACGATGGTATCTGACGACCGCGTTCGTGTCTCTATGTATTTTAAATCCACAGGGTCATAACGAGTGCTCTCGAACCTACGACCGCCTCTTAGTTGAAACCCTGGGTTGCTCGTCTCGCGAGGGTTTACCTCAACGAGGTGCGTCCGCTCCCAATCGCAGTTGTATTCGAGTATCCGCAGGATGCGGATACTCGGGGACATACCCACACACGGTAGACGTAGCGTTGGGACTGTTCGGTTGTGGCTTCTGTCACTCCGTTTAGCTTCAACCCCGTCAACTATCCCACGCTTAATGAGCGAACCACGTGACGCAGAGAGCGAAGTAGGGTAGGGTAGGGTAGGGTAGGGTAGGGTGATTGACGTACCATCCGATGAATAGCTCGCAGCCGAGACGGTGTGGAATGTGTGTCACAGTCATCTAACTTATGTTTCGTCAGCTAGAATGTGGCACTATGCCAACAGTCACTTTCCGTAACACCGAGATAGAGTGTGCAGAAGGCGACATTCTCCGAACTGTCTTGACCAGTGCTGACCTATCTCCACATAATGGAGTGACGGGTTCGCTCAACTGCGGAGGACATGGGACCTGTGGGACCTGCGCGGTCGAAGTGAGTGGAGAAACAAACGATATGACGGACGCCGAAAAGCGACGACTTTCGCTCCCACCGCATAGTCAAGATTCGGGACTCCGGTTGTCCTGTCAGGCGCGTGTCGAAGGCGACATAGAAATCACAAAGCATGATGGATTTTTTGGCCAGAAGATTACTCAGGAGTGATTTTTGAACCAGTGGGTGAACTGCCACACTCTACTCGCTCACTTTGTTCGCTCCTTGAGGAGGGGGACTGAGCCTGTGCTCATTAAAATATCAAAGCTCATATTCGGATAGACGACACTCGTCTGTAATCTCTCGCATGGTGTATCCACGTACCTGTGTTGTCTCATAATCGTGGATAATCGTAATGTCCCAATCAACACCGGCATCGGTTGGTTGTTCGCGGGACTCAACTATCGCCTTGCCACACTCAGGACATGTTTTCATATCGCTAACGCGCTCGTGGCAGAGTCCGATATGTGTTTGTAGACCATGTTCTGTGCCAAATTCATCCTCACAAACGTTGCAGACATGTTGAGCATTGTCGCTCTCTGATTTTGTCGTCCGGTGATCGACACTGTCGAGCGGTGTTGTACCAGACTCAAAAGTTGACTCTTCGTCAGTATTGGACTTGAACTGTGACAAATTCACTTTAACTGTCGACGTGGCGATACTCAATACCTGTGCGATATCTTGATTATCGAATCCGTGTGCAGCCATGTACGCCATTACGGCATCCTTACTGTGTGCAACAACCACTGCCGGCACTTCAGCTTCTGACGGGTCTTCTGTATTGATCAAATCGGGCTGGACTCTCCATGGTCGGGTTATCTCTGTAGCGACAGCCCTCAACATGGCACCGGCACGACCGCCAGGCAACGCTACTACACCGTCCAGTTCTTTCTGCAGATAGCTGAGATATGAACTCTGTCGTTGTATCTGCTCGGTAGATCGTGGAGATATATCGGATATTTTTTGTTTGAGTGCTAAGGTGTCTATCCAGTAATATTGCTCGTCGCAATCAGTGAACATCTTACCGTCACCTGCCTGTATCCCAGTATTATATTTTTTCGTTCCAACCAAATCAGCAACCGTTTTATCTGCTACTTTGCTCATGATGGCTTCTGTTGATAACTCCAAGTGTGATGTTATGTTATAGCTAACTCTGCAGAAATAAAACTATTACCGGCACAGCCGTTTGATACCGAACAGATATATCATTCATCTTGAGTGGTAGTGACGATACACATATGATATCCCGCCTCAATCTGCTGGATTGAATGAGCGATAGATATCACCCGAGAGATTAGCGATATCTCTCCTGCATGTGCGAAATTAATCTCGGACGATATACCTAGCTGGGCCACCAGTGAGTCGTGTCCGTACGGTCACAGTCTCCCGAGAGCTTGCGTTGCGTGCGGCAGAGTCGTTCGTACTCGTCTTCTCAAGCCAGCCTACGGTCGCTCCATCGCTGTCTTTTGATTAAATTATTGTGATTTGATAGTTTATGTCACAAGCTGTCGGCTTTATTCCCAAGGTCAAGCCTCAGGCAGTTGGCTTCTTTTGATAAAAACTTGGGAGAGGGGGTCTCCCAAAGGGGGGAAAGGCGGGCATGATCATACCTGATACACTCAGACATATTCTTGTATCGGGTACGACTAACCCATGAAGATGATTCTTTGGATACGATAAAAATCTATTGGTTCGACCTATTGACAGCTTACAGGCTCTGTTGAAATCCTATTTTTCGGACACAAAATGGGCTGAGACAGCTGATCGCTGAAGAATACGTATGTAGCACGACTGCATTCACAACTTAGTGATCTGCCCGGTATTCATGCGACCGGACGAGATTTTCTGGCAACGAATCGGTGTCCCCAACGGAGGATGACGCCGGCCACAAACGCGATGACGCCAAGTAATAACGCCAACGGAACCCACATCTCCCACGCTCCGACTCCACCGAACGATAGTGGAAGCGCTATGGGGGATTGCTGGTCAAGGTAGAGCCACCAATAGTAGGTCAGTCTGGCGACCACCGGTGCCATCATGAGGGTCATGCTGACTGCGAGCCCACTATTGTCATAGGCCCACCAGCTCGCCAGTCCGAACCCGACAATGACGAGCCCTGGTTCAACGATTGCACCCACAGTAAGCGGCAAGAGCGAAATGACCAGAACGAGTGCGGACACTCCTGCCGCCACAAGAACTCCCTCTAACGACTGCTTCCAGTCGCCTCCGACCAGTGCGGTGCGGAGGTCAATTTTCATACGCCCTCTCCAGTTGTGAAGGGTAAATATCTTGTTCAGACCAGATGTACGGTAATGCCGACGACTTGTTGTATCCACTCTCTGTATTGGCCGTTCAGAGTGATCGGTCGATATTGTGACTAAGACAAGCGATAGTTAGTTCACGGAACTGCTTCCACCAGCGTCGTGACCGGACGAAGGCACCGTACTTCCGCTTGAGCGTTGAGTTAACCGTCTCTGATTGACTCCGCTGGCCGTAGAGATCGGTATTTAAACGCGCGTTCCATGCCCGGTGGAGTGGCGTGAATTCACGATGCTTAATCAGTGGCCGAACCTCATGTTGCCGGGCAAGCCGTCTGATTTTCTGGTCGTCGTAGCCCTTGTCACCGAGCAGAATGTCAATACTCTCGGGGGTGCGCTTGATCAACGACGGAGCAATCTGGCTATCGTGTTTCCGCGTCGTCGTCACGTGTAAATCGAGAGTCGCGTTTACCTTCGCATCGACCAGCAACGTCACTTTGAGCTGTTGAATCGTGAGTTCAGCGCGTTTCGTGTAGTGTTTCGAAGCGTGACCGCGGTCGAACCCCGACGCATCAACTCCAACAACGCCGCTCGTCGGAAGTAGCGTCGCAGAGAGAGTCAATAAGATCCGCCACACAGCCATATCAAGCCGATTGAACGCCTTACAGAGTGTTGAAGCCGCAGGAAGTTCGGATAAGCCAATGGTTCGACGGATGCGTGGCATCTCGATCAGTTCGTCAAGCAGACCACGATAGGTCGTGTTCTTCCGAACTTTGAGCCAGAGCAGAACAACGTGCTGCGGGAGTGTATAGCGGTGTTTAGAAAATTTCGAGGAGTATCGAGACACTGCTCGGCGGGTCAGATGGACCGCTTTCTCAGTAAAACGGAGAATCTGCGACTTTGGGAGGGCCTCTATTCCGTGGAATTACATAATGAACATATAACTCCTTGAGGATTTCAACAGAGCCAGCTTACACAGATGCGAGGTGAATACTGATGGGTTTCGCCACCAAATGAATCTTACAAGATTTTTTCAAACAGTGTCATCAGAGTGATGTCTGTGTGGATATGAAACAATTGACTCGGTGTTTGCCACAGCTCTGAGCCAAAATCAATGTTCTCTACAGATGAGCAAAGCAAGCGTCTCGGACGGAAGCCTGTGCTAGCCTGTGATGACTCCGAATTCGTCTCTCGAACCAGTTTATCTGACCTTGAGTTCACCTACAGCACTGTGGTGTAATATGTGGCCGACCGAAGGCGTGAACCGCACTAGTAAAATAGAGGTAAGGGGTTGGGGCGGGGTGAGTCTCAGTAGTAACGACGGGCTCTACCGTTTTGAGGTCTCTTGTCTAATGCCTGATGCGCATCATCAGAGAAGGTCTACCAAATTTGCGAATTGAGGAGAGCACGGGTCCTCAAAATATAGAAGGCGAACTAAAGCCGATTAATCCGCTATCAAGATCTAAAATGTCTGGACATTAAGCGTATGATTGTGAATGATTAGAAACTCCGGCTCAGATAAGAGGTATCCACTTCACCATTGTCAGTTGACTGCTCGCACTCGCTTCGTTTAACCTCAAGATATGACTGATGCAATGTATCGCCAAGTGCTTCGGCTAACACAGCATCTGTTTCAAATGCATCAAGGGCTTCATCCAATGATTCTGGCAACCGAGTGATTCCTCGATTTGAGAGGACCTGATTATCGATATCTGATGGATCCGTATTAATTGGCTCACCAGGGTCAAGTTCGCGTTCTATACCATCGATTCCAGCTGCTAAGAGTCCCAACTGAGCGAGATAAGGGTTATTCGTGTTATCTGACGGTTTAAATTCAACCCGTGTTTCGGCTTCTGGAGTCTCGCTACTAACAGATGGCACACGAACCATCGCTTCACGGTTATCATGTCCCCAACACGTATAGGCTGACGCCCACATCCCTGGGGTAAGTCGGTCATAGGATTCGACCGTCGGAGCAGTCAATGCAACGAGTGCTGGGGCGTGCTTGAGCAACCCTGCAATGAAGTGTCGACCAGCATCGCTGAGGGGATAACGACTATCTGCGGATGGATCATACATTCTGTTCTCGCCATCCTGCCATAGCGACAGATGAATATGACATCCTGTTCCGGGGAGATTCGGGAATGGATTTGGCCGGAAAGTAACGCCAACATCGTGTTGATGTGCGACACCTTTTATTGTTTCTTTGAACAGTATCTGTTCATCAGCTGCGGTCAGGCCACTCGCATGGTCAATAACCAGTTCCTGTTGACCTGGACCATACTCGGGGTAATATGCTGCAAGGCCCATTCCCTGAGACTTCAGCGCATCAACTGTCTCAAGGATAAGTTCGTGAGCACTCCGCATGCCATCGGTTGAGAAACACGTGGTCTGATCCATCGGGACCGTCTCCCCACGCTCAGTCTTATCGGTGTAATAAAATTCGCTTTCGAATGATAACTGCGGTGTGAGGCCGTCTGCGCCGATTTCCCGAAGGTACTCACCAAGTCGTGCGCGAGGACCAGCATCCCAAGGGTTACCATCAAGATCGTGCAGGTCGGCCAGCATAATCGCCGTACGGTCATCGTAAGGAAGTTCGGTAAAAGTATCTGTGTCAGGGACAACACGAACCTCGCCTGCAGGACCATACTGTCCATCCGGGGCGAGTCGATCAAGCGCATTGAACGATTGCATAGCCTGTGTCACATTCGCACCATCTTCAAGCACACCAGGCAGTTTCTCGGAATCCACGACGCGTCCACGAGGGACACCACTATTATTAACGAATACAATCCGAACCAATTCAATATTATTTGCATCGACACGGTGGCGGATATTATCTGATTCGGTCATACGAATGCATGACAGCCCGGAGCTGTTAAGAGCGGTGTATACCGGCAAAGCTGTGGAGACACTTATGACGAGACGCTCATGTCAGTGACCTCTAAACTGTGAGATTGGATACCAGGAGAGACTAATTGTGAGTGAGGAAAATGAGCAGTCCACAGCCGTTAATTACCCGTTTCCGAATTGGCAACACAGCGAAGCGAGCAAGGTGAGGTGGGGTAGTTCACACTGTATTACTGTGGCGCGTTCAGTCAAAACGCCCAGCAGCGTCAGCCTCGACGATATCCCACTCGTGTCCAGGCAATATTTTCGAACCGCGTGTGAGGATCTCGTTCGCGCTCTCCCACCACTGGATTTCATTCATTGCAAGCCCGCACCGTTGCGGTGTGTCGGTATCATCTGAAATATTTTGAAATGTTGGAATAGCATCTCCAGCAACAATGGTTGTGCCAGCTGGTGAAGTCACTGCGAGCGACTGATGGCCAACGGTATGTCCAGGAGTTGGAAATGCAACGACTCCATCGCATAATTGCGTTTCACCGTCTAAAGGGACTAAATCATATGAGAGCCACGGAGGTGTTAGACCGAGTGACTTTGCTTCGTACCGAGCAGCGTGAATTGGATATGGAGAGATTGCGTACGCGAGCTCCTGCCGCTGTATATAAAATTTCGTGTCTTCGTCGAAGAGGGACAGATTGTAACAGTGATCCCAGTCAAGATGAGTAAAAACCACACTATCGATATCACTGCAGGCATATCCCTCACTCTGTATAGCTGATTCAAGTTGCTGATCTGTTGTTCGATGACAGCGAAACTCTGGGTGACGTTCGGCCATCAACTCAGGATTACCAAAGCTCGTGTCAACAAGAATCACCTCATCGGCATCAATAAGATATACAATCGATGGGGCCTCAATCGTCCCGGATTCGCCAGTGACTAATATATCGGCCTCCATTGTCAGTGATCCACAGCACTTTGGGGTGACTTGCGGAGAAACGGTCTGTGATTTATCCATGATTGCGATAGATTCACTGACAGGATTAAATTGTGGCGTATTTTGTGTGTCGACATGTAATACCTATTTCATGCGTACTGAGGTTCTCGGTGCTGACGACACACATGAATCACCGACAGTTGCTGCTATTGGCGCAATTCATGGCGATGAACCTTGTGGTGCCCGAGCAATTGAGCGCTTCCTCGCGACAGGCCTGCAGGACCGGCTTCAGCGACCTATCAAGCTCATCATCGCCAACGAGCGAGCACTGGCGGCGAGTTCTCGGTATGTCGAAGTTGACCTGAATCGGTCGTTCCCTGGCGATGCCGAGAGCGACCTGTATGAAGAGCGACTTGCTCACCGCTTATGGAGCGAGATCAAAGGTTGTGTGACACTCGGATTTCATTCTACAGTGTCATTCGATAGCCCGTTTGGAACGTTTGCAGACCCGACATTCCTAAAATCAAGGATAATGCGCGCATTGCCGATTGAACACGCTGCGGATTTTTCTGCGGTAGCTCAAGGACGGAGCGTGAATTTACCTCGATTTGTAAACGTTGAAGCAGGATATCAACAGTCTGAGGCAGCGGCTGAAACTGCGTATGAGTGCCTGCTTGCGTATCTTCGAGCAATGGGTGCCCTCCCTGACAGCGCAAACCAAACATCAACAATGCATTATCTAGTTCAGACAGTTATTGAAAAATCGGAGAAACAAGATTATACAATTTGCGCTGAGAATTTTCAGCGCGTCGCTCCCGGAGAAGTGTACGCGACGACTGGTCAGGGACAGACGCTAACAGCCGACAAAGAGTTCTGGCCGGTGCTTATGTCTGCAGACGGGCATGATGTCCTTCTCGGCTATCAGGCTGATCAACTTGGCGAGATAAGCCAGACGATACCCGAATGACTGTTGTTGAACGGGAGAGCAAGACATCTCTGCACTCTGTGTCGATAGAGTCTCACTTGCTCTTGGATATCGATTTCTGCAAGTCGTGTCGTTGAAACCCGAAATATGAATCATCTCGTGGTTACAGAGAGTGGTTCAAGACGCCGAGCGTCTCGTCATCACGGAAACCTCCGATTTCTGTCCAACCCCGAAGCACTTGCCACGTTTATATATAGACTCAGATCAGAGTGCATGACTTCTATCACGACAAGAGCCATTATCTCTCACATCGGACGGTCAAACTAATTCATTGTATCCAGTATGTCTTTGTATTGGTGAATTCCCGAATACCATGCCGAGAGAGTTCAGATCCATATCCGGAACTCTTTATACCGCCAAACGGGACGCGTGGATCTGATTTTGACATCTCGTTAATATATACTGCACCAGCCTCAATACGCTCAGCGACGTGTCGACCTCGTTCACGATCCTCAGTCCAGATTGATGCGCTGAGCCCATAGTCGGTGTCGTTCGCTGCCTCAATTGCTTCTCTCTCAGATTCGACTTCAACAACCGTCGCGACTGGGCCGAACAACTCCTCCGTACGGGCCGGACAGTCAGGGGGGACATCTGTGAGCACAGTTGGGGGATAATAGAATCCCTTCCTGTCGAGTGGGGCTCCCCCGCACCGAAGCGTTGCCCCGGCATCGATACTCGATTGGACCTGCGTGTGAAGTGTTTCGATAAGATCCGCTCGGGCCTGTGGCCCTATCTCCGTCGTGGCTGTCAAAGGGTCACCAACACTCAATTCTGTCATCCCATCGATAAACTCCCTGAGAAAATTCTCATACAGATCAGTGTGAACGAACAATCGCTTGGCAGCGATGCAAGATTGCCCAGAATTTTGTGTTCGTGCAGCAACGGCTGTTTCAACTGCTGCATTCATATCTGCGTCATCAAGCACGATATATGGGTCACTGCCACCCAATTCAAGAACGGTGTGCTTAATATGACGACCAGCGATCTCTGCAACAGCACTTCCCGCCCGGGTGCTCCCGGTCAGCGTCACTGCCCGGACGCGGTCGTCTGCAATCATCTTTTCCACACGGTCGGTTTCAATACGGACGGACTGAATCAATTCTTCAGGATACCCAGCAGATTCGAAAATCTCAATGATTGCATCAGCACAGCCAAACGTTGTTGGTGAATGTTTCAACACGACCGCGTTGCCAGCCGTCAGTGCTGGGACAGCAAATCTAAATGCCTGCCAAAAGGGATAGTTCCACGGCATAATAGCTAATACCGGTCCTAATGGCTCATACCCAACGTACGATTCCACGCCTGGTTCAGTGCCGATTCGTTCGTCTTGGAGATGCTCAACTGCGCGCTCGGCATAGTACTCACACAGCCATGCGCATTTCTCTATCTCACTGGTACCCTGATCAACCGGTTTCCCCATCTCACGGGCCATCAACTGCGCGAACTCATGCTTTTGCTGGTGCAGTATTGGAGAAAGTGCCGCTGCTAATTTTTGTCGTGACTCGATAGACTGGTCTGCCCAGTCACCGAATGCCTCAGCCGCACTCGTGAGTGTTGCTTCGACAGCTGCCTCGTCATGCGGTTCATATGTTTCAACTCGTTCGCCGTTCGCTGGGTTGGTGATTTCAAATGTCATGTTGAATGTTGGGTTAGAGGATCACTCTGTTACGTGGCTATGACTATCCTCGCTCCTGTCCGATTGGGATATAATCTCTCTACGGAGAATTGGTATCGTTGGCGTGAAAGAACTGTGGGTGTGAAGCGTTCTTCTCCAACCTGTGGACCCGAAACTAACTGTGGTGAGAACGCCACGCGTGGCAACACAACACGTTTGAGAGTCCGAATTAGGACACGACGAGCTGAAGTCCTTAGAATTGCGATTCTAGTTTCGGACGCCTCCGAGAACTTCACTCTCTACGGGCGGTTTGAGGCGAGTGCCTCGGAGTCAGATGAAAGTCTGGCCCGGCCTGTGGTGACTCCGAGTTTTCGTTTCTTGGACCACTTTATTTGACCCCAAGGCGGTTCGCGTCCACAACTGGTTGGTCTTCGACCGATGTGGATGGAAAGCTCTGGAGTGATACTCCTCGGACGGATACACCACTGGATTAGAACTACCTCTGTCGACTCCACAGAGGCCTCCACCGTGCTCATACACGTGACGGTGCGCTCGTCAGTTTCGATTGCTTTCTTAGCCGATTCCACAGCGTTGATTGAGTGGTTGAGTTTCTCAACTGGTGCGGCGTCCTGCTTGCTAAATGGATGTTATTTTCAGTCGGCGTCGAACATCGTCGTGACAGTAGTTCGGGTATCAAACTGACGTACGGTCGAAAATATATTTACTCATGGTTGAATCAGTGAAAGAATCCCCGGGGAAGGTAGCTTTATTCTCATGGCCATACTTGATACGTCCACTTTAGAATGACAGATGTGACTCTTCGCAGGACACAGTTAGCAACTCCAGCGAGTGACAAAGGAATGATGCGCTCAGCAGCCGGTAGTGACGCTGATGAGGTTTTTCTTGATTTAGAGGACTCAGTCGCGCCAAGTGCAAAGTCAGGTGCACGTGAGCCACTCATCGACGTTGCACAGAATGAAGACTGGAGTGACACAGTTCTCAGCTATCGGATTAATGGTATTGACACCCGGTGGTGGTATGATGATGTGATTACCGTTGTTAGCGAGGCTGGTGAGCATATCGATGACATTATTATTCCAAAGGTCAAGTCTGCCAGCGACATCCACACTGTCGAGAACCTGCTCGAACAGGTTGAGGTAAATCACGGGCTCAAAGTCGGCAACATCGGGCTTGAGCCGCAGATCGAAGACGGCGAGGGGATTCACAATGTCCATGAAATCGCCCATGCGTCAGCTCGACTCAGTTCAATTATTTTCGGCCCGGGCGATTACTCTGCTGCGATGGGTACACCCGGGCTCGATATCGGTCAATTCCCAGACTATCCTGGCCATTACTGGCATCACGCTCTTTCAGAGTGTAACTCGGCTGCGAAATCTGCTGGATTGCCGTGTCTTGATGGACCATACGCCGACATCGAGGATCCGGAGGGATTTCGCGAGTCAGCTGAGAACGCCAATTACCTCGGATGTGATGGGAAGTGGGCAATTCATCCCTCGCAGATTGAGATCGCCAATGAGGTGTTCGCACCAGACCCAGAAGTTGCTGACCGTGCACAGCGGATCGTCAATGCATATGCTGAGGCGATGGAAGAAGGAAAAGGCGCAGTTTCTGTCGATGGACAGATGGTTGACGAAGCAACGAACAAAATGGCACAGGAAATAGTCGTAAACGCAAAAGCTGCAGATATCCTGTAACCTTGGCGTTTGTAGCTGCTCGCTCAAAATACTCATCATTGTCGTCATTTAAACTGTATAACGGGTCGGGTTCAGATCAACTTCCGATATCTGTTCACTGCTCCACAGAGCCTTCAGGTTAAGTAGAATAGAGTCGGAAATCCTCGAGTTTCGCTCAGCTTTCCTCATGGCTCCGGGTTCGTCTTTCGAACCACTCGGCTCTGAGGCGATTCACTCCGAGAGAGAGCAATGATGTCTGTCAGGCCAAGCATACATGACTCATTCCACAGTTTGAACCGAGGTATTGTGCCACATCTCTCAGATGAGTCGCCCAGCGTCGCTTGAATCCACTCATAGAGACACCCCTTGTTAAATTGTACTTTGTTGGCACTGAATCTCCGGTATGTAAGAGATAAATTGGGTGACATCAGGGGGAATCTAAACATAGTTCGAATCTTTGGAGTATGGGATGCGAACAAGTGTGCGAGGATGCTAATCCTTTCAGATGCAGGGATATCTTTGATGCCGGGGTCGTCGGATGTAGCAAATGATGGTGGACTTCTCACGGAGGTCATCGAGAAGTCGTCAATTGGTATTGTGGCGTTCGTCGCCGAGCGAGTGCTCCTTGCGGGGTTTGCGTACGTGGTTACGACAGGGCTTGGTGCAGCAGCGTACGGATTTTTGTCTGTATTTGTTCGGGGGGAGACAATATCCAGAAACTTAGTCGCTGGTCTTGGAGATGGGTATTCGCGAACGCTGCCAAGAGCGTCGACATCGGCACAGCAAACGTTGTTAACTGTCGGTACTGGTGGATTTGTCGTAGTATGGGTTATCGTAGCGATGTTCCTCGTTGCTTTTCGAGGCGAAATTCTCAGAACAACGTTATTACGACCAAGGCATGAATCAGTCATCATCCTATTTGCGCTTGGATTGCTCCCGTTCCTGTTGTTGAGAAACTTCAGAGATGTGTTTCGATCGCTTCGCCTGATCAAACTCGCAGTGCTCGTCTCACGAGTTTTCAAGCCGTTAGCGCTCCTGGCAGGCGCGGTTGTGGTCGTTCTCCTGGTGAAGGGAGGATCGCTACTAATCCTATGGATAAGTGTTGCTGTGGTAGCCGTTATTCTGACTATATGTAGCCTCTCGTTGCTGCTGGGCTACACAAAATTAACTTTCGGAGCTATCCGCTCAAATCGCGCGGCGGTTCTGGATTTTCTCGAATATACTGCAGATACGACCGGGGTGGCAATACTAGAGCTTGTTCAGCGGCGGGCCGTTTTTATCGTGATGGTTGTGTATCTGTCGCCGGTCGCTGCTGGAGCATTCAGTCTCTCAGTCGTCGTGGCCCGTGTTGTCAGGTGGCCTCTGAGCGGCGTGAATGGGATCCTCCCACCAATAGCTGCAAGGCTGTACGACGATGGCCAGAAGGAGACACTACAATGTCTCTACCAACAGACAAGCCGTTTGGCAACGGTTGCAACGACACCAGTGCTCATCATCTTCTCTGCGTACGCGCCAGATATACTGGCGATATTTAATGAGGCATACATTGATCAGGCGATTGTCCTCCGGACGGTTCTCTTCGCGCAGTACATCGCGACCGTATTCGGGAGTGTTGGACTACTCTTGTTGATGACTGATAACGAACGAGCAAGTTTAGTAACGCAGATATTCAATGCGAGCGTTGCACTGCCATTGATAGTTTTCCTGACTATTCGAATTGGTCCTTTCGGATTAGGAATTGGGTATCTGTTATCATTGCTGATAAACAATATCACTGAGCTCTGCGTACTTTACATCAGGGATGGATTTACACCGTTTAGCTCTGAACAAGCTTACACGGTGTTGTTGATTCCCTTAGGAATTCTCCTGTTAGTCGTGCTTAAAAATACGCTTGGTATGCCGGTGAGTTTATTCATGGCGGTTCTTGGTCTTGGACTGTATACCTGGCTTGGGCAGCGATTCTTACTACGGAGGACAGACAGAGTGGCGATCCAGGCGTGGCTATCGTAATCTTCAGGCTGTGTGATGAGAACGACACGACCAGTATTTAAAAGATATGGGAGTGTCTGAAATCGTTCAAAACGATTCAGTCCTGTGATGATCCAAGTGTATCAACTGAACAAGCTGAGCTCAAACCAGTTGAATCGTCGTGCTGCGAGTGAATGTAATATTGTGATCGTGAGTTTGAATGCATATCATCTTGATATCCCTTATCACGCTCAATGAGAACTCTTTCTGACCAGTAGCGCCACAGGTGGATATGCGTAACAAGCTCCACTTCGTGGATGTGTTTACCCGTGAGCGGTACGCTGGTAACCAGCTGGCCGTCGTTGAGGATGCAAATTCACTAAGTGATGACGAGATGCAAGCTCTCGCGGCAGAGATTGGCTTTTCGGAGACAACCTTTGTTGAGGGAAAATCAGCGAATAAATGGAATGTACGTATCTTCACCCCGAACACTGAAATTCCATTTGCTGGACACCCGACGATTGGAACAGCCTATATTATTCGTGAGCACATTGCAAGCACCGCGCCAGATACAGTCACACTTGAACTTGGCGTGGGCAGTATCCCTGTCACAGTCCGCGAACACGACGGCCACGAAACGCTGTGGATGGAGCAACAGCCACCTGAGTTTGGTCCAGAACTCTCTCACAAGGCGTTGGCAGATGTGCTCTCATTAGATGATGCGACAATTGATACAGATTTGCCAGTACAGGTTGTCTCAACGGGTCTGCCAACAATCATCGTGCCTCTGCATTCCCGAGAGGCGCTGACTGATATTGAGATGAATCGGGGTGCCTACGATGCAGTGACTGGTGACAGAGAGGCAAAGAGTATACTTGCGTTCTGTCAGCAGCCCCGACATGGTGAGAATGATGTCGCTGTCCGCGTATTTGCCCCGTTTTACGATGTTCCTGAGGATCCTGCAACTGGATCATCAAATGGGTGTCTCGCAGCGTATCTGGCCCACTACGAGATTCTTGCTGCGAGTGAAATAGACATCCGTATTGAGCAGGGATACGAGATAGACAGACCTTCATTATTATACTTGCAGGCCCGTCAAGGAGAAGATCACATACATGTTGAAGAGGGTGGAACCGTCGTTCCAGTCGCACACGGTAATTTAGCCTGTGATGAGGAGTTAAGCTCTTACTCGGTCAGATAACTCATACAGGTAAGTCCCATTCCTCAACAAGAGAGGGGAGACAGCCGTACGCTATTATTACCGACACATAACGAATGCGGTTTCTAAGCAGAATGAGTGGTTCAGGAAGCGTTCCGGTGCCGAGTGACACTTGAGGACGCGGCCACTGGCGAGACTGCGCTCGTTGTGAACACAAACGACTCGGTGAGGTGTCTGTAGAGTGCGTCATCGAAGTAAGAAACTCCCAGGTTCGATTCCGAGACGCCCTCTGTGCTTCTTATACCGGAGCACGGGTTAGCATCAGCGCCGATGTCAAGAGATATTAGCCACTATCGCCACTGAGATATCAATCGTCACTCGGCGCAGCGGTAATTGGCTGTTGCCTGTCGTCTCGATAATTGAATATACTCGCTAACGCTGGACCAGTGACATTATGCCAGACGCTGAACAGAGCAGGGATGAGCGCGGCTGCAGGTTCAAATAGTGTCGTTGCTAATGCGACAGCCAACCCACTGTTTTGCAACCCAACCTCGAACGTACAGGTTCGAATACGGTCTGTCGACATTCCGGTGACCCGTCCAACTCCATACCCGGAACTGAGTCCAATACCGTTGTGCGCAACGACAGCCGCTATGACGAGCACGCCAGCAGTGAGAATATTGTCGACGTTTGCACCGACAACACCAGCAACAATTGCGACGATTGCAGCAACACTGATTACTGGAAACACGTCAGTGCCAATCTCGGCCGCTGCAGGCGAGTATCGATCTAATAAGTACCGTATGACAAAACCCAGTAACACAGGGATAATAACGATTTGAATAATACTCTGGAACATCTCAGCGAAGGTGACGTTGATCTGTTCACCGAGGGTAAATACAACCCATGCTGGCATGACGATAGGCGCAGCAAGAGTCGTGAGAGTCGTAATAGCCACCGACAATGCCACGTCGCCCCGGCCGAGGTATGTCATCACGTTTGAGGCAGTGCCACCGGGAGCGGCGCCAACGAGAATCAGACCAATACCAATAGCATCCGGGAGATCAAGCAATAGATAGAGCCCATACGCAGCAGCAGGCATGATTAGCCACTGCGTAACAGCACCAATGCCGATATCTACTGGCTGCTCAGCCAGGCGTCGAAAATCCTCTGGTTGAAGTGTTAGCCCCATTCCAAGCATAATGATTCCTAAGAGTGGAGAAACGTAGTTCAAAACAGGAACAAATGGGGCTGGTCTGATGAGAGCAACTCCTGAGAGGACAATGACCCAGACGACGAAGTATTTACTTGCCAGTCGACTTGCTGATCGAAGATTCGATATCAGGCTCACATTGTGTGATGATAATTCATCTAAAAGAAGTTTACTGTGAGCTCCTTGGAATTGAATGGTTCAAGAGACTTCGTCTCTCGTCATTACGGAGATATGTGATTTTCGAACAAAGCCGAGGCACTCCCGCTCGTTCTCTGTAGAACCATATTTGAGGCCCTCCAGCCAGGTGCTCTATCGCATGTGTTGTGAATGATACGCATGGCAGGTCACTGTGAAGGCTACTTGAGGGTATCTTGAGTAATTGTACTCAATTAAACATAGACCAACCCGGCTGGGACCACGGGAGGAGCTCACGAGTACCTCACGAAATCTCAAAGAAGGGAAGGGAATCAGACCCCAAGTCGTACGAGCGGGTTGTTGCCAGTCATCACAGTAGCTATTGCTAATACAAAATATGTGAACAATCCCCAAAGGAGCATCGTGAGCACCCATACCGCACCATCAACAATTCCGATTCCACCAACCGCGAGGACGGCACTAACACTCCCGACTCGAATAGAACGGCGACCCCAGACCGCTTGTGTGCGGTCAGGATTACGAAGACACACTACCTCAATAGCAAGTGCACCGATGACTCCTGCAACCGCGGGCCGCGGGCTTACAAGGAGGATTTGGATTACTCCGCCAATTCGCCACTCAGAAAAAAAGAGGATCCCACCGCTGAGCAGAACCACGGTAGTTAATATCGCAAGTAGGCTATCACGGTAGATGGGATGTATGATACCGTATACATGAGATGCGATTATACAAATCTTTTCGATTAGAATCACATAGACGTCGTCTGAACGCTGAGGGGTGATTAATTCCCTCAGCATTGTATCGTGAACCGTCTCGGGGGCGGAGGGAGATCACAAGTGTGATGACGAGAATCGAAGATTCCCGAACCGAGGCACTTGACTCTATGGGTGAGGCGAGTGTCTCCGAGGCTGTCCTCACGGTGATTTTATTCTTTAGCTCTAAAGAGAATGAGCTGGAAGAGCTTCCGCTGGGAGATCATAATAACCCATGTCTGAATAATGATCTCTCATGTAGTTTCGTGAAATTCAGTGTGCGTCGATATGAACTTCAGATATGATTAATTCTGTAGCACAGTGGTTCCGGTCGAAACCGTTCGCACAACAACTTGTTATCCTCGCTGTGATATTTGATCCGATCGGATTTATCGGCGGATACTTGCTCGCACCATCATTCAATCTGGATCCAGTGATAGGCGGCGCATTTGGCATAGCAATAGCTAGTGTCCCAACCTCGCTTCATGTTCTCAATCGCACTGTGGGGGCGTAGGCAAGCGATATCAACGCTGACATATTCCTCGTCAGAGGGTGGGATATGAGGGGTAACAGTCTACGACTGGTTCCTGCGATTGGAGTTCGCTGGACAACTCGTGAGGATAGATTCCGGGCTGTGCCAACCAGTACTGCGACTGTCCGGAGGACTCGGCATGATTCTCTATGCTCATATCGAGATGGATGTTCTCTGCCACGTTCATCTCAGTGTTGTACCGTGTTGATCGCATCACAGTCGTCCTGCCACGTGCAGGTTGGATGGCAGCTTTGACCCTGCGACACGCGCTGCAAAGTACGCTCAGGGGAACAGTTGAGCGACGACTGGTAAGGCTATCCACCTGAGAACGCATGCGGGCCGCCGTGGGGGAAGGTCAACAGAGGTTCCAAGACGATGGAGTCGATAATTGATGTACAAACAAATGTCTGATGACCCTGCATACGACATAGACTTTCGAGAAAACCCAACTGAGTATGAGGTTGGACGGGGAGAACAAGATGCATTTAAAGTTCAGCCGTATAAAAGTGAGTTGCTCCCTTTGTGGGGAATCAAGACACTACATGAGGCAGAGCGAGCGGCGACAGACATCTATCAGAAGTTCGAAGAATACAAGCAGGCACGGGAGTTCGTTGGGATGGATATGGCCCGGAAGTATCTTCAGATGGGGTGGACACGAAGTCTTCGGTACGCCAAGTATCCTGGTGGACAAAAGTATGAAGACGGCGGAGAGCGTGAGCCGCAGGAATGGTATGATGAAGAAAAGTACAACATCTCACAAGTGTACCGGGAGTATCTTGAGAAAGTAAATGCAGATGAACAGTACCAGCAATTAAAAAACGATTGGTAGCCCTCTCGACACGTCATCGTGTTCAGTTGCGTTGCCATTCTATATGATGTATTCCACGTTTGTATTTATCCTCACTTCATGTGATTCGCGTCACGTTTCCGTTCGCAGCACGGGTGCGGCTCGCCCGTGCTGCCCCGCTACCGATATCGTCTTATCCTATGCGGCAAGAGACCTGGGTCACACGGCATCTTTCCACAGTGAACGGCGGGATTCTCTTGCTGTATCGAGATAGATAGCATATAAACGCCCGCTCCCCCTACAAAATCACATGAAAATGTTCAGCCGTTCTAACGAGCATACGCTTATTGCCGCTGCCGTAATCGGAGCAACAGTGAGCATGGTTGGAAAGGAACTCATTGCTCAACTCTCCAGAGGGCGATTCGGAGACACTGAAGAATTCAATACAGCGAAAATAACTGTTTCTGGACCAATTCAGCGAGAGAGTGGAAGCCCCTCGCTGTCAGGAGTAGGCGGGACAACCGCTGATGACATAGTCGAGCAAATAGAAGCAGCTGACGAGAGTAAACATGTCGAAGCACTCGTCGTCGAGTTGAACACCCCTGGTGGTGAGGTGCTCCCCAGCGACGATATACGGCGAGCTGTCGTCGATTTTGACGGACCAACACTTGCGTTCGCGACAGATACGTGTGCGTCCGGGGGGTACTGGATTGCAAGCGGCTGTGACGAGTTGTGGGCTCGAGATGTGAGCCTCGTTGGCTCTATCGGTGTAGTCGGGTCACGCCCAAACGCGTCCGACTTAGCTAGTAAGCTCGGCATCTCGTATGAGCAATTCACTGCTGGGAAATACAAGGATGCTGGTGTCCCACTTCGTGAAATTGAAGAAGATGAGCGGGAATACCTCCAGAGTATTATCGATGGTTACTATGACCAGTTTGTTGAGACGGTCAGTAAAGGCCGCAATATGGACCCTGAGACGATTCGAGAGACAGAGGCGCGAGTCTATCTTGGCACTGACGCCTTGGAAATGGGGCTTGTTGATGAGCTTGGGACTGAAGAAGATGTCAAGAGTCGAATTGAAGAGTTGATTGATACAGAGCCAGAGATTCGTGAGTTCGCACCTCAGCGCGGACTTATTGAGCGACTGGGAATCGGTGCAGAACGGATTGCGTTTGCGTTTGGTAACGGCTTTGCGAGCATGTTTACAAACGAGAGTAGCGAAATTGATGTCGAAGTGCGGTAGGGAAATACTCAAATGTCAGCGTTCGGTAGGACATCGCTAGCTTTGATCCGGTTTCCCTCATGCTACTGCAATACTGTTGTTTCTGTATTACTATTGCGCGCATCGGTCTGAAGCTACCTATCGCTGTCCGTGAAGAGTGGATCTTCGAGAGGCACGACGTACATTCGGAGATGACAGTGAGCGAGTGAGTCAAAAGATCATATCTCAGTCACCACTGCATCAGTAGGCGTGTTCCTCACAGCGACAATTTTGTTAGGGTGCTCAATGAGCACAGCTTCGCCACCTGAGGAATCCAGATTGGATCGAATGACATTTTGACACAATACCTGCCCTGTTCGTGTTGGCCTTTGCTGTCGTGAATGGCCAACGACCTGTGGAGGGGCATCCTGTTGAATATGTTCGAAATCCATCCACAGAAGTCCCGCAGACGGACCTCGGCCAAATCCACCTCCAACTCCAAAGACAAGTTGGTATTCAGAGAGAATATCCAGCTGATCGGCTCTATATCTCGCCTCCTGCAGCATAGTCAGCAACTGATTGCTCGCCTCGCTTGCTTGACGGTTTGCTCTTCCGATCTCGAAGTATTCGTTATCTCCTGCATGAGAATATGTATATCGATATCCCTCAAATGCAACTGCGATGCTTCCATCCGCGACGTGTTTGATAAATGATTCTCGTAAGCTTTCGTTCATCTTGATACTGTAGACACCTGGCCACTGAAATCGCTCAGGAAATAGGACGGCCATCTCGTGGTTACCGAGGTGATAGCGTACCCGTCCATCGGGTGCTTCCTTGGCAAGGCGTTCTAAAAGATCCAGGCATGCCCGGTTCTCATCTCCCCGGTCAATCAAATCACCATTCAGAATGAGTATATAATCATTGCCCGCCCAATGGAGAAGGCCATCCTCATCGGACCTGACGACTGGCGGATATTCGTCCGTCTCACCGACAGCAGTCAGTGCGTTTCGCGCAGCACTGAGATATCCATGAACATCACTGAGACTCACGATTGCTGGTGACTCTCCACGAGTGCGGAACCACTCAATACTCTCTGGCGTTGCACTGGGATCAAAGTTCATAGATGGATTATTATCCGGCAAGTAATCAGCGGTTGGGTCTAATGTGTCGTGTCGTCTGAATATATGTTAATACGTGACCAACAGCTGTATTTGGGGTTCGGAGGACAGGTTTATCAAGCGGCAATACAGGCAGTGGAACTCACAACACGATATTTGAGGCAATTAGGCCTCGGACATCAGGTGGTCTATTTGATAAATATCAATCCGTTGAAACTCAGGGTGAACATCTCGACAGTATCTCAAACGTTGCTCGTTTGGAGCTTCAGAGCACAAGGCTAAGCTGAATCGTATAGAGAACAGATGTTCAACTCCCTTCGCTTACTTCGCTCGCTGGGAAACGGACCTAATTGTTGAGGGCAAGGCTGGGCTTGTCAGTGATCTCTTCATCTGACCTAACCTGCTTCACTTTAGATTCAGTTCGGTCTAAGAGTGCCACTCACAACTTGGCGTCCTCAACCCTGAGTTGAGAGCATATCGACTGATGCTCTACCTCCGAGACGGTTGATAGCCCTAAAGCAGATACAACTCCGCGATATTCTTGACTGCGTTGTCGTCAGCGTGGTTCTGATTTCTACATTGCCGGGTACTCAAACTCGTTCTGATGACGGTTGTCATCACGGACATTCCCGTTGCACCGCTGTGACGTGTTCCCTGGATGTACGGTATCCACAAACGCGGCCCTCTCTTCTGAGCTGTACTCGACAAACCGCTTGAGTTTGTGGAACGCCCACATTGAGTGCCAGTCAGCGCACGACAAACGGTCTCGAATCTGGTCAAGTTTCTCACAGATGATTCCATCGCAATTGTATTCGAGTGTTTCCTTCGACAATTCCGTTTGCCATAGAGTGCAAGAGACATGAAGTGGGACTGCGTTGCACGTTTGCCTTCCTTTCGACATTCAATGCAGGAGCGAATGCTGCTGGCAACTTCATGGCACACAGGAATCGAGTGCTAACAATTCAGCTTTGTTGCTCGTTGCACCGTGTCTCTGACTACATTTCTGACACCAGCCCGTGAGTGTTCGTTCTCTCACAGTCGGTGAGATGCAATATTGAACTCATCAAGCTACTCGTTGCCTGTGGATGTAAATAGCTCGTAGACTTGGTGGGAGAATCCGTCGAGCCGTGTAATGACGGTTCAACAGAAATACGTACTTCCTGATGCCATCGTGCTTTGGAGAAGCACTTTCGCTTGACATGTGCTGTGATGGGTTGCGTTCTTAGCAGGGGTGTCGGTTTCTCCCCTCTCTACTCGCTCAGTTCACTCCGTTCCGCTCGGTCCTTGAGCGAGGCGACGATCTCGAAAGTGTTGAAACGGCACAGCGAAACCAGATTCGGAACCGTTTAATTCTGAGGTGGGTGTAAAATGATTGTTGGTATTGTCCGGACCTGAGAACCTGAGATACGGTCGGACTGCGGGAGGAATCATCGCTAGAAGCCGCTGTGTAATTGGGAGTGAGGTGGAGTGATTAACGAGTTTATACTATCCGACACACAATCATGGAAAATGTGAGACTGAGCAGGTACACGACGTTATTTCTCGCTGCCGGTATCTGGTTCATTGGAAAGTTTGTGCGCTATGCTTTTCCACCATTGTTTGAAACGCTACAGGGTAATTATGAGATCTCGAATGCATTAATGGGGACGATTTACACTGCACTCCTCACAGTATATGCATGCCTGCAGTTCCCGTCTGGGATGCTGTCTGACCGGTTTGGGTCGGTTCGCGTCGTTGTGACCGGCGCTATGCTTGCAATTACTGGCTCATTATTAATTGTATTCGATTCCCCGCTGATAGTACTCATTGTTTCAATGATGTTGATCGGAGTCGGAACTGGTGCACATAAGACAGTCTCAGTACAGATCCTTTCGAAGGTATATCCCGACCGAACTGGCCGGGTTCTTGGTATCTTTGACACGTTTGGATCATATGGTGGAGTAGCTGCGTCGATTACTGTAACGACATTTTTGATTGCACCACCAGCGTTGAAACTCTTCGTTGGAATGCTGCCTGGGGCATCATGGCGAGGCGTATTTTTATTATCTGGGATCTCAGGATTGGTTCTTGCGACTGGGTTCGCTGTTTATGTTCCGGAGCAACTTCCAAACGATGCCCCAGCAATGGACGACACGAGAGAAGGTATTCCTGTCCCAGAATTCACCGACTACCTGAAACAATTGCTCAAGCCACGATTTTTCCTATTCCTCGTGATTGCAGTTTTATTTTCATTCTCTTACAATGGTGTTATAGCGTTTTTACCCCTCTATCTCTCAGAGGCAGGGGGGCTAAACACTGCATTAGCTAATCTTCTGTATTCGACACTGTTTGCCGTTAGTGTTGTTCAGATACTAACAGGTGATATTAGCGACCGTGTCGGCCGTTTACCAATCATCGTTACCATGCTAGGTCTCTCTGGGGTAGCACTTGTGCTATCAGTCGTCTTTATTGAGACAACGGTAGTGATGCTGACGGCATTTGTGATTATATTCGCGGTTGGGAGCCATGGATTTCGCCCGGTGCGCGGCGTCTATTTCGTTGAGTTATTACCTGAATGGATTGCTGCTGGTGGACTTGGAGTCGTCCGCACTCTTTTAATGATTGCTGGAGCGGCCGCTCCACCAGTGGTCGGATATATTGCAGATATCTCAAACTTTCGTGCTGCCTTTGCACTGCTTGCGCTGTCGATGCTTGGTGCGATGGTTCTCAGTGGCGGGTTACTTCTGTTAGAGATGCGACATCCAGCAGAATCTACGCGCTTTAGCCGATGATTTGAGGGTGTTATACCGAACCCTCGGGTCAGGACATCTAAGCGGCTCTGCCACGATCGCATGTATCACTCATACCCCGATATCTACCTGAAATGGCTCTTCAGACAAACCGGAACTGGTGGTCGGAATCGGTCGGTAATCAGCGGGTCTCGTGATAAGAGACAAACTCTTGCCGACGGTTTGTGTTTTCGACTGCTTCTTCGGTATCCATCGGGACATCCAATTACATAACTGCATCCTAAAAGCGAGTCCAATCAGCCGGTGCTGCATATTTGAGCGTTCGACCTCATCAGCTGGAAAGAGATAAACGTCAACGACATTATCGAGCATTCTCATTGCTGTTTCGATTGTCTCTGCGAGATACCCTCAATCAAGTTCAGCGTCGACAGTGTGAGTTACGAATTTTACACTCTCAAGGTTACAAACGGCATATTCATCGGTGCTCGTATTTGTGATACCGCTCCTCAAATTCGGTTTCAAACACGTCGTGAAGATCTGAGGCTTCGTCGGGGCTAAGTAACGTCCACTGTTCGCCATCCCCGACACGTTTTATGAAGACGTCCGGAATCTATGCAGCCGTATTCATATCCGGTATGCGGCGACGCTCGTCGCGCATGTTTCGCTTGAGGTCGGTGAACGCTGGGAAGTTGAGGCGACAATAGGCGAGGTATGCACACACAGCATCACGACGTTTACCAGAGCGGTCATTTGCAGCCGTAACATCGTTGCTGATGTGAAGAAATGGCACGACCTTGGTGGACTCAACGCCTGTGCTCTCAATGAGTGCCTCCTCCAATCGAAGGTCCGTCCAGTCGTTGCCGAGTCCACTGTTCGAGTTTGAGAGCTGTGCGTGGTGTTTGTACGAGTCGAAGACATTCTCTCAGTCGTCTTGAACAATCGTCAAGTAGCATTATGAAAGCTGTGGATGGGTTGAGCTGCTATGGAAAAGGGTGGGTGTCGATGAGGTGAATTCTAGTTTTGAGAGAACATCGTCGAATTCTTTCGCCCGTTCCTGTGGATTGTCTTCCCCGATTGCGACCCGCATTCAAAATGCCTGCGGGGGTTCTCCTTTCTGCTCTGTTTTCAAAAAATACCGCTGGTACAGCCTTTCCATCAGCATATACTTGAACTGCTCGTCGCAATCAAGTTCAACACATTCGGCAAGGTCATTAACGTTGAACTGCTCAGGAAGGCCGATATCGACACCTCGGTGCAGGTTCGTCGTGAATGCCTCACGGCACTTGCGGTCAAGTTCAAATTCAGTGAGATCATTACCGCATATCTCGCAGTCGTTGTTGAAAGAGATCAGTTGCAGTGTGTTTGAGCTTTGGTTCGCCTTCTGTGCGCGCGGTCAGGACTCGGGTGATAGCTTGATAGACTTCATCGATGGATACAGGCTCGTAGAGATTGCGTTCGATTTCAGTAACGAGGGTATCTCAGTCGCCTGAAGTAAGATTCGTTTCGATGTCTGTGCGTGCCCAGTCGATATTATTTAATTGACCGGACATTGGGGGTCGTTGTTGATTGTTGGCTCATGTGTGAGGCAATTGGTCATCTGCTGTGGCTGGTTCGTAATCATCGACTTCTGCATCAAGAACCGCATCAAGTTCACGCAGGAATTCTTCAGGTTCGGAGAAAGCTTTGTACACCGAGACAAATCGAATATATGCGACTTTATCAATATCTTGTAGCCGATCAGAGACGAGCTCACCGATGAGACGAGATGAGACGATTTTCGTCTCTCGGTTTTGAACTGTGCTTTCGATGTCATCAACGAGATTCGTCACTGTTCTCTCGGATACCTCACGCTTCTGGACAGCGCGTTCAATTCCTGCGCGAAGTTTCGTGCGGTCGAAGGCTTCGATGGTTCCGTTCCGTTTCTTTACTTGGAGGGAGTCCCACTCCGGACGTTCGTAAGTCGTGAATCGAAACGAACATTCTCGACACTCGCGGCGCCGTCGAACAGAAGTTCCGTCGCCACTGGTCTCGGTGTCTATGACACGCGCTCGTTCGCCCCCGCAGTCCGGGCAATCTATGGTTGTCACTAATTATTCCTCCAGATGTTTAATCCCCATATATGGGGGTATCTTGTTTGTGACCGCAATATCTGATGGTAGTGGCGCACAAATAAATCTTCCCAATCTGAGTTTGTTTAGTGCAATCAGATTTGCGTACATATCAAATGTATATGTATACACGGGAAAGTGATAACTGGAAGAAATCACAGTTCGCTCAAATTGGGATCACGAACACAGAGTCACAACGGTGAAACGATATCAAAATAATTAACATAGAATACCACACCTCAAGTTCGTGCTCTCGACTTCTGCCCAGCGTTATTCACTGATCAGATCAATGTATCGAGCGTCAAGACACTGGTGGATGCTATCCGGTCTGGAAGGAAAAATCGAACGTTGGCGCACTGTGCGTGAGCGCTCCCATTGAGATTATGTCGACGCCTGTGGCGGCGTAGTCGGCAACATCGCCAAGACGTATTCCACCGCTTGCTTCTGCGGTGGTGTCCTCAGGAAGGTGCTCAACACCACGCTTGACCTCAGCGGGTGAGAGGTTATCAAACAGGACGATATCGGCTCCAGCTTGAGCCGCTTTTCGACCTGTCTGTGGGCGTTCAACCTCAACTTCAACCTTGGTTGTAAAAGACACTTGCTCACGGAATTGCTCAATGGCAGTTTCTAACCCCATCTCTGCGATTTGGTTCTCTTTTATGAGCACCATATGTGAGAGAGTGAGCCGGTGAGTGTCGCCGCCACCAGCAACGACCGCTCGTTTCTCAATTCCTCGCAACCCAGGAGTCGTTTTTCGCGTGGCTGCAATCTGGACTGACTCGTCAACACTGTGAGCCTCCTCAACTGCGCGGTGTGTGAGTGTCGCCACACCTGAGGCGTGGCCGGTAATATTGACTGCGACGCGCTCACCGCGTAAAATTGGCTGTGCCTCACCAGTGACACGCAGGACGACCTCTCCTGGCGTCACCTGGTCACCATCCTCAACAGTCGCTGTCGAATCGACATCAAGATACTCAAAGACACGAGTAGCAGCCGAGAGTCCCGCGACGACACCAGATTCTTTCGACACGAGTTCACCTGTCGTCTTACCTGGGACTGCATTCGTAACGTCGTGAGGACCGATGTCTTCTTTCAGCCACTGCTCAACCTGCGTTGTGGTAATCATATATACCAGTGATGCTGGTAATGATTCAACATTGCGACCAATTTGGACTGATGGCACCATGATTCACCAACGTGACTGTCACAACTATCATCCCTGCATGCGGCTCTGTTTAGTAAGCACCGGCAACTGAGATCAGAGAGTGACGGCAGGTTTGGGTTTCTGAGAGGACACACTACTGGCAGTGTATATCAACTTCTTTCGGGAAATATGAATCAGCTTAGTGAGCGGCATCATCGGAGGAGAGCAATCATGAGTGCACCGATAAACGTCACACCAGAGGCCATTCCCAGAAGGATGCTATTTAGCAGTACACCAATCATACCCCCTACCGCTGCCATCCCGGATACTCCAATCAGGAGTCTTTTGACCGATTGATTCTTCATCTTTGTTTTTGAACTTGTATGCCCACACTCAAAACCGTCAGGTAGAGATGAGACAAGGACTCAAGCTACTCTCCTTTTGCCGTCGATACAAACCTGTTTTGTTCACGATTTAGGAAGCACGACGTCATACAGCACTGGAGGTGACGAATAGATGCGTACTCCACACATCTGCAAGTTGCGATAGACACAGTGGCAAGACCATTACATATCGAGTCTCTTCTAAGCGTTCTGCACAATCCAAGCCGCCCGACATACGTGGAGTACCTCCGGGGGGCCAAGCCTCCAAACACTCGGCTTGTTTGTCTGTAGAATCGAAAATCAATTATTAACCGAATCTCACTTGACGGTGGATATCTCGTAGCTGTACCCAAGAGTCGAATGATTGCGACTATTATTCGCCAGGATCTCAGCTATACAGGACGGGCACGCTCCGACGTCTAAGTAGTCCCTGGCCTTTTGCTTGGACTTCGCGAGTACGTATAGCTGCTCTGAGCGTTTCTGACACTCATCACAGTGGTGCTTGCCCGAATCAAATTGGTATAACTTCATACAGTGTATTTTGATGCCACATGAATAAATGACATCTTCACATGAACTACCCCACTCTACTCGCCAGCTATCACTGTTAGGGGCGTTTCCACGACGTTGTCAGATGGCGTCTGACAGCCCATGTGATGCTCTCTCACGAACCCGCTCTCTGTCCACGACATCGGAGCACCCGATCAGATAAATATGTGTATTCGCGTTCTGGGAGTCAAGCTGGTATTGGAATGTGAAGTGATCCAGCAGTTTCCTCCCACGGCTCAACCGGTGGGTTTCGGCCTTGAACGTGTATGGACTATCTTAGAGGTTGACCCTGACGCGCTGAGGGCGTTTCTTTTGCCAGGGGAGCATGCGGAATATCTGATTCGCGAATACATCTCGTTTGAGAATACAGCAGTTCCAGACGTTTGTATCTGAATCTTTTCGACTGGTGAGTTCTGTTAGGGCGGATATCGCTCCCGAAGTCCACTAATTTTGAGATGAATTGTCGGTGATTGTGCCTGAATATCCTCATTTTCAGCAGCAGCGTACTCGTGTGAGACTTCGTTGATCCGGTATTTCTTATCATCATACACGATTATTTCTCCTTTTCTCGGAACTGGGGTCTCAGTTGAGAGTTCAATTCTCCCTAACAATTCACCACCCCGATGGAGCAGCATAACAACTTGTGATACCATGTGTATAATCTATATCTCAAGCGGTTTAATTTCTATAGCTGATCTGTGCGTATTGCCATCTCACATAGCGGTGACTATTGTGAGGACACCACGAGTATCACAGCATTCATTCAGAGAATCACCGCTGTCCGTCTCTGCGAGCGACGGGATGAAATGAGTCGGTGTGCAGTCAAATATGCAGGATGAAGCTGAACAGCGAGTACTATCTCTCTCATCATCAGTGACCATCCGAGAGTGATTCCGTCCGCTTTCGAGACTGAAAGCTTCTAATAGCAGGCCATAGGATCGTCTTGAACCAGTCAGTCCAGTGGTTATAGACTGAATCTCTGGGCATGCTCGCTTAACGAGTAGTATAGGCCAACTACTTCAACGGACATATTCGGAATCTAATATCTTCGATAATGAACTAGAGCCATTCACATCAGTCAAGATCAAAACGATTCGCTCCGCCCAGCGTGTATCAAGAGCTATGGAGCATTACCAGAGGCACTCACCTCGGGCTCGTCGTCTATATCGTTCAAATAATGACAGCCAACCGATTGCTTATTCTCAGCAGCCGCTCGCGTGATCAGTAACGCAACGACTGCTGCTGATCGAAGCTCATACAATGATCGGGATGTACGAGTGCGGATGTATGCATCAACCTCACCCTTCAATCGCCTCAGAACGGACTGTGCACGCGCGAGTTCTTTCGTCGTCCGTTGGATGCCGACCCGTGTATCCATTACCCGGCGGAGCCGATGGAATTTCTCAGTCGCGAAATTATCTGGAAGCTCAGGGTCACGATCGAGTAGCTCCGGCGGTTCGATGTGGTCAGGCTCGTTACCGGTAGCATCTTGACCGGCCCGAAATCCCCACACGAGTCCCTCAAGTAGCGAGGTGGATGCTAATCGATTAGCTCCATGAACACCGGTACGGGCACACTCTCCAACTGCATAGAGACGATGGAGTGAGCTTTGGCCGTGGCTATCGACATCGATACCACCACAGAGGAAATGCTCTGCAGGGGCAACTGGAATGTGAGGGAGGCTCACGCCCGCATCGTTGCATCTCTCAGCGAGCGCGGGAAACTCCGCTTCAAATTCGAGGGGAGAAACATCTAATACCACCTTACCAGTCGCCTCGCGCTCAGTTTTCACCGCACGAGCAACGATATCACGGGGAGCAAGATCGGCATCATCATGATACCGTGGCATGAATCGTTCGCCATCGTTGTTTCGAAGAACAGCGCCCTCGCCTCGGATGGCCTCACTTAACAGAAATGAATCGTCTTCAGTCTCTGATTCCTCCTTATCGCCGACATATACGGTCGGATGAAACTGGACGTACTCCATATCTGTTACATCTGCGCCAGCGAGTGCTGCCATGGCGATCCCATCACCGGTCGCGCCATCAGGATTCGTCGAATACGAATAAAGAGCCCCGATTCCACCAGTTGCGAGTATAGTTGAACCAGCGTACATCGGGGTGATTTCGCCATCCCGCTCGAGCATCGCCCCGTATACCTGTCCCTCGTGACGGAGCAACTCGAGTGCCGCTGTCCTCTCTATGATCTCGATATCAGTGTGATCAGCTACATAATCAAGCATAGGAAGGTGAATATGCTTCCCAGTGGCTGCATCGATATGGAGAATTCGCGGCTCCTCATGAGCAGCCTCTTGACCGTAATCGAATCCAGCACCGTTTGTATCAAACTCGACCCCAACTGTGTCAACGAGAATATCATCGACTGTATCGTTCGCATTGCTGACGAGTGTGTCTACTGCGTCGCGGTCAGCGGTTCCATCGGAGGCAGTCATGATATCTCGTTTGAACTGGTCAGGGTCATCTCGACTTACTGCAATTCCACCCTGTGCCCACCATGTTGAAGCAGACGCTGGCCGGCTCGCTTTTGTGATAACCGTCACCTCAGCACTCTTGCGGTCGGCAGCTATTGCCGCCGAAAGACCGGCAATACCTGCACCAATGACCAGTATCTCGCTCTTATGCATCTCTGGCATGGTCACAGCTCCATCATTCGGTCCATGGCCACAGCAGCCAACTCCTTTGTCTCGGGATCAACGCTGATGACGTTACGTTCTCGCTCCTCAACCAGTTCCTCTAAGACCCATGCGAGATAGTTCGGGTCAATCTGGCGCATCGCGTTACAATCCATACAGGCATCTCCGCAAAGCGGAATAACATTCACCTCGGGATTCCACCGATCCAAATGATTAGCAAGGTGAATCTCAGTTCCGATTGCCCATGTTTCGCCAGCCTCAGCATTTTCCACAGTCTCAGTGATTGTCGCCGTTGATCCAACCACATCTGCAGTTTCAACAACCTCACGACGACACTCTGGGTGGGCGATGACGTTCGCTCCAGGATGAGTCGCGCGAACCTCCTCAGCGTGGTGCTTCCTGAATCGTTCATGCACCTGACAGTATCCCTCCCAGAGAATGATGTCGTTATGAACAGCTTTCATGGCGTCTTTGGATTCGGGGTCCCATGGGTCCCACTCGACAATCTCTTCGGACATCCCTAACTCGTGTGCAGTATTTGTGCCGAGGTATTTGTCTGGCAAGAATAACACCTTCTCGCCGCGGTCAAATGCCCACTCAAAAGCATCAGCCGCATTCGAAGACGTGCAGACTAATCCGCCCTGCTCCGCACAGAATGCTTTGAGGTCGGCATACGAATTCATGTATGTTATTGGAACGATAGTGTCGTCAGTAACCGCGGTCAATTCAGCCCATGCAGCGTCCACCTGAAGTGCCTCCGCCATTCCTGCCATCGGACACGATGCCTCCATTGATGGGAGGATAACCGACTGAGAGTCATCAGTAATAATATCTGCTGATTCAGCCATGAACGTCACTCCCCCAAAGATAACATAGTCAGCGTCCGTCGCTGCAGCTTCCTTTGAGAGGCCATATGAATCGCCAATAAAGTCAGCATGTTCGACAATTTCGCGGCGTTGGTAATTGTGACCTAAAATTACAACATCGTCACCGAGCGTGTCGAGCGCAGCCTCGATGCGCTCTGTCCGTTCAGATTGGTTCAGATTTCGATACTCTCGTGGCAATTGCTCTAAGTTGTCATACTTGAACAGGCTCAAGTCCGTCTCAAACTCTGCGGTTTCCATCTCTGGCATGATTGGATAACGTGATAAGCCTTCACGCTCGCATACTGAAAAATACTTCTCTTCAATAATATATTTCAGAGCATAATATTACTCTCGTCGGGCGAGTGAGGTATATATATCGTATCGAACGCAGATTAATGATAATATTTGTCTCATAGGCTTGATAGTGAATTTTTTCTTAACCAACCTGGTATAGAGACTCACCGAGAACGACAGTGCTTTCAGCTACCGTATCCGGCGAAATAACGGGCAAACGGTCGTCTCAGGGCACAGTTGAAAATCGTATGTGATGCGGCACTCTTGATGAAACCTGACACCGTCGACTGGGACAAGGCCAGACAGTCGCTTGCGCGAGCCCACAAGTGGTTTAAGTAAAGGGCCATAGCCTGTCAGAGCTCACACAATATAATCCATTAAATGGTATAGAAACAAAGGCGGCTACCACGTTGTTTTCGGTGACCTAACGGGATGACGAACCAGCGCGCACGCTGTGGGATCGAATCTGAAAGGCAGCTAAGCAGCACTCTCGCCCCGTTAATTCACCACACATCAAAATGATACCAGTTCGTTAGAAGTTCATCAGCGTGGCCTCAATACATTTGGAGTAGAGTGCGAGCAATCTGAGTGTTGTGAAGTCCAACATAACCGAACCAACGTCTGTGAGGACTGAGTCTCTATGGGCAAATCACCGAGATACATCGCTTACAAACACCGTCACCGTCGTCGATGCACTGTTCTCAAGTAAGCTCATATGCGGTTGTGGCAGTTGAGTAACTCAACTCAAGATGGTTCAATTACGTTGACTACGCACCTGATTGCTCGTGGTGACCTGAATATCGAGTTTATCCGTCCCTCGAATCCACTCCAAATAATCATTTAGTCGCGAGGCGGTGCGTAGCGATTCGATTGTGTCGTAGTTGTCTCTGAGTTCCGAATTTGTGAACAGTGCGTGAATCTGCTTGTGACACGGCCGGCATAACTGCACCGTAGGACTTGAGGCTCGCTCCTCAGGTCGCAGATGATGTACCTGTATGACCTGCGTGTCTGGTATCCGTTCATCCGGTATCACGCGCCGACACAGTGCACATGTCGTCGACATGAATGTGATATTAAATGAAGGTGGAGAAGATTGATACCTTCGATAACGATGGCGCACTGATGCTGATACAAACTCAGGGAACATTGTCATGTCCTCTCTTCGAGTACCATATTCGGGATGTGTCTGAGTACAACCTGCAACTGAATGACCCTGAGCGACTGCGCTCTCTCCTCGCTTGTTGAGGACAGCGCTTGCTGTTTCTGTCTCGGATCTCCCACGCAGATTCCAGACTCCGCAGGCGACTTCACGGGTGTTCAGAGTCGGAGTCGGAGTCGGAATGAGATTATCACATATTCGACACTTGACCACACCCAATGGAGACGCGGTTGTTGTCGCGGTTGAACACGACAGAGATGTTGGAGGCATCTCACAGAGAGTCCTTGTCGGTGGAACTGTCTGAACAGCGAGAACGTGACGAATCGCTCCACGATTCGCACATCACAACTCACAGACGACGCTGTCTCCCCCGGCTCGCGGTCGCTCCTGATGCGACGGGAGTGGCTGTATCCTGTTAAACGATGTCGTGGTGCCAATAGGTGTCGATCAGTATG
>JAQCNF010000009.1 GCA_028275165.1 Haloquadratum sp.
GATGACCCTCTGGAGTACCGAGGCGCTACCGGAGATATCAGCCGATCGGGGGTTCAAATCCCTCCGAGCCCACTCTCCTCACTTCGTTCGGAGATAACCGCACGACGGCGAGCGGATGCTCCGATTTCCTCCATCCAAAGACGCCCGCAAATCCCCCATATCAGGGGTTCATATCGCGGCGTTGTTGAACCCCTGATCGCTTCATGGGGGTCAGCACACCGCCGCCCTCTGTGGGTAGCTAAGATTTCATCTGTAAAGTAAAAAATGTATCGCTAAATAAAAAAGAACTCGCCCCCTCTCAGGGACGGGTAGGGCTTACCAGGGACCGTCGTACTTTAGCGAGGTCGTCTGCACTATCGGATGTTTCGGGCACTCCGTCGTCTCGTAGAGTGGGGCTGCGTGGTTCATTGCTTCGCCAGCCAGCGCATCAGGAACAACCCCCTCTCGCTCCAGCTCAAACTTATGCTCCAACCCACAGTCGGGGCAAATGCCTGTCACCCAAAGTCGAACGTCATTGAGGGTTTGTTGTGACGATTCAGTTATCTCCATTTGGCGGCGGGTGTTCGACCTCTCCGATGATTCGCTCTCCGCGCTTTTCAACGGTCGTCAACGGCACGTCAATGATTTCGTAGCCGAGTTTCTGATATTCCTCTCGGATCCTTTCTTCCATCTCCTGTGCTTCTTCCTTGCTATTCTCTCGTCACACACCGTCCAGTACCCACCGGTCACGTATTGGCTGAACAAGGGCCACCCAGAGGAGATACTGTCTGACCGCATGGATGTATCTACTAAGATGTTGGACAAACACTGCGATGCACGCTCCGAGGAACAGAAGCGAGAGCTACCGAGGGAGATGCTGGACATAGAGTAGCGCTACATAGGATTTCCGTAGCGTTCGTTGGCATAGAGTCGGTCGTATTTACCGACGAAGCCTGTCCTGGCATTTTTAGACTGCTCTGCCAGTAAGAATCATTTACTAAATATTGTTTATTCGGATGAACCGCCGTCTGAATACATTACAACCAGTTTTGGAATGTCGCGAGGTACCACTCAAATATATGAGTGAGGTTCCAGTACAGTATCGTATATAGTAGAAAACTCTATTACGGGTCTTCGATAGTTATTAGATATGAGGGCAGAGTTGGAAGAGTTCTTTCACAGCCTCCTTTCTGAGAATACGTACACACATTCTAATTGGAACAAAACACACTTTAGAAATCGTAATTGGCAGGCATTTGAGGAACTGGTTGGTGCCTTGTGGAATGATATGGGTTATAAAACAGAGACGCTTCGACCAAATGCCGATGGAGGAGTGGATGTAATCGCAAAGGGAACCAATCGTATCCCGTTCTCAGAGCCTCGCACTATAGCGATTCAAGCCAAGATGTGGAATCAAAAGGTGCCTGAACGTGAAGTCCGAGATCTGTATGGCGTTCATAATGGCGGGAACCGGCATGTCAACGTGAGCAAATTTGATAAGTCAATATTAGTCACTACCGAAGGGTCTGCAAGCGAGAGATCTGGATTCACAAAAGGGGCCAAGCAGTTTTCAAAAAATAATGATGGGGTAGAGTTGATTGATGGAGAGAAGCTACTGGATTATCTAAGCGAATCAAGTCTTAGCCCACTGCGCCTTGGGCGCAAAGTCGGTAAAAAATGGCATCTAAGAGAACCGCCATTTTGTGGGTGGTCAAAGAAATTCAGTCAAACCCAGAATTATGCCCGTACTACGGAAGCAACATTTAGTGCGAAAACTCAACAAATTATAACTACGAATCCAGATGTTTCTATTTCCATGGAAAACATATGCGGAAGCTGCATGAACCTACGCACTCAGGAAGAAAGCGTAATCTAAGCAAATCAGCGACTTCCGCCGACAACTCATCTTTCTCAGCATTGAGTGTCTTCCAAGACTCCCGAAGTTCTCGAATATGCTCGATAATGACTTCTGACTCCTCCGTGCGGATTGTCTCTGCCTGATACGCCTCAATGATGTTGCCCTTCTGTGGAAGTTCCTGGAGAGTCGTCTGTTCAACCGCTTCGACAGAGACTTTCGAGTCGATCACCCGGCGCTGGTAGAATTCGTACTCTTCACCGTTGGTGAGGATTCCCCAGTTCACGTCTTCACTTCTCAGATATTCGCTCAACTGCTCGCGGTGTGTAGATGTGAGCGACGCATCAAGTCCCTTTGCCTCAAGAAATGCGACAGGCCGGCCTTCCAACACCAATACATAGTCCACATTGAATGTCCTTCCAAGTGCTTTGACAGGGTATTCAAGCTCCGTGTTCGTCGGGATCTCCCAGTCAAGAAGCTCAATGAAATCACGGAGAATAGCTGCCTTCGTTGTTGCTTCTCCCATCTGTGGAGATTCGTCAATATCAGATTGAGCCGATGTGACATACTCTCGTATCGACTCACTATCCATTACTGAAAGATCGATTCATCCGCCACATATAATAAATGATCCTCTGAGCAATCAGAAGTTTGTCTGGCATTGAGGGGGCGCGTCACCTCCAGAGCGCTCTCAGCCGGTATCAAGTCTGAAGATGCAGGCTGTGGGTTTATCAGCAGTAGATCTGTAAACTTGGTATCTGCCCACCAGATTTGTCGGATAACGCTGAGGGACAGTTGACGAAACAGTCGGCACAAGACCGGGTTGACGCCTCCATCCACGAAGCATTACTCGGACAGCCCAAATGTTGTGTAAGTGCAGTCAGAGATGCGTCCTATCAGGCTTTTCTTTATTGAGCTTCGGTGCGTAATATGTCTCAGGATCAGTTTCCCGTTCATCCGGAGATTTGAACGTCTTCTTCTTCGACCTCGTGTCCCCTACTGACTCCCCATGCTTGCCGTCGTGATGAATAGGAATATTTGGGGAGCCACTGTAATCTGGCTTGGAGACAACGGACTTGCCCTCGCCCGCTGCTGCCGCTTGATAATGGTCCGAGTGTTCGCAGCTGATGCTAAACTGTAGGCGGGTGCCAACACTGATTTCTTCAGTATCCCCCGTTACAACAACAACCCGTTTGTCCCACTTTTTCTTCGTGACTACTGGGTTTCCACTATTAGTAAATCCTGTTACTGACCCAGAATGCTGCTTGTCTATGTTAATCTTACCCATACCTCAGATGCTCGAGTCAGTCATATAAAGCCTCGTCTCAGCACACTATTCGTATCTCGGCTAATGTTATTAAGCAATGTCTGCCGGATATGACTATGGCACGTGGGCAAGACCTCCTCTTTGCACATCACGGATCCTCAAAGGAAGACAATGCAAGTAAGAATCTCTGTTGGCTTCTAAACCACCTCCCACATGATGTTGCTGCGAGCCTTCTGCGACCAATTATTGAGGCGTTCGATCAGCAGCAACTACTCGACAAACTTGATCCTGAGGAAGATATAGAGGTAGTCGCACAAGAGAGCGCGAAGGTAACAAAAACGCGAACTGGAACGAAGGTGCTACTGGGGCTGGCGCCGAAAACTCACTCATACTCTGATGTCAACATCAGCGATTTCACGCCTGAGAGCGACAACATAACCAGTGAGAGTGTACCTGACTTAGCCATCCAACTCGGCGAGGAGCTTGTGATCGCAATCGAGGCAAAAGATGGTGGATTCAAGGACGAACAGTTACAAAACCATGTTCAACGATTAACTGCTGAAGCATTTGAGACGGTGACATGGAGCGCCATCGCCGATCAAGTCGGTTCTATACAGGATTCCCGCTCACATTCTGACAGAGAGATCAGAAGTATCGATTGTACTTCCCTCCCCTCAGGCAGCGTGGAATTGCTCCTGAACGAATACAAAAACATACTATACGATCAATTAATCCCACAAGGTAAGATAATCGCAAGTTCAGGGTATAGCAAGGGAGAAAACTATGTCAAGGCTCGTAAAGAAGTTGGCTCAGATACCCTTACTGGCCGAGTCTCAGACGAGCCATCGCGACCGCTCCCAGTGCCAGTCGAAATAAACTTCCGAGCCTCGGGAGACAACACTGACGGGCAACGCCTGTGGTTTAGTCGTGAAGAGTGGGTCTCGTTACTGAAGTCTATCAGCAATCCTGAGTATCATCATGGACTGGCCCGAGGGGACATCAGCGGTATCGTAACTGATTATGACTCAAACAGCGATGATGATATGAAGATAGCACATATTGAGGATTCGGATGGCAATGAAAAGGGGATGTTCTACGGAACCGGAAAGGATAGCAGAACAAATCCACTTCTGTTTATGAACCGAATTACAGCTGATGGTGGTACCCATCAACAGCCTCCGATGTATGACCCTGACGAGTTTGACAAATTGTTTGCTAATAATAACCAGATGATGCGATTATTTACAAACCCAAATACAGCGTTTGATAAGCTTGAAGAAGAACTTTAGCGACTTTTTGATTTCATTGGCTAAAGTAAATTCCTCGTGCAAATTAGGGCTCAACATCACGGCGCATGCACTTCGCCCTCTGGGTGAGCGCTGCATCGTTTTTTATTGAGTTGTCCTTACAACTTCTAATAGTTTATTTACAAACCTCTATTTCTTTGAGCTTACGTTACTGGGTATACTGTCCATGTCCAGTATTCGCTCCTCCTCAACTCCGGAGGTTTTTATATGATTTTTTCATTCGCTGTTTGAGATCGCTCTCTGAGCGAACAATCGACAGTTTCAGCGGATTTAGTTCCGCTGACTCCGTCAGGGAGTGAGGCTAACCGATCAAAGGGTTGGCGTTGCAAATAATACTGGAAGTTATACTGGCAAAGTTGACATAGATAATTGTTTATACGCGCATTAAACCGTACTGCGAGCACTAAGCAGACATCTATACCCTCACACAGACGGATTTCTTACCGCTCACAACCTACTGGTAGGGCTCATGCACCATCCGAGGGGCAATGGTCCGGGTGACTTCGAACCTATCTAATACCTTTCAGAGGCAGGTTTTTAAATTTATATACCAGCGTCTGGATCAGCAATCATCATTACCACGCTGTCTTGCGATTCTCGCACCATAACATAGTGGTGGTGGTGGGGGTGTTGTGTGTGCAGTGCGTAGAGGAGACAGTGTGGAACCAATGGGTGTATAGTAGTCATGTGTGACGCTACGACTGTATGAGAAGAGAGAGCGAGAGTCACAACAGAGCAGAGGCAATGACCACCGGTGCTGAGTCTCCAACGTGATACTTGCTGCTCAACGTAAGCCCTGTAAGCGGCTCCACGACGAGTCAAGAGGGCTGTATCGGAAGTCAGTATTCATCGGCTCAGAACTTGTCAGAGTCAACGTTTTTCCACTACTTGTAACCAAAGAGAGAGTGACTGCCCCTATGGAGCTGACTCTTCAGGCATCTTAATGGAATTGTAGTCGTCGGGGAACGACTCGATAACGCTCTGAAGCTGTTCTCGCGTTACACCGGGCTTGAACTCAGCACCAAACTGAGTCTTGAACCATTCCCATGCTGGCTCCCAGCCCCATCCGAGAACTCGATAGGCGACTCGCGACCGCTCCATGTGAGTTAATGTCTCGATTCCACCCTGCTCTGCTTGTTGCTGTAGCGCCGCGGCGTCAGTGCGTGGGTTCCGGACTGAGTACATGTCTCACAGTCGGGCTTGGAGCTGAAGTGATGCAGATAATCGCCACCACTGACGCAAAACAGCTACTCACCCTCGTGGCACTGCCGCTACATCTCTACTCAGCGCATCCAGCTCTGCGGTTGCTCGACCACACTGAGAGGCCGTCAGCACTGCACAGATGCGCCCTGACATCCGCTCATCCGGTTCATCACACACCCGAGAGGGAAGCATCGCATCTGCCCGAAGCCACTCATTGTTCGTCAGGAGTCTAATATTCTGGTTTATAAGACATAGACACCGCTCTGGTTGCCTATCGGGCTACTGTGTCGTGATTCTCGCAGCATGACGTAGTGCGGTGGGTGTGTGTGTGGTGGCAGGCATGTAGCACACGGCGAGGGGTACAGCATCCAGACTTCAGGCCCACACCCCAGGGTTACCCCTTATCGACTCAGTCTTGGAGACGACTATGGCCTCGGCGGGACCTCCACATGGCCGTACTGTTTGAACCCATTGACAACGCTCTGAAGTTGCTGCCATGTGACTTGGGGCTTGAATTCTGAGCCGAACTGCTTGCGGAACCACTCCCAGGTCGGTTGCCAACCGTGCCGAAGGTGTCGACAGGCAACTTGGATCCGCTCGTGGTGACTGAGCGTCGCAATCCCCTCCTGCTCGGCTTGTCGCTGGAGAGCTTCAGCCTCAGTCTGAGGGTTATCGCGAGCAGGCCAGATCTCGGTTGCCCCACCGGATGACCCTGCTCTCTCGGTTGCCGACCCAGTGGTGGAGCCAGCACTGCCGATGTCGTAGCCCCGTTCGTCAAGCGTGGTGAGTGCTCTGTCACGGCTGCCATCTCCGCCGGTCAATGCGTGACCTACGACTCGCGCATCCTGTGGCTCAACGTCGATGATACGTGAGTTCCGGCTCCTGCCGCCGATGATCACCAGCATATCTCCAAGATGGAAGTCTCGTTTCCCGTAGTCTCGCTCGGACACCTGGAGGGGGGCATGCTCCTGCTCTTTGCTGTACTCCCCGTTACACCCGACTGCGCCGTAGAACCAAGCCGGGATCATCGTGGCCTTGTCTCGCTCTCTGGCCCGTGCGAAAGCCCCACCTCTCACTCGAAGCACAGCAACGCTCCGGGGGTTGTCGTCCGCGTAGGCATATGGCGAGAACTCCTTGGCGTTGTACTGCGACCAGAGTGGGACCTGTGACCGCTCTTCTGGACACCCTTCCTGCTCGATGAGTGGTGTCGCGACAGCTGTGTCCGGCGACGACAGGTCCAACACCGTTCTGTCGCTATCGAGGACGCGGAACAGATTCCGTGGTTTGGTCGGTGAACACTCTGCCGAGTCCTCCAGCAATTCCTCATGCGAGAGAAAGACCCGCTGGAGAACGCTTGCGTACGAGTCAGGTGTGCTCGGACTGGCTGTGCTTGATTCGCGGATGATCCGGTCTTTCCCCCATTTCGGGGCAATTTCGACTTTGTGAAGGTCTGTCTTCGTGTGCGCGACCCCAGGGAGCCGGAACATTCGCTTCGCGGAGTAGAGTACACAGTCAAGATTTGCGTCGGTCTCCGCGCAAAACGCCTCAGCCATCTCCCGGAGGCGCTCGCGCTCGTCTGGCCCGGAGGCGAATCGCGGAACGTGAGCATGGAGCGAGCGATTCCCGGAGAAGTACAACGTGCAAGTGTCGAAGGGCACATTAAGTCGGTCTTCGATGAATCCGCGGAACCACCTGAGCAACGTCTTCGGTCCTTTCTCGGGGAGGACATCACTCTCGATGTGAACCGGATGGAGAACCCGGCTGGCGGCTTCAGCTTCATCCTGTAGCTCTGTCGCGATTGAGGTGGTGCCGGTGACTTCGTAGCCTGTCTTGAGCCGCCGTTGTCGCTGATACTGGTCCTGTGTCAGGAGGTACATGGGACTCGCTGTCTCGGCCGTGTCGGGGATTTGCTCAAAGATTGTCCGGAGTTTCGGTGCGCGCGGCGGTCCTTCACTGCCTGGGAACCCGTACTGTACGCACGGGATGTGCTCCCAATCTGGGATGGTAGTGCTATCGTCGTCGGTTGTTGTAGTAGAAGTTGACATTCGAGAAATACGGCAGGTATGATAGGCGATGCAGACGGGAGCGACCTCTCGTCGAAGCAGTACGGACTGTGAGAAGCGACTGCGGGTGTGCAACCCCTGTTCCCCTTTATACACTCCGCTGGGCGTCGCATCGAGTCGTCAGGCTGCAGTACAGTGGTTCTCGCAGCATAACGTAGTGGTGTGGTGGGGGGTCGTGTTGCACGTGGTGGTGTTGATGGAGAGAGACAGCTTACAGGTGCAGCTCACCGATACGGGGCTTGGCACTTCTCCCGGACAGACAATTGCCGTCCTCACTTCACAACTTGGGCGTGGCTGTCACTCGACCGAGGCGTCCCGATGGTCAGCGCGCCGACTGGGATCGTCCCAGTAACGCCGACGACGGCTTCAGAGGCTGCGGCGACCTCGTCAAGTGAGTCCACAGTTCGGTTGTTACCACTCTCGCTACGGACGTTGAGCCACTGCACGTTGAAGCTTGGCCGCTCAATCAGCTTCGCGAACACTGACTTCTTGAACGAGGTCACTTGCACACGCTTGTCTGTGCCAGCGACACTGAGTGCGGTTTCCTTCTCATCTGGTTCTCGGTGCGGATCTTCAGCGAACTGGATGGATTGGTTGTCATTGCCTGTGCTCGTCGTAGCGTCGTTATTAGAATATGACATGATAGCCGAGAAGGGAGACGCGACTTACTGGGTGCCTGTGGTCGACATGCGCTAATAGAGCCCGCGCAAAATGCAAATGCACCTTACAGGTGCTACAGCAGTTGCTCAGTGGCAAATTAGGATTTTAAGAACACTCGCACACGTCTCACGCTCCTCACTATAATGATCTATCTGGGCGGATATAAATCTTCTGACTTACAGATGGACTGTGAGTCCTCGTCCAATACGGCTGTCTTCTGACGGGTAAACAGTAAATTACCGGGGATAATAAACTCGATGTGGGTTTCCGACTCGTGTCATTGTGAGAACCTGGCGACGAACACGACCTCTAATACCAATAATCTGACACACTTTCCGCTACGGTCAACGCAGTCTGGAGCGCTGCAGAATCTCAGTGCCTCTGTGTGGCGCGACGCAGAGCCTGTGCTTGAGCAAGGACTCCCGGATGCGTCCCCGTGGCATCTCAGCTGATCCTCTCTGGTCGCATCCTCGCACTCAAGACAGCTCCGAGCTGCCGTATTGAATAACGAATTCTGAGCCACAGTGAGACGATCCCGATTTTGAGACCACCAGTGTCAGTCTCTAACAGGCCCACTCAAATTCCGACCACCTCGGACAGTACCGCTATTCAACAGAGCAGTTCTAACTCGTCTTGAACGTCGTCAATGTGTAGACAAAGCCATCAAGAAGTCCTGCCTATCTCTCGCTAATAACTCAGGTGGCTACGAAGCACGCACACAGAGTATATACTATGCGATTCGTGTGTATGAGTATGGTCGAAAATTTAGCAGAAGAGTATCCTGAGGCTGCCCCGCACATCCAGCAAGCGGTTGAGGAACACGGCGAAGACTGGGTGATTGAGAACTACTTTCCAGAGATTGCCCAACTGGGGACGATGATGGAAATTCCGTCAGTTGAGGAACTCCCGTTCTACGATGAGGAGAAGCATGACGTGCCGAGCGAACATGAAAAAGAAAAACGGGCAGAAGCCTATAGCGCATATCTTGATAACCTCCGTACTGGAACCAAACCCCGCGAAGAATAGCACTTCTCGCTCTCGTCGCTCTGCGATCTTCGAGTTGAACACCACGTTTCCAAACTCGTCGGTGAGCTTGTCGCCAGCGTGGGTATCCGTCCGGTGGATCACCACATCTTCATAGCCGCCCCGCGTCGGGTGGCCTCCATCTGCAACTGCCGGTTCGGAGGCATTGAGCGCCTGCCGGAGTCGCCGCTCCAGCGCGGTGAAGTGGTCGGTGATCAGCTCACTCTTGTTCGTCTTCTCTCGCGTCTGTTCCTGATACGTCGGGTTCGCATTTGTCGGATGCTCAGTCCCACCTGTGAGGTAGAAATACTTTGCACCAGACGGCGCTGTAATCGAATCAATGCCGATTGGACTACGGAGCAATTCGCCCATGTGGTCACGGGCCGTCGAAGCCGAGCATCCAAGCTCGTCAGCAAGGTCTTCGTAGCACAGCGCGTTCGGTTCGGTTGTTGGTAGTAGATCGAGTAGCCGCTCTTGAGTCT
>JAQCNF010000017.1 GCA_028275165.1 Haloquadratum sp.
AGTTAAGAAGCTGGTCTTCGTGGATTACACTGTCTGCTTGTTGGTTTTGTTTAGTCACATTTCAACAAGCAGACTTCTTCCACTACCGAGTTTCGAGAGACATGCGTTTGCAGCGCGGTCATCAGTACCGAGCTTTGCGAGGTACTGAGGGTGGCTTTAGTGGTTTCCTGGCGGCGGAAGACGGTGACGCCGTCGTCCACCTCAGGTCGCCAGAACCAGTCATGGGTAGAGCGATGGCCGACGATATTCTTGCTGGCAACGTAGTTGCCGTTGTGGTTCAGCGAGGTGTAGAAGGTGTCCTCGGTAGCAATCTGGTTGATATACCACGCCGGCACGTCGGTGCCGGCGAGGAGTTCTTCTTTCGACGCAACCCCACCGTGAACTCGCAGGTACTTGCGAACAGCAGTTTCATGAGTCTCAGCCGTGTCGTTGCCAGTGCCGGATCGGGTACTGGATATACCATTGATCCGGCTTCTAATCTAGTTAAAGTGACTATTTCGACCGATAGTGACTGAGTTGTGATAGGTCTGAGCTAATTTTGAAACCGTGCAACGGGCTATCAGACAGAGAACAGATATTTAAGCATAGTTTTAATATAACGGTTAATGAGAGACTCACAGGAGCTCTGTGAGATTTCAGAGTACACGGATGCCGTTTCTAACCTTCATGGAGCTGATTCAGAGAGCGAACTATGCAATCTGGCGGTTGGAAGTGCCAGTCGCATTTATAATACTAATTTAGTCGGGCTGTGGCTATACGATGGCGATGCAGAAGAACTACAATTGGTTTCTCAAACACAGAAAGGAGAGCGACTGTTTGGGACCGACATAGTCTACGAACCGGGAAATAGTGCTTCGTGGGAGGCGTTTGAGAACAGCGAGGTTCGACACTTCAGCGCGGGAAATAACGATGATATGTATAATGAAGACTCAGTTGTTCAAGACGAACTAATCATACCGATAGACGAATATGGGGTGATAAACATCGCAGCAGAGGAGAGTGATTACTTCACTGACATTGATGTCGAATTAGCAGAATCGTATGGAGAAGTGATTAGCCACACTCTTGATTATATTAACGAAACGCACGCTCTTCGGGTCCAGAAAGAGCGACTTGAGGAAGTAATTAGTATCGTGTCACACGACCTTCGCAACCCACTCATGGGCGCGAGAGGATGGCTTGAGGAAGTGCAAACCCAATGTGAGTGCTCGAATCTCAAAGAGTATTTCGAGAGGGTATTCCGATCCATTGATCGAATGGACACGCTCATCGAGGATCTACTTGTCTTGGCTGATAAGGGGTACGTCGTCAAAAATCGAACCGCGCTTGACCTCAATGCAGTGGCCAAAGAGGCCTGGAACAACGTGGATAGTCGAGACGCAGAGATCATACTGTGTGAATCGACAGATGTGTTTGGCGAGAAGAAGCGCCTATTGCAAGTTTTTGAGAATCTATTTCGGAACGCTGTGGAGCATGGAGGTGAAGATGTTACAGTTAAAGTGCGTCCAATGGAGCCATTTTGCACATCAACCAGAGTGGGTTCTCAAAATGAGCTAAGTGGATTCATTGTCGAAGATGATGGCGAGGGATTGGTTGCTGACGAAGAGTTTGATATATTCGATTCTGGCACGTCAACGTCCGGAATGGGGCTTGGCCTTTCGATTGTAAAGCGAATTGTCGAAGCGCACGGGTGGGAAATAGAGCCGGATACGTCTCCAAGTGGTGGGGCTCAGTTCAAAATCAGCGCCGGAGAGAAGTCTGTCACACCGTTCAGATAGGGGTAACCGGCAGGTCCCACAGAATTGATTTCAGAATTATAAAGATTCGAGGCGAATACATCCGCCTTCCCGTGAGGGGTGAGTGTTCCGACGACTGTCGGAACCGAGCGACGAACAGGCGGGTGATGACAGCGCGGAACGAAAGTTCCGCGGGCCGTGCGAGCGGGCGGATGAAAAGAGTCGTGTTGAACGTGGACTGTGGACGTGCGATCGCTGTGGGTTGTCGCACACGGCGACGTGAACGGAGCCGATAACATCAGACAGGAAACGCTACCCGTAACTCCCCCGTTGGGGGATAGCGGTAACCGCTGTTTGGCCCAGCCTCGCGTCATTCAGTTCAGCCGGACTTGCGGATTCCAACCGCAGACAGAGGTGGTGGACCGTAGATCTTAGTATTCCCACCCTTGGGATTCCTCCGCGTCAACTGCCTCGGGTCAAGCCCCGTGGCATCCGCCTCGTCCCGCCTGTGAACTCGGAAGAGAATTTCACCACTATGAGAGTTCAGGTGCCATCATGCATATCGATATTAGAGTATAAATCTGCAGCCGTCATCGTCGATTGTATCGCTTCTTTGTCCTCAATTGATGCCGCGTCGACAATTTCATTCTCTGGTGTCCGTTCCGGAGTCGTCAATTTGGCCTGCTTCTTACTCGAGGCTGATTTGGGTATGGTGAGCATATATTCAGTCTCTTGACCCCAGAGGATATAGGCCCATTCTCTATCTCCTCTGAAACAAAGTGTTGTCCACTCAGGTATCTCCCCGATACTCGTAACACGGTCTTTCACTATGAGTGTTCGCTCAGTATAACTTGTCTGGACTGTCACGACATCTGTTTGCTCTACTGTCCGCAACCTGCTTTCGTTGACGAATTTGCTGGGTGTGGGTTGCTTAGCCGAACCTGGCGAAGCCTCGTTCTGATTATCTACGCCACCATTTTCCTGTCGTTCATTTTTGTGACAATTGTTCCGGAGGGAATAAGGAGACAGCCAGAGCAGACTTCTGGGATCAGTATGGGCCTGTTCAGGTTCTGGATAAACCTTGGACGCAACCTTCAGGTTATTTAATATGTGGTTGTACATATAATGCCTTATTTTCAATGTTATAAATAAGTTCTTGAGATTTACATTTACTATAATGGTAAAAAGATATAATATGCTCTATCAGAAGGTTATAAAAAATCTTTTGCTTTCTTCCGACGTAGACGCCAAAAATTTCTACCTTAGTCAGCGCGAGAGTCCCGCCCTTCCCGTGAGTGACGAGTGTTCCGACGCTCTGTCGGAACCGAGGAGCGAACAGGGCGGGCGTGAAGCGCGTACACTCCGGGCAACGACCGGAAAAGTGGGTGTGGTTTGGCGTTCACCCGTCAGCAAAAACGCGAGCCTGCCCGAGTCAGACTTCGCCGCGAGGCGCAGTCAGGTGGATGGCACTGCCCGCACGGGCCAAGCAGATACCCAAACACACCACTCCCTCACGGGACTGACGGCTTGCGTGCAAACCGGAGTACCCGCGAGGGGAATCTTGCCACCGGTGGTGTCGGCCTGCCCGGCCCCAAGCGCGTGGAAACCGCGCCGTCGTCGGGCTACGCTCGACTGCTTGAGGGAGCTTGCTCCCTCTCTGTTCACCGCGCGGAGGATATCATAGTTACTTGCCCTTGCCCTGGTTCGATCGAATCGACGGCCGGGTTTTCTCCGAGCCCGTGCCC
>JAQCNF010000019.1 GCA_028275165.1 Haloquadratum sp.
TGACTAATGGACGTCAGTGACCTGCCTGTGTCTCCAGCTGTCAAAGACTCGGTCCGATCGGATGATATCGAGCGTCTCTATCCACCGCAGGCTGAGGCTGTCGATGCTGGCGTAACACAGGGTGAGAACGTTGTCGCTGCTATTCCGACTGCTGCGGGAAAAACACTGATTGCGGAGTTAGCGATGTTAACCGCTAGTGGCCCTGGACTCTATATCGTCCCGCTTCGAGCGCTTGCACGTGAGAAGTATGAGCATTTCAAATCGCTACCCAACGTGTCAGCAGGTATTACTACCAGCGATGTCGAACCAGAAGCAACGGCCGTCAATCAAGCAGATATCATCGTCGCCACTGCAGAGAAAGTAGACGCTGCCATTCGCAACGGTGCAGCATGGATCGAACGGTTAGCGTGTGTCGTGATTGACGAGGTGCACTTGGTCGGGAGTAAATCACGCGGGCCGACGCTCGAAGTCACAGTCGCAACATTACAGCAACGCGCACCTGGTCTGCAGATCGTCGCTCTCTCTGCGACGATTGCCAATCCTGAAGCCATTGCCAATTGGCTAAACGCGACACTCGTTTCTTCGACGTGGCGACCAGTCTCGCTACGAACTGGCCTGTACAATCCTGCTGATGACGCAGTCCTATTCGACGATGGAAATCGTCTCTCAGTGGACACAGGCTCACTCGACGACAAGACAAGCACTGATTTCGATCCCGATCTTGATACAATTATCACTCGTGAACTTATCAAGCAAGCAACTGCATCTGGTGGGCAATGCCTGGCGTTCGTTCGATCGCGACAACAGGCAGAAGCGCTTGCAGAACACCTTCTTTCAGAGTCATTCGATAGCTGTCCGGAGCTTCGCGCTTCGATCATGAACAGTGGTAGTTCAGCAGTGAGTCGCCAACTCGCTGCCTGTGCAGAGACTGGTGTCGCCTTTCACCATGCAGGACTCAGAAATTCGCATCGTGAGCTAGTTGAAAAAGCATTCCGAGACCGCACACTTCGGGTCATTTGTGCGACACCAACACTGGCAGCCGGAGTCAATGTCCCCGCCCGCCGGGTCGTCATTCGCGATCTTGAGCGGTTCAGTGGAGACAGTATGGAGGCACTTCCTGTGATGGAAGTTCATCAGATGTGTGGCCGCGCTGGCCGTCCACATCTTGACCCTTACGGCGAGGCAGTACTCATTGGGGATATCGATACAGACCATCTCAATACAACCGAATCCTCAGTCATGGACGCACGTGACTTTGAGACAGATCGATATGCGCTCTGGCAGCGATACATAGAGGCCGGTCCCGAAGCAGTGCACTCACAATTACCAGCAGAGGATTCGCTCCAGACACACGTGCTAGCCATCATCGCGAGCGGATTTGCTGCATCTACCACAGAGGTTATTCAGGTACTCACAGGAACCTTTTTCGCGCATGAATCTGGCACACAAAGACTTCACTCTCACGTTGAGTCGGCTATTTCGGATCTTATTTCGATGTCCTTGATCGAATCAGGTGATGGGTCGATATCGGCTACTCAAATAGGGAGAACTGTCTCCAAGCAGTATTTGACACCGACTACTGGCGCACAACTTCGCCGCGGCATCAAAACAATGCAAGAAATGAGTGCATCGAATGTCACGTCGCTCACTGCACTCGAGTTGATCTGTTCGACGCCGGATATGTATACGACATATCTCGGGAATAAAGAGCGTGCTACCACCTATCGATTTGCGATGCGAAATGCCAGCCAATTCACAACCACAGTTGAAGATGCCTCGCCATTTGAAGCGTGGCTGAGCTCAGTAAAGATCGTGCGTATCGTGGCCGAGCTACTTGATGGAACAGAAATATCAGCACTTACCAGCGACTTTCAGGTCGGCCCTGGAGATATCGAAACATATCTTGAACGCACGACATGGCTGTGTGGAGCAACCGATGCAATCATGCGCACGATGTCGTTGGAGACCGAAATAGCAGTCTTTGACCGCATTCACCAGTCTCTCTTCGAGAGAATGGAGACGGAATCTCCACTCATTGACGAGCAAGATTGATCTATCTAAATCTTGAGCTAATCGTTGAATCGACAGTTCTCGACTCTGTGTCTGAAAGCTCGGTGCGCGATGAGAATTCATCCTCACCGACACGAGCGTATGTCACCACTGCAATCACGACGACAACAGCTCCGCTTGTATTGATAATCAGATCAACAATTGTGTCAGTAATATAGAACTGGAGGCTCCAGTGGTGCCAGAATGATTTGAATAAAAATTCATACACCTCGAATCCAGCCCCAATCGCAAACACACCCGGGATGAGCCAACTCGGATATTCACGTGTCGATTTTCGTGTCATAAGTGCTAAGATTCCAGCGACCCCAAACCCACCCATTGCATGTGTCATCAGATCCCACCAACCGATTGCGGTGTAAATACCGTAGATCACCCCCCAAAAGTGCAAGCTTGAAACGCCCACTGACCAGATACTAAAGAACACCCAACTGAGTGCTGGAAGACCTCCACTGGCCATATCCTCTCGAAGCTGACCGATTAAATATTGGGGAATTGTCAAGAGCCGTATCCCTGCTGGATATCCTCGCATCCGTATCGTTACACGAGTTGCCCAGACTGTCAAACAGAGACACCCGATTCCAATCACAAGTGCTGGACTGATGTGTGGCGGCAATTGCACAGTTGAGAACTATCCCAGATTTAGATAAAACCCTTCTGTCAATTTTCGCGAAGTGTACCTACTATTATCCAGAATCGAGGAGAATGCCTGACGCCTCAGGGTCAGGATGAATCCGACACGACACTACCCTACATCAACCACCATTCGATTGCGCGGCTGGATAATCCGCTCCCTGTCCAACCTTCTACAGACGGAGTAGATCGAGTACCTCAGGGTGGTTCTCGATTGGAAATCGGCGGCTCCCGTTCTTGGGATGACGCTTTTCGTCTCAAACTACTTTCAGCTGACCCTGAAGCTGAGGCCCGTAAGCCGCTTAAACGCGTTCAGTTCGCTCGATACACTGTTCAATCGTATCGGTCGAAGCATCGCCCCCCGTCCCAACGTCGTATGATTCCTCGTAAAACCCATCGCCCCACGGGTAGTCTCGCAAGAACGGTTCGTGCTGTTCCTACATCTCCCGCGCCGTGATGGTTTTGACTGTCCATACAATCTCGCTCGGTGAGTGCCTCAGGTAAGTGGAGACGGACGTGTACGTGGTCAGGCGAGATGTGGAAGGCATACGACATTGACGTGACGGAAAAAAATATTCGTCTCGAAATGAATCAAAGTAACTCCGAGTCTGCACCTGTGTTAGGTGAAGATGGAGTCCTTAGGTGGTTGGCACAGCCTGAAGTCTACCTTCGTGGGTTGTGCCATTGATTTTCGTCAAGCGAGCAAGTGACTGACACAAACCTCATATCCCACCGCTCAGGATTCCCGCACCTCCAGGCGCAGGGGGATATCGATTGCAGCTGTAGCCACCTGCGTCAACTGACTCTCGCCGGTGTCAGAGCAGACATTACACGTACTGCTCAATTAGCGAACGGAGTGTCGGCTCATCGCGAACACCAACGATCTGCTCAGCAGTCTCTCCATTTTCAAACAGCAGTAACGTTGGGACACCACGCACTTGGAATTGTTGAGCCAATTGCTGGTGCTGATCAATATCCACTTTTGCAACCGCGGCTCTCGTTGATTCGGCCACGGACTCAATGGTCGGCTCTAACATCTTACATGGGCCGCACCAATCTGCGTAGAAATCTACCAGCACAATATCGTATGAGCTGATGGTTTTTTTGAATTCGCTTTCGCTGGTGATATGTAATGGCTCTGTGGGGGCAGGTGATACGCTCTCAGATCTGGTTTCCTCACCTGCTTTATCCAGTCGAGACTGTAGTCTCTCGCGCTTTTTCTCTCTAATTTTACTCAGTTCGTCGGTTGAACCAGTTTCGCCCATGCTTGTATGATTAATGTGGCATAAATAAAATAGTTTTGTACGATTATTCCAATACTATACTCGCACGTACTCACACTTCTCTCTGAGTCCTGACACTGGTCTGACTGGAATTCACATAGACCTCACCGAAGCCGTACTTCGAGTGACTGCCAACCCGAAGGATGCCGCTAATCCCTTAAGATATGTCCCCAAATCACATTGTGAACCGCCTTGGGATAAAATGCTTTGAGACGCAGAGCCTCATCACGGAAATCTTCGATCCGGACGACTCTGGGACACTCGGCCTGCTTCGCCTGTGGAAACGGAAGCCCGAGGCTTGACATCGGGGTGATTCACCCGTCGCCTCAGCGAATATGTGGTGAGTTATGTGCGTGCGAAATAGGCGCTCAAACCCCGTCGGGCGAGGATACAGGTCATCGACATGGATACAGGCCGTCTGTGAGACGAACTGAAGCGGTCACACGATGTAATGAGACAGCCGGGGGTTCCACTCGGTCGACGGTATCCCCGGCTGTGGATACCGTCAGAAAACAAGCAACGTACTCCGAACCAAGGATAGCGAAGGGATAACGCGTGGCACTCTTCATCTCACGACAGGGTACAATCGCTCTGTTCTCGACTTACTGAGGGCCTTGTGGGAAGCTCCGCCGTTCACCGCAGAGAGGATGTCACGAACAACGGTATACAACAAGTGTTTAGCTGATGAAAATCTGATTGTGGATGATGTGACAGTTCATACTCGGACAACAGCCTGGTCGGCTGCACTCAGCGGACTACTTATGATCACTGTCATTGCAAGTGCTGGAATTGGTCCCGTCGCGATTCCACCCGTGACTGTCACGTATATCCTCATCGACTCTGTGATTCCGTTACATGCATACCCGATTGAGCAGCCTCTCCGTACCATTGTTATCGATATTCGATTACCACGTATCGTTTTAGCAGGCCTTGTTGGATTTGCACTGGCAAGCGCTGGGACGGTTATGCAGGGATTCTTTAGAAATCCGATGGCTGATCCATCAATTATCGGCGTGTCCTCCGGAGCAGCTGTCGGGGCAGTTGCGACGATTATTCTCCCACTCTCACTGCCAGTCGGAGTTGAGTTACAGGGGGCTGCATTCATCACAGCACTGCTCACAGCCTTTGCTGTCTATCTTATCGCTACTCGCAACGGTGAGACACCGACTGCGACGCTTTTGCTCGCAGGTGTCGCAGTTCAAACATTTCTTGGAGCGGTCATCTCCTTCATGTTACTATTCAGCGGCAAGAGTCTCCGCCGCGTCGTCTACTGGTTGATGGGTCACCTTGGCGGGACAACGTGGACCGATGTGGAGGCGGCTATCTTGATTGTCCCACCGGTGTTCGCCGGATTGCTGTTTTACACGCATGAGCTCAACGTGTTACTACTGGGCGAGAAAGACGCTTCCGCAATCGGAGTTGAAGTTGAGCGGACAAAGCGAATCTTGCTGACAGCTGCCAGTATAATCACCGCTACTGCAGTTGCAGTCACTGGAGTTATTGGATTTGTTGGCCTAATTGTGCCACATGTGATGCGACTCCTTGTCGGACCAGACCATCGAATCTTGCTTCCAACTAGCGCATTGGCTGGAGCTTCGTTCCTCGTTGCAACTGACACACTTGCACGTTCTGGTGCTGTTGAGGTGCCTGTTGGAATTGTCACTGCTGCACTCGGTGCCCCGTTTTTCCTTTATTTACTTCGTCGCCAGGAGGTAACCCGGCTGTGAGTTCAACGTGTGTCGAAATTCAGGACCTATCTGTGCGGTTTGGCGACGTTACCGTTCTTGACTCTATTGACTGGGAGGTCCCCGAGAGGAAGTTTATTGGATTGGTCGGCCCAAACGGGGCTGGAAAAACGACTCTTCTTCGCACACTCAATGGCACACTTGCCGCGCACACGGGTGAGATCCGGATCAATGACCGGGCGATATCCGAACTGACCTCCAAGGCAGTGAGCCGGACCGTTGCAACTGTTCATCAAGACACGGGCGTGGCATTTGATTTCGATGTTGAAACCATCGTTGAGATGGGTCGAACCCCGTATCGGAATCGATTCGGAGGATTTGATACGGAAGACGCGGCTGCGGTTGAGCAGGCGCTAGCCCGTGCGAATGTGGCACAATTCACACAGAGATCAGTTACGACACTTTCAGGCGGCGAGCGTCAACGTGTCATGCTCGCGCGAGCTCTTGCACAAGAGACGCCACTACTATTACTTGATGAACCGACAGCAAGTCTCGACATACATCATCAGGTGCGCACGCTTCAGTTAGTTCGTGAACTGTTAGTTGAGGGGAAGACGGTCATCGCTGCCATTCACGATTTAAACCTGGCTTCACAATATTGCGACCTACTTGCTGTCATTGTCAGTGGTGAGATCATCGCATTTGGGCCCCCCCGGTCAGTGCTCACAGAATCAATTGTTGAGCAGGCGTTTGATGCGACAGCAGTCGTATTTGATGACCCTGTGACAGGGTCGGTCTCAGTTCGGACTTTGGCATCAGATCCATCCTCATGTGAACGCGATGCACATATTCATGTGATTGGCGGCGGTGGAGCTGCGACACCACTTTTGTATGACTTACAGATGGCCGGTTACACGCTCAGCTGCGGAGTTGTTCAAACCGGCGGTAGGGATGCGGAAACTGCACACCGACTTGATATTCCTGTCCAGACAGTCGATCCATATGCATCAGTCTCGGTCTCTGATAAGGAAATGGCTGAGTCGATGATATGTGACGCAGATTGTACAATTATCGCAGATATCAATATTGCTGAAGGAAACATCAAAACTATTGAAGCAGCAGCGAAGTCGAATCAATTGATTCTTGTGGAAGACCGGCCCCTCAGCGAACGAAACGACGCCGGAAAAAAAGGAGAGCGGTTATATGGATCACTGCACTCACGGGCAGAAATTACTACCCTTCGTGATGCCCGACAAACACTCAATTCGCTCACTGCTGGATCGCCACAGAATCATAATACACTGTCCGGTTATCAATCTCCGAGTTCTTCAGACTCAATATGAGTTAACTCATATCGAATGGTATATCAGTTGTGTCTCTGACCTGAAATAGCGAGCTAACTGTGAGCAAGAGTGGATTATCTACAGCATTACGTTACAGGCTCTAAGCTGCGTGTATAAGCTCTTGTATTGTGTCCGCATATCGCCAACAAATTTATACGCTAAAAAACCTTATGTTAGGTAAGAACGAGACGGTGGCATGATTTTCACCGCTCTCTTCACAAGTATTATGAGTGATGCCCACCCCGCGCGCACGCGTGAGAACGAAGAAACGACCGATAACAAAACGAAGACGTGGCGAGATCATAGCTCGGAAAAGGACAGATTGGCACATGAAGAGCAAGAAGACGAAGGAGAGACGCTCCGCTGTCCGGAGTGTGAGTCAGCTAACTTAGTTGCTGATGAAGAACGAGGCGAGACGGTCTGTGAAGAGTGCGGTCTTGTCGTTGATGAGGATACTATCGACCGCGGTCCTGAATGGCGCGCATTTGATAGCGCCGAACGAGATGAGAAGTCGCGCGTTGGTGCCCCAACGACGAATTTGATGCATGATAAAGGGCTTTCAACGAATATCGGCTGGCAGGATAAAGATGCCTACGGAAATTCGCTTTCATCCGGACAGCGACAAAAGATGCAGCGACTCCGAACGTGGAACGAACGGTTTCGGACGCGTGATTCAAAAGAGCGTAATCTGAAGCAAGCACTCGGCGAGATTGATCGGATGGCGTCTGCACTCGGATTGCCAGAGTCCGTCCGTGAGACTGCATCTGTCATCTATCGACGAGCCCTGGAAGACGACCTCCTACCCGGACGCTCTATCGAAGGAATTGCAACTGCAGCATTGCACGCGGCTGCTCGCATGGCGCAGGTGCCACGAAGCATCGATGAAGTCGCACGTGTCTCTCGTGTCGGAGAAGATGAATTTGAACGGGCCTACCGATATATCGTCCGCGAACTCTCCCTTGAGATTCAACCAGCCGACCCGAGTGAGTACGTTCCACGGTTCTCTTCGGATCTAACACTTCCAAAGGAAACCGAGCGAACGGCTCGAAAGCTGATTTCGAATGCAAAAGAACAGAACGTTCACTCCGGAAAGTCACCGGTTGGACTAGCTGCTGCAGCCCTGTATGCAGCCGCACAACTGACGAACACTGAACTCACACAGGCTGAAGTGAGCGAGGTAACGGACATCTCTGAAGTCACGATTCGAAACCGATATCAAGAGCTCCTTGATGCATGGGATGACCGCAATTCCCATGCCTCTCGCTCAGATACTGAAACGGCTGCTCAGGCCTAACATCGCGCCAGCGACTCTGAGAATCTCTCTATCATCACTACTTTCTCTACTTGCGGTGTGACATTGACCCGTCTTGGCAGTGATGCTGTTGACTTGTCGCCTCTATCACGTACCGGGTTTTTATGTGAGCATACCCGCTTCCCTTCCAAGGGGGCGATCCTCCCGATGAACTCCCCCGCGCTCGAGGCTCTCGCTCAGTAAGGGCCTGCTGTTTCTGTGTCAGAGTGTCCAGGGCCAACTGAGCGGCCATAGACTCCGCAGGCGATTTCGACAAGTGGTTTCAACTCGGAGCCAGAGTCGGACACTTGAGACCGACGCGCTTGAACACCACCAGAGACGTAGTGAGCGTTGTTCCACCACCTCTGAGGGGAAGGAAAGCAAAAGCGAAAGACAGTGCAGTGGAAGTGAAACGATGACGGTGCTGTATCCCATCCACTCTCTCTCTCCTCTCCCTTCCCTTCTCACTCGCTCTCTTCGGTCGCTGCTTGAGGAGCGTCTGCAAAACAACTAAATGAAGAAATATGACGCGCCCAACACTGAACTGGAGACTTAGGCGTCCTGTGAGACAGGAGCATATCGAGATACCTCAATTATCGGTTCCACGATGAAGAGCGCGATTTTTTATTCACTGCAACTGAATAGTTATTTGCAAATGTCTGTGCTCTGCGTCCGCGTTGTGCCAACTGCAGGAGAGTCGACACGACAGTGGCTCGCTGAAGCAGACCTACTTGATCGTGAATATCAAATTACAGACGACGGCGAGTACCTGTATATTCCTGTCACGAATCCGGCGCTGGTTGACGACTCATATACACTTGTCGAACATGCCGCTCCGAAGCGAGAAACACCGACGAGACCAAAGGATGTGTTATCCTACGAGCCCACATACGAGCGACTTGGTGATATTGCAATTCTTGATACTGAAGACACTAGCCGAGCCGAGGAGATAGCTGACGCAATTATGACCTCTGATCTTCAAATATCGACAGTGATAAATCGTGCTTCAAAAATTAAAGGGGCACAGCGTGTTCGCGACTGGGATGTCATTCGAGGGGCAGATACCGAAACCACCCATTCTGAGTATGGATATACATACACACTTGACATCGCGAAGGTATACTTCTCACCCCGACTAGCGACAGAGCGTCATCGTGTCGTCACACAAATTGATGAAGATGAAAATGTAATCGACATGTTCGCTGGTGTTGGCCCATTTGCGATACCAGCCGCAGATCGTGGGAATTCGGCTGTCGCCTGTGATATTAATCCAACTGCAATCTCGTATCTTGATGCAAATGCGGAGGAAAATCACGTCACGAATTCGATTTCATCACTCTGTGATGACGTCCGTAAGATACAGAATGCATACGCTGGCTGGGCTGATCGTCTCATTATGAATCTTCCTCACACCGCTGATGAGTTTCTTGATGCAGCGGTCACGATGGCTGCTGAAGAGTGTATTATCCATTATTATGACATTCAGAGTGATACGGATCGATACACCCCCGCAATTCGGGCAGTCCGTGACGCTGCTACCCCACTGTATGATGTTCAAATCGACACGCGACGCACGGTTCGATCGTATGCGCCGCATGAATCAAATGTCGTCATCGATGCGCATCTCAGATAAACTCACCACTCGTGAGCCACCAGATACTGGTTCCTGCTGTTATAGATAAGATATTACAGTGCCGCGATGGGTGGCAAGGTTCCGTACCACCCGAGTTGAAATCTGAGAGAAGTGGGTTTACTGGACCTGCGAGTATGCACCGACAAGTGCCTGAGACAACTCAACGTCCTCAACACGGCTTTTTTCATCGATAATTGTTGATTCGATATCGGCATCGCTAATTGTCGCATCGCTGAAGACGACAGTTCGTTCGAGTGTCGTGTTTTTGACACTGCTTTCCTCCATGATATGGACGTTCTCTCCTAAGTGACTGTTTTCGACTGTCGCAGAGTCGGCAATATAGGTCTCGCCATCCAGATACCATGACACAGCGTCAAGATAACTTTCTGGTGTGCCGATATCGAACCATGCTCCATCAAAGGTGAATGCATTCAGTTCTCCCCGCTGTTGAAGCCACTGCATGAGATAGCCAGGCTCATCCGGATTGTTTCCATCGCTTAGATATACTTCGAAATCAGGAAGCGTGTCCTGAGGAAAGGCATAACAAGCGATCGAAACGAGCGTGCTTTGCGGATGGTCGGGCTTCTCTTCGAAATCTACGACTTCTTCGTTTTCGAGTTGAACTAATCCGTATGAACTGGCACGTTCTCGTGAACCAACATCATATGCTGCGAGACACGGCGTATCATGTCGTTGAAAAAAGTCCACAAATTCGCCTATTCCAAATGAGAGCAGATTATCTCCAGCGATTACTATGAGGTCATCATCTACATCTTCTCGGTCAATAAGCTGTTCGAGTGCTCCGACGACCCCGAATTTCTCATCTTCCTCAGTCGTGTCTTCGACAGACAACGTCGGTTTTTCATACGCTGAATCGGCGATGAAATCTTGAAACGTATCTGCAAATCGTTCGTTTGTGCTTACGAACACTTCGTTGACGCGCGAATCAGCTTCTAACTCCTCAAAGATCACGTCAATGACGGTTCCATCACCGACAGGGAGAAACATTTTTGGACGATCTTTGGTGATAGGCCACATTCGTGTTGCATAGCCACCTGCAAGAACAACAGCTTTCATATATCAATGCTGCTACCGTACTGGCAAGTGTGTTTCCCAATCGAACTGACATATATGCTATCATAGCATACTCCAATGACATCTGATACACAGACGACACGTGAGCAGTTGAGTGAGCTCTTACGGGATGAGCCGGCCACAGCGTCGACGTTAGCAACAGAATTGCACATCAGCACCAACGATGTGCATCAGCATATTGAGCACATCGCTCAGACGCTTACAGCGAAAAACAATCAGACGCTCCTTGTTGTACCACCTGTGTGTAAAGAGTGTGGATTCAATGAGTTTCAGAAAAAGGTAGCTCGCCCCTCGCGCTGTCCACAGTGCCGGTGTGAGCGGGTTGAGGAACCCTCTTACACAATCGAGACCACATCTCCGCAGTAGGCATCGCTCACCAATTAGTCGTCACCTGTTTCATCAACGATAATTACTTCACCGTCTTCGACGGTTACATTGATGAGCGTCTTGACGCTGTGAGAGCTCTCATCTAATTCATTTGGCCCTGCTTTCTTTATCACCGCGACTGTATCAACGATATCCGCACCGATCTGCTCAAGCGCATCAAGAACCGCACGCATTGTCCCCCCGGTCGAAAGGACGTCATCTAGCACCAGCACGCGGTCTCCTGCAGACACATCATTGATATACATCTCACTTTCAGAGTACCCGGTTTGCTTGCTCAAAGAGACCTCACCATCCAACCCATATCGTCGTTTCCGGATCACCACAATCGGAATATCAGTCATAAGCGAGACTGCTGTTGAAATATGGATTCCCATCGCTGCTGGAGTGACGATTTTATTCACGTCTGCAATCTCGGCCTTTCGAATGATTCGAATGACGATCTCGCGCAGCAGACCTGGCCGAAGCATTGGGACACCATCACTGATTGGATGGACAAAATACTCATACTCTCCTTTTTCGATAATCGGTGATTCAAGCAGCGATTGCCGCAGCTTATCCATATGTCGGGTACTCAGGAATTAAAATAAAGTCTGGCGGTTATACATTGTGAGATTTCAGCATGTCACAGCAGTTGCAGGTCAGACCCTACCGACTTGAGCCGTGGAGCCGACACGGTGGAAAACAGTTGTTCGGTTGCTGGACAGGAGTGATGTCCCAAATGATTTTTTTCGTCTACCCTGTACTGTGTTGTGTTATACTCTGTCACAGCGTTCCCCGCTTGTAGACAGGGTCTTCGCCCTGACGGACGTTCGCGCCCGGCGTCCCGCTCAGAAAGCCACAGAGCCACCCCCCCGCCAGCCTGTCGGACGTGCGGGTCCCCAGCCGACTGAGTACCTGAGGAGGGTGGACGACATTTCGCTCCACAGAGGCACTCGATGTGTCTAGACGGGGTTCGAAAGGTCTGCTTCTGTTTGATCGAGTTGTCCGTGCTTGACACGGTCGTGTTGTCACGTCACCGGACTGCGACCGCGCAATCGTCGCCTCACGCGAAAGTGTACTCAAAGGGTGTGTAGGCCGAGCTCAAAGAAGCGCGCATCGCTAAGCTTTGATTCAAGAGTGGGAGGAGCCCAGCCCGTCAAACTTCGTTTTCGCGACTCTGACCCCCCGCCAGACATTGGAAATCACTTCGAACTCACGCGATTCGAGAATCGGAGAATCTTGTCGCCACGTCACACATTTCTGCCCGACCTCAAAGTATTCTCCTTGTGCGGCGATAAAATTCGCTGTCGAAGTTGAGATTGCTTCACATATGTGAGGAGTCGCAAAAAATGGTAGCTCACTCAGAGAGGATGGCGAATGAACTACCCCTTCCCACTTCGCTCGTCAAGAGGTGACCACCGTCTAAGACTGGCCCGTTGAAGAAGGGAAGTGAGCCTCGCGGGAGTCAGTGTGGGGCAGCGATTTCTGTCAACGTCGTTGACCGCCCAGTTTCTGAGGTTTTCCAGATAATTCGAATATACTCTCCTTCCCATTTCCCTTTTCGTTGGTACATCGCACGCTCACCGGCGGTAATGAGGTTATCTTCACCAGCTGCATCAATGAACGTCACTGAGGCAGTTGGGTCAAGTGGCGCCTCAGTCACGACATTGAGTTGTGCTGCAGGTACTGAATCTCCAGACCTGTGCATAATCGTCAGGGTATCACTGGCTGGAAACTCAATAGTGAACCTGACCTGTGGGGGTGTCTCATCGAGTTGTGAGCTGAGAGTAAGAACGAATGTCCCTACGATTGCTGCGAGTATGACCGTGATTGCAACCATTAAGATCACACCAATAACCGGCGAAATTCCTCGGTAGTCCTCGTTTAACACCAATACCATGCGCAGCATGGGTCTGTCTTGTTATTAAAAAACTTACCAGAACACGACGCAGCGGAAGATGTATTTGATTGCTCATGTAATTTTTCGACAGAGATGTGGCACCCACCTGGCCGTTTCAACACGACACTTGCTCTCGGAGGTGGCTAATGGCTGTTGAAACAGTCCCACTGCTGGTTCCGGTTAGTCGCTCCTCCACTATTCGAAATACAGTTGCATTCAGCGTCAGCGAAGCAAAAAAGCAAGCTGAAGACGCCGCTGCTCAACCTGCAATTCACTTTGTGTACTTGTCCCGAGGGAGTTCGATCGCGGGAGGCGAAGCTTCTTCACAGGGGGAAGAACTACTGGAGCGCGTGCGTCTGTGGGCACAGGAGGATGCTGATGATACTGAAATAGCTCTTGAAACAGCAACGCTGGGGAGTAACCAATATCTGTTTAGTCCGGGCGATTATGCGACTGTTACGCTTCAGTATGCAAAGGAGCAAGATATCAGTTCAATCATTATCGATCCAGAGTATCAGCCGGGCGGAAACGCTCCTATGCTCAGGTCGTTTGAGTTGGAGCTCACACGATCGGATGTCACGGTCATAAAAGCACCAGTCGAACGTACAACGGTTCGGTCAGAGCTCACAACACGCGCCTCTGTATCAAAGTTTGTGTTCACCTTCTTGTTAGTCGGAGGGTTCTATTTATTAATTGCAGGGAGTCTAAAGCCATTTGAACTCCTTACAGGCGCGGTGACCGCGACTATCGTAGCAGCAGGCCTCTCGAACGTCGTTTTTGGAATTTCGCCCAGCCCACTTCGCACGTTTCAGCGCGTCCTTCGGTTACTCATATACATTCCATACTTACTCTGGGAAATCACGAAGGCAAACATAGAAATCGCATACATCATTCTTCATCCATCCCTGCCGATTGATCCGGAGATGAGTCGATTCAAAGCCGCGGTTTCAGGTTCATTACCTGTTACTGTCCTTGCTAATAGCATTACGCTCACTCCAGGCACATTGACCGTTGATGTGGACTCGACAGGGCTCTATATTCATAGTCTCACCGAGTCAGCACGGGATAGCTTGGAGGCTGGTGGACTCGAACGCGCTGTTCGATTTGTGTTCTATGGTCGCAAAGCAGCACGAATCCCCAGCCCGCTCGAACGTGAGCGTCCAATTCTATCTGAGGATGCCGAATCACAGGAGGCTGACTGATGCCGACAGTGCTTGTTGAGCAGATTTTATTGGCCACAGCGGGCGTCTTGATCCTCTCCACACTGGCACTGTTGTACCGCATCGCTGTTGGACCAACGATCCAGGACCGTGTCATCGGTGTGAATGGACTTGGGACCACAACAGTTGTGATTCTTGCACTGTTGGCTGCGGCACTCAATCGGCCTGTCTTTCTGGACGTCGCGCTGGTGTACGCTATGTTGAATTTCTTGATGAGTATCGCAATTTCAAAGTTCACTGTCGAACGAGGGGGAGTTGTGTAGTGACGCCTGTTGAGATCGTTGCCACTGTTCTCATTCTATTTGGCGCCTTCTTTGGCATCGTGGCCGCTATCGGAGTCATTCGTCTTCCGGATATCTATACGAGAGCACACGCAACTTCAAAGAGCGATACGTTAGGCATATTATTGAGCCTCATTGGAGTTGCACTTATTTTTGGGACGGGTGTGACTGCGGCCAAGACAGTCCTGCTAGCAGTGTTCATGTTTGTGACGAACCCCACAGCAGCACATGCAATTTCCCGTGCTGCGTATGATCAAAATATCACCCCCTGGTTTCGTAGCGAGAGTGAAGATTAATGCTCGTAACAATCACTCTGCAGGCCGTTCTCTTTCTTGCGTTGTTTATTGCACTTGTGGCTGTTGCATTACGTGACGTTCTCAATTCGATCATTGCATTTGCTGTGTTTAGCTTTGCTGTTGCTATCACTTGGGTACTGTTTGCTGCACCTGATGTCGCATTGACCGAGGCTGCCGTTGGTGCTGGCATCACCACTATCCTATTCCTTGTGACAATTGCACGAACTGTTCGCCCGAGCAGCGAGGAGCTATTTGAGTCGATTGGGTGGCGTGGTGGCGTGCTTGCAGTCGCACTCATGGGGCTGCTGGTGGTGACGGTCCCATCCCTTCCAGCGATAGGAAGCACATCTGCACCAATTGCGACTGCTGAGCTCACGAATTATTATCTTGAGAATGCGGACACAGAGACTGGTGTCAAAAACGTCGTGACAGCAATCTTGGTTGCGTACCGTGGCTTTGATACACTTGGTGAGGCGACTGTAGTAATCACAGCCGGCCTTGCGGCACTTATCGTTCTACGACAGGAGGCATTCCTATGAGTACAGAGGAGATAGATCCCACTAAAGAGGTCAATCGGATTTATGTTGAATCGACGATTATCATGACGACTGTTCGGTTAGTTGTCCCATTTGTATTTGCATATGGGCTGTTCGTGATGTTTCATGGCGCAGACTCAGCTGGTGGTGGATTTCAGGGTGGTGTGATCGTTGCCGCTTCGATCTTGCTTGTTGGGTTTGCATTTGGGATTGATGCAACCCGAATATGGATATCTGAGTTGTTGACCCGAATGGCGATCGTGACGGGTGGGACAATATTTGTGCTCATTGGTATTGGATCAGTGCTGAATGGTGGTGCGTTTCTTGACTATTCAGCATACGGTCTTGACAAAACTGGAATCAAATATATCATCGAAATCATTGAGCTTGCAATCGGAGCTATCGTGTCTGGTGTCCTCATCGGGCTGTTCTTTACTCTCGCCAAGGGCGATATGCGTAGTGGCGAGGATGAGCAGAAGTCAGCTGAATCAGGCCAAGATCAGGAGGCCACATCGTAATGTTAGAGCTTATTGGAACACACTATAGTTACTTTGCATATGTTGCACTGGTAGGGATCGGTCTGTATGCAGTCATAGAGAGTTCGAACTTGGTCAAAAAGCTCATTGGGCTGAATATTTTCCAAGTTGGTATTTTCCTCTTTTTCATCACTGGCGGGTACATCACTGGTGGTGTCCCACCGCGCGTGGCTGAAGGCGGAGGCCCGTATGTGAGCCCCCTTCCACAAGTGCTGATTCTTACAGCAATTGTCGTTGGAGTCAGTCTCACTGCTGTTGGCTTAGCACTCATCGTCAGAATATACGAAGAGTACGGCACACTTGATGAGAAAGTCCTCAGCGAGGCTCAGATCAATGAGTGAAACACTTGCACTGCTCGTTGCACTGCCGGTCCTTACAGCACTGGTTCCGGTTGTGCTTGGTCGCATATGGCAGAGGGCTGGATGGACAGTCGCCTTTGTTGGGACGGTTTTGCATTTAGCTTTAGTGGTTCAACTAGCCAGAGCCATACGAGTTGAAGGAACCGTCTCTTACGCTGTTGGGAACTTCGCTCCACCAATCGGTATCGAACTTGTCGGCGACTGGATCTCAGCGACGCTTGTTGGGCTCGTTTCGATTATCACACTGATTGTATTAATCTTTGAACGTGACCGAAACGACAGTTCGGACGCCTTCTACAGCGAGTTACTCCTTTTAACAGCAGGACTTTCAGGAATCTTTGTCACCGGCGACCTGTTCAATCTGTACGTCTTTCTTGAAATCACTGGTTTAGCAACGTATGCGTTGGTCGCGACCAATCCATCCCCACGAGCTGCCGTTGCCAGTCTCAAATACCTCCTTGTCGGGACGATCGGCGCCTCGCTTTATTTGTTAGGTGTTGGCTACCTCTATATCTCCACAGGGACGCTGAATATGGCTGATCTCTCACAGCAACTCGCTGAGGTAGGATATACTTCGCCGCTGATATTGACCGGGTTTGTATTGATTATGATTGGCCTTGGTGTCAAGACCGCACTGTTCCCGCTGCACACGTGGCAGCCAGATGCATACACTGAATCGTCTGACTCGGTGACAGTCCACATTGCAGCGCTCGTTTCGACAGCAGCTGCATACGCCATATTTAGAGTCACGTTTGCAGTCTTTACTCCTTCGTTTGCATCGGCTGTTCCCGTCGCGCTTGACGCGCTCACAATCGCTGCACTACTCAGTATTATTCTTGGGTCAGTCTTCGCGATTATGCAGACGAATCTGAAACGAATGCTCGCCTATTCATCAGTCTCGCAGTTTGGACTCGTGATTGTTGGGGTCTCTGTCATTAATGAGACAGCACTCGTTGGAAGCCTTGTCCACTTGGTCGGTCATGCAGTCATGAAAGCAGGGCTGTTCATCGCCATCGGGGGGCTTTCGATTGTTGCAGGAGGATATGAACTGGAAGACATGCGTGGCATCGCTCAAAGGGCGCCGATACTAAGCGCTGGATTTGCTGTGCTTGCATTCGCGCTTGTTGGTGTTCCACCAGCGGTTGGCTTTGTCGGCAAGTGGAATATTGTCTTGGGCGCTATCAACAGTGGCGACTGGATTGTGGCAGTTGTCGTCGTGACAAGCACACTACTTACACTCGCCTACTTCGCACGTGTAATTGAGCGGATGTATTTCAACTCACCGATAAATATCGACCAAACAGCAGCGACTGACGGAGGTCAAGCACGACCAAGCGTGCCATTTCAAACACGGGCTCTGGTTAGTATTCTTGCATTCGCCTCGGTCTCGTTTGGACTCGTTGCAATCCAGTTCATCGCTGCGATTACTCCCATTGTCGGAGGATATCTCACATGACTGATATCGCCTCACTCCGTCCGCTGGCTGCAGTGATGATTCCATTTGTTGGCATATTCGCAATCATCGCCGCCCGAAGTCGACCGAATATCCGTGAAGCAGCAACAATCCTGACTGCACTCAGCACGCTCGCCGTTATCGGAAGTCTCGTTCCAGCGGTGTTGAACGGAACCGTTCACGTGTTTCGTCTGGGAGTGTTTGTCCCAGGTATTGAAATCGCGCTCCGCGCTGATGCACTTGGGATGTTGTTCGCACTGCTGGCAAGCCTCCTGTGGTTGATCACGAGCTTCTACAGTATTGGGTACATGCGTGGCTTGGATGAACATGCTCAGACGAGATACTTTGCATCCTTTGCGGCAAGTGTGGGCACAGCAGTCGGAGTCGCATTTGCATCGAATCTTATCGCCCTCTATATATTCTATGAGTTACTGACCGTGGCGACGTACCCACTCGTGACTCACGATGAGACACAAACAGCACGACGAGCCGGACGGAAGTACTTAGCATACACATTTGGTGGTGGCATTGCAGTACTGACAGGCACTGCTATTGTCTTCTGGACGACAGGGAGTGTAACATTTACTGCCGGCGGGATCGCAGCACTTGGGACGACAGATCCTGTCATTGCTCGTGCAGGATTTGCTCTCTTGGCTGGAGGATTTGGGGTCAAAGCGGCACTGATTCCTGTTCATTCATGGCTTCCGGACGCGATGGTTGCACCGACGCCTGTTTCAGGACTGTTACATGCAGTAGCTGTTGTCAAGAGTGGTGTCTTTGGCATTGCACGAACCGTGCTTGACGTATATGGTCCTGCTACGGTTGGTGACCTTGGTGTCGGTATCGTGCTTGCGACAGTTGCTGGTGCGACCATCCTCATTGCCAGCATTATTGCGCTTCGACAGGATAATCTCAAACGGAGACTTGCTTACTCAACAATCAGCCAGTTGTCGTATATTGTTCTTGGGCTTGGTTTGTTATCACCCGCTGCACTCATCGGTGGACTACTTCACATTCCAGCCCATGCATTCATGAAACTCACTCTGTTTTTCTGTGCAGGGGCGATTCACGTTGAAACACACACCGACAATATCAGCGAAATGGCTGGTATCGGGCGTCGTATGCCGCTTACGATGGCAGCGTTTGGAGTGGCCGCACTTGGAATGGCAGGGCTCCCACTGGTGGCTGGATTCGTGAGTAAGTGGTATCTGCTCATCGGGAGTGTTGAGAGCGGTGGTGTAGGTGGTGTCTTCGCTCTTGTTCTACTCACATCAGGCATCTTGAATATCGGCTATTTCTGGCCTGTCGTGTATCAGGCATTCTTTGAGACGCAAAATAACGCAGACTCAAAACCGGTCATTGAATTTAATATGGGGGGAAGAACGGCACACACAGACGGTGGAACCGAATCAGAAAACTCGATGACAGCGTCACCAGTGTCAGAATCAAATACAAATCAGCCAGAGTCGCCCGGCTCGCACGCCGGCAGTTCAAATTACGCCGTTGATCGACACCCGAGCGATCATCACGCTGAATCTGCTGATGACGCATCCTCTCACATGGAGGGGACGCGGGCATGGAAAGAGCCAGCACTTGGGAATGAGAGTACATGGTTTATGTTAGGTCCAATCGCGATTGCGGCATTCGGCGCGATCCTCATAGGAATCCTCCCAGCAGAGATGATCTTCCTTAGACTCATTAATATCATCGTTGCCGGTGTCACGGGGGTAAGCCTATGATAGAGTACTCCCTTGTTGATATCGTCGCTCAACTCACTGATATTGGGCTGTCATCTGTCGATATTCCAGTCATTGCGCCACCAGCGATATTCATCCTCGCAATAGCGCTCATCCTTCCGGCGCTCAGTCGTCGTGTCGGTCATGGACTGGGAGTTCTTGTCACAGCAGGTGTTGCAATCATGTCATTGTTCATTCGCGACGGGACTTATCTTGCGGTGAATTTTCTAGGCTTCGACGCGGTGTTGCTCTTTGTCGATAGTTTCTCACGACTCATGGGGGTGATTTTCGGGACGATTGGAGCCGCAGCCGTTGTATACTCGTATTCATCAAACGCGACGAACCGACAGACTGCCTTCGCACTTGGATATGTCGGGACGAGCATCGGCTCTGTATTTGCTGGCGACTGGTTGACACTCATCTTCTTTTGGGAACTAATGGCGGTCACAAGCAGTCTCTTGGTGTGGGACTATGGTGGCGAAGCAGTTCGAGCAGGCTTTCGATATGCCATCTATCATGGGGTTGGTGGTAGCTTGCTGCTGGCAGCTATCATTTGGCAATACGTTGAGGTTGGATCGTTCCTCTTCAGTGCAAGTCAGGGATTGACTGCCGGTGTACCTGCAGTTCTTGGTGCGATTGGCATCGGAGTGAACGTTGGATTCGTCGGACTCCACCCGTGGCTTCCAGATACGTATCCACGTCCACACATCGCCGCAAGTGTGTTTCTGTCGGTTTATACGACGAAAACAGGTGTGTACGGTCTCGCACGTGCCTTTCCAAATGGAAATCTTGCAGTTGCCTACATGGGTACAGCCATGGCACTTGTTGGAGTGATATATGCACTTCTACAGAATGACATGCGCAGGCTTCTTTCGTATCACATTCAGTCACAGGTTGGATATATGGTGGCAGGTGTCGGAATTGGGACAGCACTGGCCACTGCAGGTGCATTTGCACATGTATTTAACCATATTTTGTACAAGGCATTACTATTCATGACCGCTGGCGTCGTAATTGCCGGCACTCAAGAGGAGAATCTTAAATATCTCGGTGGACTCAAAAATGCACTTCCACTCACCGGATTGGCATTTGTTATCGCGGCGCTTTCGATCAGTGGTTTCCCAGGATTTAATGGATTCGTAAGTAAGGGGATGATTACCGGAGCTGCACATAAGAAGCATCTCGACGGAATATTTTATATTCTACTCGCTGCCGGTGTTGGCACGTTTATGTCCTTTATCAAATTCGGCTACTACGCATTTGTGAGGGAGGCTGAGAGTGTCACCCCTGTTCAATCTTCGCGCACGGGTCAGCGAGTTGCAATGCTCAGTGTTGCTGGCCTGTGTGTACTCTTTGGACTCTTTCCTGAGATGCTATTTAGCATCCTCCCCGGAAGTACGGCTAAGGCTGACCCGTTCACACTTTCGCATCTGTCCGAAGGTGCCATCCTCGCAACACTCGGAATTATTGGATTCGCAGTTCTGAAGAAACCATTGTCTAAAATCACAGATGTCCCTGACATTGACCGTATCGTCCATCCTGCTGTCTTCTATGCCACGCGTGGACTCGTCCGCGGCACAACGGAGATATTCGCACTTGTGGATGCACTGCTCGTCCGGTTGAGTTCGGAAGCAATTGATACGATCAATAACCCAGCGCGGGTTACCAACGTTGTTCCTGGATTCCAGAGTGAGCAAGCCCCTGCAGAGATAAGAAGCTCTGGTGTGAACATAGGAACCGGAGCACTGCTCGTTGTTCTCACAGCAGTCATGACACTGACACTCACAATCCTCATGTAGATTCTTCTTAGACTGACGGGAGAAGTGGAATATAGGTCTGAAGATGTGACATATTAAGACGCACTCGCCCCAAGAGCGGGCGATAGGTTAGGAAAGCGCCGTTGCGAGCTCAGAAGCGACCGTTAGTCCGAAACGAGTCTTCGATCCGCTAAACGTGGTAACCTCGGTTTCAGTGACGATGTACGCTTCAGTTTCACTCTCACCCATTACACTTGCACTGTTCGCAACAGCGAACTGAAGATCATAGCGACTTTGAATTGCTCTTGCTGCTTTGATTAAAGAATCTCTATCACGAGTCGTTTCAGTCTTGAATCCCACAATTGGGAGGTCTGGGTGTGAGTCGCGGACTGAACCGATTACCTTTGGTGTGGGCTTAAGAGAGAGGGATCGAGGGTGACCAGATCGCAGTTTCTCAGGTGACTTATCCACGGTATAGTCGCTGATGGCTGCAGCACTGATGAGCGCATCCGACTCTGAAACACGTTCACGCACGGTTGCATGCATCTCCGTACTTGACTCAACGATATGAGTCGTTCCGACCGAGACATCCTGTTCGGTCGTTACAAGTTCGACTGTCGCCCCGAGCATCTGACACCCATGTGCAACCGCATGGCCGGTTTGCCCAGAGGCGCGTGAGGTGAGAATCCTGATCGGATCAATCGCCTCCGCAGTCGCCCCAGCAGTGACGAGCACACGCGTCCCGTCAAGCGGATTTGCATGCACTGCCTGGCTCACCGCCCGTACGATGGCGTCTTCAGTCGCAATCTTTGCTTTCGATTCCTCAATTCGCGGGGCAACGAAATTAATCCCCCACTTCTCGAGCGTTTCGAGCGCGCTCACCACTCCTGGGTGGTCATACATCGGTTGGTGCATCGCTGGCGCAATAACCGTCGGCACGTCTGCACCGATAGCAGTCGTCGCACAGGTCGTCACTGGTGTATCATCAACTGCTGAAGCGATCTTTCCGACTGTGTTCGCTGTCGCTGGCGCAACCAGTAGCACATCTGCCCATCCATCCCGGCCGCACAGTTCAATATGTTCGACCGAGCCGGTGATCTCAGTGATGACCGGGTGATCGGTCGCAAAATCCACCGCCCAGGGGTGAATGATCCCCTGTGCGCTTTGACTCATCACTCCACGAACAGATGCACCATGACGACGTATCTCATGAGCCAGTTCTACGACTTTGACCGCTGCAATGCTTCCCGATACACCCAGCGCGACATTGCACCCATCAAGCATACAGTTACAAACAGTGTCGGTATGAACATAACTACACAGGATACAGTAGTTCAGCACGAATGCCTCAGAGTGTTCGAGGACAGCAATCACAGTCGCTGTTCTGTCATTCCCTACTCAACCCTAGCTTCTTTGTATTGGTGAGCAGTTATTACAACCTAGCTGTGGAATACATCCGTGTGAGTGCTAATATACATCTCCCTCGGGCAGAGGTGTATGAGGCATTGCTCGATTTTGCCCGATACGAGCAATATTCAGAGTATCTCAGGTCTGTTCGGACACTGCGGGGTAACGGTGATGTCGGGACAGCCTATTCATTGAAATTTGCGTGGTGGAAGCTTTCATATGCAGTCGAATCAGAAGTGACCGCAACTGAGAATCCAGATTACATCAACTGGCGAACAACAAACAACCTTGACGCGAGGGGAAGATGGATAATCAGTCCACAGGGGCCTCACAGTGACTGCGACCGTGACTCTCTCTCGAAGGTGACTTTCGAAGCTGAGTATGATCCCCACTCAGCGAACGTTGGGAAGATCAATATTCCTCGGTTTGTCTCGTTTGATTGGGTGGCTGCAAAGATTGAGTCTGCGATTGCTGATGAGGCAGAGCGCGTTGTTGAGCGAGTTGTCGCTGATCTTGAAGGGGAACCGCGTCCAGTGAATATGAATATCACAACTCAGAGACCATCTGATTAATTTTCTCCACGGCTCTGCTGAGAATAAGCCCTAACGGCTTCATGCTCGGGCTCTGCACCACACCAGCAGGCGAATC
>JAQCNF010000021.1 GCA_028275165.1 Haloquadratum sp.
CGTGTTCTGATATGTCGCCGGTATATATTTTTCAAAGAGTGGAGTTAACGAATACAGGCTCAGTTCCCTTTCGGCGAGTAGAAGACAGAGGCGAGGCAGCTGTGCTAGACCCAACAAAAGACAACTACCACAAGCTGTGAACTACCCCTCTGCCTACTCAGTCGCCGACGGCGACTTCCTTAACACAGGGGCTTCAATCCTTGCGGAAGGAAGTTCCTGCTTCGACGACGCGTTTTGCAGACACTTCATGCACGTCATCCGTGTCCACAGGAATCACAGTCCCCACAGGCGTTAATCAGAGCGAAGCTCTCGTTCGCACATCAGAATCGGTCCGCGATTCTGAGGACGCTCCTTCGGAGTGTCGGACTCCGAGTTTTGAGGCGTCGGCAAAAAGAATATTGACAGCCGCATTTGCATCTCTGTCCGCCTTGAGCCCACAGCGAGTTGTCTGTTTTGACTTCGCATGACGCACATTCCTTCGCCGTGTTTTCCGGGTCAACCTCCACAAAATACGTACCCTCAGGCTTGCATTTGTATACAAGCAAATCAGTGAAGATATTCCACGCCGCTGACGCCGTGTTACGGCTATTCCCCGCTAATTCCAGCATCTCTTTTACGTCAAGGTGTTTGACCGCCACCAACTCATATTCTCGTGCGTAGTATGCTGAAAGCGTGTCTAAGAAGTCACGCCGCTTGCGCGTGATTTGCTGGTGACACTCTGCAACTGTTTGCCACCGTTTTTCGCAGTTGGCAGAGCGACGTTCCTTGCGGGAGAGGTTCCGTTGCTCCCGTTGTAGCCTCTCGCGTTCGTTTGTGAGACCAAGTGAGTTGATGCTGTGGTGCCCGTATCGTGGACAGAGGCGTCGATACCAACCATCTCATCGGCGGTAACGCCTCTTGCGACGGTTTCTTGGGTTCCGCTTTGTCGTCCACAGCGAAGGACGCATACAACTCACCAGTTGACTCTTTCTTGACCGTGAGTTCTTTGATACTTTCATGATCAGTGATTTGTCGGTGTTCGAACGGTCAGAGTTCTGGGACAGTCCGAATGAATGTCTGTGGAGACTGGTGTCTCTGCGGGCAGCCGTCGTTAGGACGTACTGCTTGCAAACAGTGTCGTTGAAGCAGAAAGTCCAGCCCAAGAGAGTAGAAACTCCGTCCCCACTGGAGCCGCTACGACGGATGTAGCGACTGAGTAGGTCGGGGGAGCTCACACAGCTTGATTCCCTCGCTGATCGTTTGACAGGGCGGAACTGTGAGTTCTCTCAACATCTGTTGTTGTGCGACAGAAGTTGTCGGATCATGACCGTTGTGGAATGACTTCACAAACATATTGCGGAGTGCGAATTCGAACCATAGCTGACCCTCGCAGGAAGGCAAGAGAAACGAAATTTGCCACCTGGTGCTGTGTGAACACAACATAGTGAGGCCTCAGGAGTTGGACACAATATGAAATAATCTTACATTATCAATCAAACATAATTTTTTATTATCTCAATTTTCAGCCGAAATGGTCGGGATTTATACTATTTCCACACAGCGTGTCGGACGATGCGATTACATGAGTATCAAGCGAAGCAAATATTCGCTGAGTCGGGAATCCCCACCCCTGAGTCTCGGGTAGTAACCGATACTGATGAAGCAGTTCATGCAATTCAGGAAGTTGGCTACCCAGCGGTTATCAAAGCCCAAGTACACGTTGGTGGCCGTGGGAAAGCAGGGGGAATTAAATTCGCCACCAATCACTCAGACCTACGAACTACTGTCACTGACATCCTTGGTATGGATATCAAAGGATATACCGTAGAAGAAGTGCTCATTGAAGCCGGTGTGGAGGTCGATACCGAGATGTATGTTGGTATCACGATGGACCGCAGTGCTGGCGAACCCACAATGATGGTATCGACTGAAGGTGGCGTCGACATTGAGGCCGTAGCCGACGATACACCCAAATTAATCGCTAAAGAACACATCGATCCCGCGTTTGGAATCTACCCGTACCAGACCCGGAAGGTAGCATACAAGGCTGGAATTCCTTCAGATACGGTTAGCGACGTCTCATCCGTGTTATTGACGCTGTATACACTTTATACCGAATACGATGCAACCGATATCGAAATTAATCCCCTGATGATAACCGAGTCTCGAGATATCGTCGCAGCAGATGCTGTTATGAACATTGATGATGACGCGCTCTTTCGGCAATCTGAGCTCGCAGCACACGAACATCAGGTCGCTGGTGACCCCTTAGAAGCAAAAGCAGATGAATACGGCTTCGATTATGTTCGTCTCGATGGGAATGTTGGGATCATTGGCAATGGCGCAGGTCTGGTGATGGCAACGCTTGACCTCGTTGACCACTACGATGGGAAACCAGCGAACTTTCTTGATATTGGCGGTGGCGCCAAAGCAGAGCGGGTAGCGAACGCTCTTGATATTGTGTGTGCTGATAAGAACGTAGACGCAATTGTATTCAATATATTCGGCGGAATTACCAGAGGCGATGAGGTCGCTCAAGGGATTAATGACGCTCTCAGTCGGGTTAATACTATTTCGAAGGATATCGTGGTTAGACTGGCTGGTACAAACGCACAGGAAGGTATGGAGGTTCTGAATACCGATATTGTCAGTGTGGAATCGACGCTCGAAGCAGCTGTTGCACAGGCAGTTGCAAATGCAGCGGAGGCGAGCCAATGAGTGTTTTACTCGACGATGAGACACGCGTCGTTGTTCAAGGTATCACGGGAGGAGAAGGGAAGTTCCACACCGAGCAGATGCTTGCATATGGCACGAATATTGTTGCCGGTGCTGTCCCGGGGAAAGGAGGCCAGACCGTGGCTGGCACTCCGGTCTATGATACCGTTGATGAGGCGGTTGATGCCGAGAAAGCCGACGCATCGATCGTTTTTGTCCCCCCAGCATTCGCTGCAGATGCCATTTTTGAGGCAGTAGATACCTCTTTAGACCTTGTCGTCGCCATTACTGAGGGAATCCCAACTCAAGATATGGCACAGGTTTACAAGCGCCTGTCAGAAGTTGAGACGAGGCTTATCGGTCCGAACTGCCCCGGAATAATCACTCCTGGGGAAGCTAAACTGGGGATTCTTCCTGGAAATATATTTGAGCCTGGCTGTGTCGGACTAGTATCACGATCGGGAACGCTCACATATCAGGTCGTATCAAATCTCACTGATCGCAACCTTGGTCAGACTACAGCAATTGGTATTGGGGGAGACCCAATCATTGGAACTTCATTTATCGATACACTCAGGTTGTTTGAATCTGATCCAGCGACGAACGCTGTCGTGCTTTGTGGTGAAATCGGTGGGGAGGACGAGGAAGCCGCTGCGCGTGTCATCAAAAACGAGATGGACACGCCCGTTGCTGGATTTATCGCTGGTCGAACTGCCCCTCCTGGGAAGCGAATGGGTCACGCTGGGGCGATTGTGTCTGGATCGGGGACGGGGACAGCTCAATCTAAGATCGATGCATTAAATCGAGCTGGTGTCCCCATTGGGAGGACGCCTGCTGAAGTCGCGAGTCACATCGAGGAACTGCTGTAAAGACGTTGACGCACGATATCGTACTGAGAGTGAGAGTGCGAGCGCTGTACCACAGGCGCAAGTTTCGCAACTATCTTTCACACCCATCGCATACCTCTTCTCAATGGACAGTGAAATGAGTACAACACGCCGACAGTATCTCTTAGGGGCGGGATCGCTAGCTGCGACATCGACGACGGGGTGTTTACAGGCATTAGGATTTTCATCTCGGTCAGCCTGGGCTGACCCTCCGCTCGTTGAGGATCCCCCAACAGGTGTCTACGTCCCAGCCATTACTGAGGGAATGCTGGAAAGTGATCGACATGTCGGTCCAGAATTAGAGGTGTCGCTCATGTACTCTTATCCTCACCGGTTTTGGACAGCTGCCGGGACGAAAATGTCAAAAACACCGGTACAGCCGTCAGACGATGTGCATCTCATGATATCGATGTGGCACCGCGATACGGGCCAGAGCGTACCTATTGATGCGGGCGTACGACTTGAAATCCGTCAGGAGGATACGCTAGTAACCGACGAGGTGGCGTATCCTATGTTATCCCAGCAGATGGGATTCCATTATGGAGCCAATTACTCACTTAACAGAGAAGGAACGTACCACGTCACCGTCCACCTCGGGAGCCTGTCGCTGCCTCGGAGCGGAGAGTTCGATGGCATCCTCGAGTCACCGACAACTGTGCCGGTTACGCTTGAATTTGATCGACAGACATTAGCTGATATTGAAATCACTGAGCGAGATGATGCTGGTGAACCTGGGGCAGTCGAACCGATGTCTATGGACGGTGTCCCAGTGGGACGTGCACCATCTCCTGAGCGCTTGCCTGGCAACTTTTTAACGACCGCCCACAGCGCAGACGCTGTCTTTGAAATATTTCACCTCGTTGACCCTCCGTTTGGAGAAATGCCATATCTATACGCATCGGTTCATACACCGTATAACCACATTCTGGTGCCAATGATGGGTCTTGAGTATTCAATCGAAACCACCAATGGTCAAACGATTGAGGGAACCCTTGAGCGGAGACTCGACTCGACTCTTGGATATCACTATGGTGGCTCTATACCAGCGCTCGAATCGGGAGGCCTCCTGCGAATACACCCGACTATTCCACCACAAGTTGCGCGGCATGACGGGTATGAAACAGCTTTCAGACAGATGACACCAATAGAAACATCGATATAATAAATCGACCGAGAGATATCAGGAACGCTCGATCCCATGGACGAATTAATCACCGATTTTAAGAACCCCGAGACAGATACCGAGCGGTTCTCATGTGAGACGTGTGGACAGGAGTTCTATACATCAGAGCTACTTATCCTACACCGGGGTGTGAGACACCCAGCGACACTTGACAAAGTAGAGCAAGAACAGTATCGTGAAGCCTACGCGAATGAACAAAGCGCCATCCAGACATTCAGATTGCGTGCGCTTGCAGTTATGATCGCGCTATATTTCGGAGTTCTCTTTCTGTATGTGATTTATGCCTGATTACACACTGACGCGCTCTCTCAGGCTTACACTGTCATTGGGAGGTATTCTATGTGGACTTGGAGTGTCAGTGCTACTATTCGCTGACCCAGTCATGGCGAGTAATGCCGCGGTTGGACTTGGCGAGGGCGGTCGTAATGAGCTGAGCATCCCACGATGGCTCTACGTTGCAACTGGTGGGGCAGCAGTAGGTGCCTCTGCGTTGCTAGCTGGGTTTGTCACTGATCGTCGATTAATCTCTGCGATTCATACCTATCATCAAAACTGGCTATTTTCAAATAGCCACCTACAGCGAATTCATATATGCGGTGCCGTGGCGGGTGGCACTCTATTTATATATGCGCTATTCCGTGGCCTACGAGGACCATCACTACCCGCGATCAACGCAGCAATCATTGTTGTATTTGCTGGTTTTCGAGCAGGGATAACTATGGTCACATATCTGATTGGGAACGCGTGGTCAATACTCTCACCGATTTCCTTTCTACGGCGTCACGATCATGATGGAGTGTTTGTGTATCCACAGCGGTTAGGACGGTGGCCTGCTGTGAGCGGGATTCTATTCTTGATTTGGATTGAGACGGTGAGTGAAATCACGACATCTCCGCGCACACTGGCAGCCGGTCTCTTTGGATATTTGATGTTCACTCTTACAGGAGGTGGCCTATTTGGTTTTCAGAATTGGTTCAATAACGTAGATCCGGTTACTGTGTTTTTTCATGCATATGCGAGATTTGCGCCATTTACTCGAGATAGAACCCAACTCAAGCTATCATTCCCCGGCATGAGGCTAGTTACAGCGAGTGAACCAACTGCGACACAGACCGATGACCCGCTTGTCTCAGGGTATGATGACGTTGCATTAGTCATTCTGCTCGTGTGGGAACTGACATTCAGTGGATTTGTAACTACAACCGTTGGCGCCCAGATGCTGCAACCACTTGTCAGTGGTAGCATTCCGGCACCAGTTGTGTATGGAGGAGTCCTTCTCATTGGCTTCAGTGTCTTTTTTCTGGCCTTCGTTTTTGCGGGCCGCGTTGCATGTGCGCGACTGCGCTCAACACGAGACAGCTCAACCCTCATCATCGCATTCGCCCCCTCCTTGCTCGCTGTTGCAGTTGGATACCACCTCGCGCATTACGCTGGATTCCTTATTTCGCTCAGTCCAAGCATAGCTAATGTGATTACAACACCGTTGACACCAGCGTCGAATCCAGTTGTCCTGACCCTTCCCCGATGGTTTGCTGGAATAAACATTGTCTGTATACTGGCTGGACATGTCCTTGCGATCTGGGTAGCTCACTCTATCGCATACTGCCTCTTTTCGAGCAGATTACAAGCAATTCGCAGCCAATATCCGTTTGTCGCCGTAATGGTGTTTTACACAGCCATTAGTCTCTGGCTTATCTCTCTTCCAACTGCATCACCGCCCGGCGTAGCTTAGCATCACGATACGAGGTAGTCGTAGTATAATCAATCGCGAGTTAAACTCCCTGTGAGAGTACCCGTCGTTCTGGGCTTCCGTATATGTGCGCGATGACGAAGCACACTCAATCGTTACTACCTGATTTTGCTGCTGGCGACAGAGAGTCTCTCCGACAGTTTCCAGCTCACGCAATACGTCGGCTCCTATAGAAGAGGTGGGTTTGAGATGCACGCTGTCGAAGCGTATCAACTGGACATGTGTCTGTGTTGCTAGCCGCGATGTCAGAATTATCCAGATTCAATGAGAATGCTGGTGTCTTTTACGGCCACACGAATCCGACAAACCGACAAAACACTCACAATGTGTGTGTAGAGAACTGGCAGTTGACTCGGTGGTCGCTACGGCTACAGCTCTGAGTTGAGATCAAGAGCGAAGCCAACTGGCCACGCCGACAATCGTGGAACAACTCGCTCAACACCCTCTATACGATAGGGAGGCCGAGTCACAGCTTTCAAAACCACCGGCTGGCCGTCCAGCAAAGCTTTGACTCCCACGCTTCAGGATTAACCTAACCTGACCTGATCTGCCCAGCCAACACCGGGTGGGAGGCCTGCGTCTTGAGTTGCGGGAGGATATCACGTTTGAACATATCTGCATGACACGCGCAGGCATCTGTTAGAAAGTATCGTATCTCGCTGGAGTAACACAGTGTAGCACGGTGGACGGTGCAGCTATACTTGACAATCTTCCACAGAAGAATCATAGTTGAATCGTGGGCAACACATACAAAATCTCCTATTTTGATACAGTGTTCAATCGGCTATAATCCCTGACAGGGTCTGATATATGTGCATTCGCTCAGATAACTCAGACGGTTCAAATCTCCTCACAGGGGTTGGCTCTAATGGCTTCTTGAGATTTCAGGTCTGTCCGGTATCAATTGTACTATATATACATATGTAAAAAATATACAATACGTAATCATATATATAGATATTACATACCTTCATTTATATCCAAATCGCGTGTTTACACGATGGCTCCGAAAGATGCCTCACGACGTCGGGTATTTTTGAAAAGCTCTGCAGCGGCAGTTATCGCAGGGTTAGCAGGGTGCGCAGGGAGTACGAATAATAGTAGTGGCAGTAGTGGAAGTAGTGGTTCAGACGACACGAGCGAATCAGCAACAGACCCGCTACTCAAAAAGTCAGGTTTCGATCCCGCCTCACCTGGTTGGGATGAAAATAATTATCTCAGCACACCACTGATTGATGAGGGCTATGAGCGGGGATCAACAACAGATCTTGAAAACATGGGGAGTCGGGATGTCTCCGAAGTTCCACACGGTAGTGCTGTACCGGAGACGCCAGACTCAGAGAGTGAATTATTGGATCCAGATACGCTCGTTTTTACAGAATCCCCGAGTGAGGACGTTCAAGGTAGATATGAAGAAGACTTCAAGGCGGTCTTTGACCGCGTTCGCGAAGAAACTGGCAAAGAGGTTGAATTCAATAAAGTCAATAGTTATGCAGCATCCGTTGAAGCGATGCGATCTGAGCGAGCACACATCGCTAATTTCTCGACAGGCACGACAGCGTTTGCAGTGAATCTAGCTGATGCTGTTCCGTTTGCCGTGGGTCTCACTCCGGATTCTGCGTTTGGCTATCGACTGTTCGCAACAACCCGTGCAGATGAGCATGACATACAGAGTGTCGAAGACTTTGCACGGGATGATGTTCGCATGGCTCACTCTGAGCCTGCCTCAAACTCTGGTCATCAAGCACCATCGGCACTATTCGACCAATATTACGATGTGACACCCGAGGAAGATTATAAAGTGAACTTCTCTGGGGGACATGGAAATACGACACGGGGTATTGCTGCTGGCGATTACGATGCGGGTCCAATTTGTTCTACATGTTTCGTTGACACAGTCGAAGCTGAGAGCAATCTTAGCTACGATGACTTCAAAGTTGTCTGGGCATCGAATCCGTTCCCGAACGGCCCAGTTGCGTATCGATATAATCTCAAACCTGAGATCATAGAAGGTATTGAGCGTGCCTGGCTTGAGTCAGACTTCGGTGGAACAGCCTATGCCGAGCGAACCGGATATGACCGGTTTGAGCCAATCAGCTACAGGAGGCACTTCTACGATATCATGGTCATTCAACGATACAACGGCGTTGAATATACTCAGTCCGCACTTGGCGAGTAATGCTCGAAGTCCGCGATCTCAAAAAAACGTACGCGACCGGTGATGAAGCGCTGAAAGGCGTGGATGTGAGCGTCAAAGGGAGCGAGACAGTTGCGATGATTGGGCCGAGTGGGGCAGGAAAGAGCACGTTCATTCAGTGTATAAACCAACTGACTGAGCCCACGACGGGAACGATCAAACTCGACCAGATAGAACTCTCTTCGCTCGAATCAGAGCGTCTACGAGAGGCACGTCGTGACATCGGGATGATATTTCAAGAATATAATTTGGTTGAACGACTGACTGTCATGGAAAATGTCCTCTCGGGTCGGCTCGGATACGTCTCCGCATGGGAGGCATTTCGTCGTTCATTCCCGCCAGATGATATTCAACGTGCCTACGAAATCCTCGCACAAGTCGGACTTGATAACATGGAAGATAAGCGGGTTGACGAGCTGTCTGGTGGGCAACGACAGCGAGTCGGAATTGCCCGGGCAGTCATACAGGAGCCTAAAATATTGCTCGTTGACGAGCCGACGTCCAGTCTTGATCCAGAGACTTCGAACACGGTCATGAATCTGCTGACAGACATTGCAGCTGAGCGGTCAGTTCCTGTGCTCATCAACATTCACGAGGTGGATTTAGCTATTGAACACGCTGACCGGATTATTGGCTTGCACGATGGAGAGATTGTATTTAGAGGCTCTCCCTCCGAACTTGATGAACAAAGTCTTGACCAGGTATACCGTGGTGCCACGGTCCCTGATAATCAGTCGGCAGATGCTCCACGACAGAGTGAAGCTGACGACACTCTGTATGAGGCAGATCCCGATTCAGTAACAAGGAGGAGTTGACGTGGCTACAGGAGAGCGACAGTGGAACAGGCCTACAGTGTTCCGCCGTCGAGAAATCAAGTGGATAGTATACGCGATTATCGTCGGATTTTTTCTCTGGTCCACAATCGGAATCGGCGTGGATGTAGGGCGTATATTCCAAGGAATCGGCAACTTAGCAAGTTTAATCGGCGACTTCCTACCACCAAATGCAACACCACGTCAAGCACAGCGAATTCTCGAAAAGATGGCCGAGAGTGTGGCGATGGCCATGATTTCGACATTGACTGGTGTCTTGCTCAGTGTTCCAATCGCATTCATGGCTGCAGAAAATCTTTCGCCTCGGCCATTGTATGCGGTTAATCGAGGATTCATCTCAATTTCACGTGCATTTAACGCAATTATTGTCGCCATTTTAGCAGTAAAAGCAGTTGGGTTCGGACCGTTAGCTGGAATCATCACGATTACGTTCAAAACGGTCGGATTTTTTTCCAAGTTGCTCGCTGAGGATCTCGAAGACATAGACATGGGGACCGTTGATGCAGTTCGGTCAACTGGTGCCTCACCCGTTCAAACGCTCGTCTATGCGGTAATTCCGCAGATCATTCCTCGCTTTGCTGGGCTATCGGTTTATCGGTGGGACATAAATATTCGAACCTCGACAATTGTCGGAATCGTCGGTGCAGGGGGGATCGGGTCTGTCCTTGTAACTGCATTTAATCGTTACGACTATCAGTATGTCTCAGCAATTCTGCTGACGATTATTCTTGTCGTCTTGGTAGCTGAAGGAGTAAGTGCTGTCGTACGTCGGAGGTATCAATAGATGGCTATCGATGACCGTACATGGGACCGTTTCGACCAACGCAGACGTTTAGGACGATTTATCGGTCTGCTTTTGACAACAGTTGTCGTCATCGGTTCTTGGGAGTACATGGAAATTGGACTTGTGAATGCAGAGACAATCCCTCGGGAAATTGCTGATCTGCTTACACGAATGTATCCGCCAGACGTTGGTTACACTCCGACGATTATTTCTCCTCTTATCGAGACAATACATATCGCAGCACTAGGGACGACTGGTGCACTGATTTTATCGATTCCCGTCGCGCTCATTGCCGCTGAGAATACAACAATAAATAGATTCACTTTCTGGTTGGGGAAAGTAATCGTGACAGTCAGCCGCTCAGTGAATACGATTATTTGGGCGCTGATCTTCGTCGTCGCATTCGGTGCAGGGCCGTTAGCCGGCGCAGTGGCCATCGCGTTTCGTTCAGTTGGATTTCTCGGCAAACTGCTCGGTGAGGAGATCGAGGAAATTGACTTTGGGCAGGTCAAAGCAATACGAGCGACTGGTGCGTCTCCAGTACAAGTGCTATTATACGGAATTTTACCACAGATAAAACCTGCTCTCATTGGGCTCTCTGTCTATCGATGGGATATCAATATCCGCGACTCGACAGTCTTAGGATTTGTCGGTGCCGGTGGGATCGGTGTTCAACTCTTCCGAGCTGTAAACGCCTTTGCATGGCAGTCTGTCTCAACGGTTTTGTTGGTTATTTTATCGGTTGTGATCGGGAGTGAAGTCATCTCAGCATATACCAGAGGGCTCGTTCGATAGTCGCTGACACTCTTTACTCTCCTGAGGATATCACAGCTATATTGTATAATCATTGGAATCGATACGACTCACATCATTTTGATGTGTGACACAACGAGCCACTACCCTCCGCCGAGTATCGAATACTATAGATCTGAGCACGTATCCAAATACGGGACCTGCCAGATCGACTGAAGAGTATTTAACCCGACCTCCTCCCACGCTGAAGCTGTAGGATTCTGCGAAGCGGATATTCAGGTTGCGCGTTTCCTCGGTTCTCAATGACTTTTTCGCGTGTATGTATGTAATATGATTGAACCGTACGGTCGATATCTGTCCACGTAAGCCAACCAGAAGGGCTCTGGCGAGAAGTAATCGCTGTGTGACTAATACAAAAAGAAGAAATCGTTCAGCTGTGTGGACGATGTCGCAGTCGCATATGAGCACTCAAATAATACGGTACCATTCACATCAACGAAGATGAACCGTCGCAAGTATTTGATAACTGCTGCCGGTTGTGCCTCTGGTTGGTTCGCAGGATGTAGCAGGGCCGCACAGCTATCTGATGACGTCACCACTACATCAGCCACCACGAGTCCCGCTCAGATCGAAACGAGCGAAATCCCCGCCACATTTGAGTATCCGTGGGCGATCTCTCCACTCCCCGATGGTGAATCGCTCCTCGTCACTGAGCAGATTGGTCAACTATCGCTCGTTGATATTCAATCTGGCGAGAAGGAGTTGATTGCTAAGACTCCTGCTGTCGCCTCCGACGGGCAAGGAGGACTGCTTGACGTAACCATCGACCCGGATTTTGAGTCAAACTCATGGGTGTATCTAACATACAGTGCTGCGAACGAGCAGCGAAAAACAGCAACTCATCTTGGTCGTGGGCGACTTAATCGGAGTCGCTCACGATTAGAAGAGTTTGAGCGACTCTATATCGCAGGGCCTTTTCTGGACAGGGCTGCGCACTATGGATCTCGCGTCGTTTTTGGGGCAGATCACATGATATATCAGACCATTGGTGACAGGCAGTTCAAGAACTTCGGCCCTGAACATGTTGCACAGCAGCTCTCAAGTGAGCTTGGGACGGTAATCCGACTTCAACCAGATGGCTCAATTCCACAATCAAACCCATTTATACAGACGCCAGGAGCGAAAGATGCGATCTACAGCTATGGGCACCGGAACGGACAAGGACTCGCCCGCCACCCAGGGACAGGGAAGATTTGGGAGAGTGAATTCGGTGAGAAAGACGGAGATGAAATCAATATCATACGCGCCGGTGAAAACTACGGATGGCCGATTGCTGATAACAGCTGTCGATATGGGACAACAGAGCACGTCGGTGATAGTCACGAATCACGGGCTGATATCCGCAACCCAGTCGTCTCGTGGCCATGTGGTAGTGGTGGGTTTCCTCCGAGCGGAATATGTTTCTATACAGGTTCACGACCTCGCGATTGGGGGCTATCATTGCTGGTTGCCGGACTCGCATCGCGGTACGTTGCACGGTTTGAGCTCGGAGAGGATGAAGCGACTCAACAACCCGGACTACTCACTGAGAGAAATTCACGAATTCGGGATATAGCGCAAAACCCAGAAAAAAACGAGCTATATGCCGCTGTTGATGCGCAAAATGCACCTCTCATCCGAATGAAATTTGATTAATAAAACTCGTCGTGGTACACCTGTCGGCTATCTGAAATCCCCGTAAGAGCGGCCAGTGCTTCGTCATCTCGAACGTCGCAGTTGTCTTCACGTGCGAGTTCTTCAATAGTACGTGCACCGATTAATAACTGTGACAATTCTCCAATGCGAATTCTGATAGGAGCCGATTCTGGATCATCATCGATTTTATCGAGCGTAAGTCGTCCATCAGAGACATTGAGCGTGAACTTTCCATTATTTTCGTCGAGAACTGGATCGGTTACCCCTACCTGAGTGGTGGTATCTGCGATATGAACTGGAAGAGAGTTGATAGTCGAGGCCTGGGTTAATCGGAGCATCGGACCGGGCTTGATTTTACAGGTCACCTTTTTCGGGCGATTGAGACGCCTGAAAAGAGTATTCCTTTCGGGTAACGTCAGTCGAATCTGCTCGATTTGTGATCCATGATTCGACAAGAATGAGATAATCGCGCGGTAACTGTCTTCATCTATATACCCCAGTTGCTGTACGTTCAGTATCGTCTGGGTCTCGTCTGTAACAGTAAAAACGAGATACGATCGTACTTCGCCGTCTCTATGATAGCCGAAGAGATATGGGTCGGTGCCTCCGGTCCAACTGCTCAGTGTTCGACTCTGCCACCACTGTGGAGTTCGATGAAGGCTGAGATTAAACCGTTTTCCATGGCTCCGCTCTACTTGCTGGAGGCGCTCAAATTGTTCAGCAGTCATTCGTTCGATTCGGCCCCTGACTGAGTATGAGGGTAGAATGCCTGGTGCACAACAGTACTCCGCAGCAAAATGGCTCGTCGCCCATCCGAATGTGGCATAAAAACTCGTCTGGAAGGGCCATAGTGTCACCAGTGAAATCCCTCGGTCACCGTATTCACTCAGGACCTCGCGACAGAGCTCACGCACGCGCCCTTGGCGACGTGCAGTTGGCGCAGTGGCCACGCCCCCGAGACCGCCTATCTCAACCTGTTCATTCTCAATCCACACTCGCAGCTCATACAGTTTGCAAGTGCTCTGGAGGCTCCCTTCAGAGTAAATTCCTCTGGGCTGGAACAAATCTGGTGGCCATGGTCCACTATCCACCGATTCGGATGGCTCTTCTGCAGGGCTAAATGCGTAATCCAGTATTTGCTGATATCGAGCACGGTCGGTGGCTGGAACTGATTTGTAGGTCGTCATGGAAGCATATTATATATGATATATCATCATGCAGCCGCGTGTTGCATATCAACAGCTAAGCCCACACTCTCAATGCAGACGACTACAGATTTGATTCGGGGTCTCGCAATCGTTGAATCAGTCTATTATCAGAGTCAGTTTCAACACCTCATCAACTTTGCCCATCGTCGACATAGAGCGAACTCGATTGCCGAGAGACACCACGAATCTAATCGAGCCTGACCAACGAGTGCTCCTCAAACGGCGGGTCCGCTGCTTCGAGAATATCTTGAATGAATATTGTCGGTCACAGTTGTAGGCGCGACGAGAGTCGCACCTGAGCCCTTTCTCTGACGTCGATCGCGGAGTAGGGCGAGTGCCTCGGCTTTGTTCGGGAGTCGAAGACGTGAGTTCCCGTGATGATGAGATGCTTCGTATCTCAACCATCTAGCCTCAAGGGACACCACACATCTACTGCCGGACGTGTCCTCTTTGTTTCGTGACCTTTTGCAGGATTAGGGTAGGTAATAGCGATATCACTGCTAGACATATGGGTTGCGACTCTTTTCAATTGTGTTTGGCTATCTGCCGTGCCCAATCTGGCGAACAGTTGATTTGCTGGTGCAAGTCGAATTAACCGGAGAGTGCAGATATGCTGTTCGCGCCGGCCGATAGCGCACTGACGGTGTTCAAGAGAGACACCGGTACTGGGTCGTGAGCCGCATAGTCTGACCCGTGCCGAGATTTCGAGTGGCAACACTGGTAGCAGACTCCGACATAGGTGGTCGTAAGACGAGAGTAGGCGGCCGAGAGGCGAACTGAGGCAGCTTCCGGTCACGAGTTCTGTCGAAATCGCAGATCACACCTTGATCAAACCAGATATGATTCTAATTTCGATATACATATTACATGACAACCGACGGAATTGCGATATCCATATCGTTCGCTTAGCTGAATCCTCTATCACTCGATAAGGAACACACAGTGATTTGTTATACGAAAGATTGGGATATCCTAACAGACCAGAACGCAGTAGCTGCGCTTGAATGTTCGACTTCAGAACCGAATGCAGAGCATCTGGAATCGACAAGGTGGTTTGCTCGTCAGGTCTGAACCGGACGGCCTGTGGTCACTGTCTCATGTGACGTGAGCTGTTCCAATCAAGTCGCCGGAGAGGCGAACTCGGAACCATTGCTTACTTTGAACCAGCTTTATTCAGGGTGCCTTGAGCCAACTCTGTTCGGTCACTCAGATATTTGAGTATGGACACTCGTCTGTTCACACGTCGAATATTGAGTCGACAGATTTCACGTGAAGGATGTAACTACTGGTACCATATTAATCGCGACTGCCGCTGGTGGCTTTGGGACAATTGGCGTCTTCGGTGAGCTTGCACGCCTTGCTAATCTTGAGCTGACGACACTACTTCCTGCTCGGTTTGTGTTTGCAAGTGTGGGAGTTGCGATAGTTGCGTATCTGAATAACTGGAGTATCCCACATTCGACAGACCAGTGGGCGATATGTTCTATATTAGGCGGAGTGTATTTTGCAATGACGATTGCTTTTTTTCTTTCACTTGAGTATCTCCCTGCTGGGCTGGCAACAGTGCTGTTGTATATTTACCCTGCAATCGTCGCGCTTCTCTCAGTGGCAATTTCGACTGAATCGCTCGAGATGTTCAAGCTATTTGCATTAGTGATGTCTATCACGGGTGTTGTACTGATCGTCGGCATTGACACCGGTGGAATCGATATACGTGGAGTGCTACTGGCGTTGCTCGCCGCTCTCTGTTATGCGTTTTACACGCTCGGGAGTCGAATAGCTACCGCAGATGTCTCACCCAAGAGTCTATCATTGGGAATTCTTGTGACGACCAGCATCTGGATGGTAGGGTATGGATTCGTTGAGGGTGGAATCTCTATGCCCACGGAGATCTCTCACTGGGCGATAATTTTCGGGCTGACAATCATTTCGACTGTTATTCCACACTTACTATTCTACGAGGGCATTCTCCGACTTGAGGCAAGCCGTGTTGGCATTATTAGTACTGTTGAGCCGCTTGTAACCGTCGCTCTTGGCGTGCTTTTTTTGAATGAAAAAATGACGCTCTCGTTGCTTTGTGGCGGGGCACTCGTACTCGGTAGCGTTATCATAACTCAACGTAGTGCCTCATAAGAGCAAGATTCGTGGATGCTTAGAGCACTTATCCCGAGCGCACGATGACCAAGGTGGATGAATAAGCCCACAATATCAACCGCACCTCTCTTTGTTCCCAGCGTGTGTATCAGCATTGATGACTACTGACAGGGCGGAAGCTATTGCATCAGAACTCCTCACCGAGGCTGAGGCATGCACCTTGGCGACGGCCTCATCAGGAGGTCAGCCTGAGGCAGCAACAGTCCGATTCGTGTGCGATGAGGAGTACACCATCTATGTGAACACTGCAACAACATATCGAAAATATCACAATCTAATAGAGAACCCCCGCGTGGCACTTGTCGTCACGAATTACACGAATGATATCCAGATTGAGGGTGAAGCCAGAGAAATCACTGGGAGAGATGTTGAGCACGCTGAAGAACTCTATATACAGAAATATGGCAGGAGTAAGTACTTAACCGACCCGAATAGCACTTTTTTTGAGATCGACACGACTTGGATGCGAGTGTTAGTTGACTCACATCACCCGCCGGATTATGAGACGATCATCGGAGATACTGATACAGAGAGCCAATAAATCCTCAGGCATGACTTGCTCTGGGGACCATCCAAGATGAAGCTCCGCAGTTGAATTGTCGGATAGGATAGTATCATGATCTTTCTCTGTGTATGCGAGTGAACTGAACTGAGCTGACCATTGGACCCAAATACACGGCGACATAACCTCACATAATGATACAGCCTGCAGTTGGGGACGTCGATACTTACCCCATGGATGACTCACAATCGGTTCCATGGCTCTTAGGAACACATCTTCACCCTGAGGTTGGTCCCATCTCTCGCGCCGACGCCGGATCGCGGGTATTGATGATAGAGGCTCATGACTTTGCACGGCGGAAGTTCTATCATCATGATAAACTCACGATCATCTTCAGCGGCATGCGACATCTGCGAGATGAGCTCCGTGACCGTGGTTATGAGGTCATTTACATCAAATCTGACTCGTTCGGGGCAGGTCTCAAGCAGTACTTTGCAGAGTACCCTGACGATGAACTCGTCTTGATGCGGTCGCCGAGCTACAAAAGCAGTACACGATTCCGAGAGCTCGTTGAGAAAGCCGATGGAAATCTGCGTGTCGTCCCAAATGAGTTATTCATTAGCACACGGAAAGCATTCGATGAATGGGCGAATGACTCCGAGACGGACACATTTCGACATGAGAACTTCTATCGCTGGATGCGCCGCGAATCTGGCGTCCTCATGGAACCTGATGGAACTCCGACTGGTGATGAGTGGAACTATGATGACGAAAATCAAGAGTTCCCACCCGATGATTGGGAGGCACCATCTGTTATGCAGCTTGAGCACGATTCATTAACTGAAGAAACGAGTGCCTGGGTTACAGACGAGTTCGACACGTGGGGAGACGACTCAACTCTTGTTTGGCCGGTAACACGAAAACAAGCAGTCCAGAAGCTTCGGCACTTTATTACCGAACGACTTCCTGACTTTGGCCCATATCAGGATGCTATGCGAACTGATGAGTGGGCAATGTCTCATGCATTACTGGGGTCAGCCATTAATATGGGACTTCTTCATCCATGGGAGGTAATCACCGAGATTGAAGACGCATATCACAGCTCAGATGATATCGAGCTCAACTCGGCTGAAGGGGTCATTAGACAGATGCTCGGCTGGCGCGAGTTCATGCGTCATGTATATCGACATGCGATGCCTGATCTTGCCGATGCAAACCAGCTCGATGCTCACAATGAACTCCCGTCGCTGTACTGGAGTGCCGACACAAAGATGAATTGCCTCAAACAGACTGTCGAAGGCGTTGACCAACGAGGATACTCCCACCACATTCAGCGACTGATGGTATTGGCTAACTTCGCAACGTTGTGGGGAGTCGAACCATCAGAACTGAACGAATGGTTCAATGCGACTTATGTCGACGCATATCACTGGGTCACAACCCCGAATGTGATCGAGATGGGTCAATACGGAGAGGGCGTCTTTGCGACGAAACCGTACGTTGCCTCAGCCAATTATATTGATAAGATGAGCGATTACTGCGGTGACTGTGCGTATTATAAGACGAAAACGACGGGTGATAACGCCTGTCCATTTAATGCATTGTACTGGGACTTCCTCGACCGAAACGAGGAGACACTGCGATCCAACTATCGAATGGGGCTCATGTACGGCCACGTCGACTCAAAACGAGAGAGTGGTGAGATGGAGGAGATACGAGATCGAGTCGATGACCTCCGGGAAATGGAAAAGTCAAACGCAATCTAAACTACCCCACCTGACCGCGCTTGTCGGGATGCTTGCTGTTTCTGTGTCAGGGGTTATGTCCAAAGTGACACGACGGCTCCAGACTCCGCAGGCGATTCCCTTCACGGGCGGTTGGAGTGTGTCCTACTCTCCCGTCGTATCGGACACTTAGCCACACGCTTCTTGTCGCGCTTGAACAGCTTGCAGATATCGTAATATTCGATTGTCGAGTAACCATGACAGTGAGAGTCCAAGTAACTCGTGCGGCGCTGTACCTGTAACCCCCCGCGGCTTCACCGCTCGCTGAGGGAGGGGCTGAGCGCCCTCAATGGCAGCCAAAATCAGTATATGACGTTGTGAAGCCCACGACGCATCGAGGCTCAGTTCTCGTGAATAAACAGTGTCGTAACGAATGCTTAACCTCTTTCGTATCGCGTCAATTTGCCCGTTTCTACCGTGCAATCGAGGCTATCCATCGAAATGACTATTCAGACCAGAGGGAGTGAACGAATTGTTGCGGCAGTTGCCTCGACGAAAAGTACATGTCTGTATACAAATTGATTGTGTGGGATTCCTCCGCAGATAATATCAGCTTGATAGCGATTGGTCACACCTCGTGTGGTTCACGCCCACCAGTATACAGACGAGTGTTTACTCATGACATCGTCCCGCGGCTCAAGACGCGGGCCTCTCACCCGGTGTTTGCCGGGCAGGCCAACTCAATCCTGAAGGCTGAGAGTCGAAGGTTTGCCGGACAGTCGGCCAACGGTTTCGGAAGCCGTGACTCGTCCCGCATAATAGGCTTCAAGTGACTCGTTTCACGACTGTCGGTGTGGTCGGTTTAGCTGTTGCTTTTGAGCAAGAGTCGTTGCATATATCGAGTCAACTGCCAGTTCCTCACGCACAGTGCGTGGGATGATGGATTGTAAGTTCAACTGTCGGATTCATCTGATGGCGAAAGTCACCAGTATTCTCCTCAAATCTGTATCAGCAAACCAAGTGGCCGAGACCGTTTGAATCGACCGTGCCGCCTCGTGATGGCTCTGAGTCACCGGACTATCTATCCCTGGGAGGCTTTAGCAGAGTATTTCCGAGAAAGCCAGAAATCAACTCGTTCGATTAATCAAAACAGAGCAATATTCGTTTAAATGTCTTAGCTCACACAGGCTGCTCCGGATCATGTAGAAGTGACGTGTTTATAATCAATGTGGCACAATTGAGCAACCGTCCTCCCTATATTCTGAGGCTGACATCAATAATATATGGTGAACTCGCTGCGCACACTTATTTTGCCTGCCTTTGACACGCTTGAATCACTCCCAAGTGAGTACGCTGCGTGGACCGACCAGTTGTCTGTGGTTGAACATCTCTCTTTGAGAGGCCTTGATCACTCTCTCGCGATTACAGACCGCTCCATTGGGATAGTGCCAACTGGGATCGGAAAGAGTAACGCTGCAACCACTGTCGCCACTCTGTGTGCCAATCCAGCCGTTGATCTGGATGATACTCTTATCATGACAGTCGGAGTCGCTGGAGGCCGTCCTTCATTAAGCATCGGTGACGTTGTGGTTTCATCGGCTGTCGTGGACTGGGATCGAAAATGCCGATACGACAGTGGCGATGACTCAATCCCACTGAAAATAAATCCATACACAGAGGCCGGTGTGTTTGAATTAAACGAGAATCTTATCAGGGTTACTGATCGTCTCGTCTCCGAATCCGACAGCTGTCACACAGAGAGCGTTCACATTGGGACGAATGTCTGTGGGGATGAACTGTGGCATGGAGCGGAAACGGCTCACCACGTACAGTGGCTAGTCGAACAACATGGCCTGGACTCATACCTCATCACCGAGATGGAAGACTTCGGAACGGCGACAGGTCTCAAGCGACATAACCGTCTCTCACAGTATCTATCCATTAGAGGTATCTCGAACTTTGACCGTCCGATTGATGAGACGTCTGCATCCGAAAATATGTTTAGTGATGGGTTTGAAGCCGGATTTCAGATCGCTATCTCTAATGCGGTAAGCGTCGCTCAACTGGTAATTGCGGATTACAATACGTAATTAACGCCTCGCACATATTAGATGTTATTTTCGATATATCGCTGAGAGCTAACTGTGTCGGCTGATGTGGTGACCAACTCACCCCGGCTATCACTCGACTGAGTGAAAAGTATGAACTGCCTCTCAAACGCATACTGCAGTCGCCACGTATCTGGGTAATGAGTGATGTCAAAGTGTACCAAACCCTTGCGCACGCAGCCAGACAGCAGTCACCGCGATAACGAAGGCGACCAGAATAACTGCCCAATCGACTCTCTTGAGAGACGTTTTATTATAGAACGTGCGCTGCCGTTGAGTATCGAATCCTCGTGCTTCAAGTGCCATCGATTGTGTTGTCACATTTCGAAAGGCTGTCATAAATACTGGAATAAGCAGCGGGATGTAGTTACGGAGTCTGTCGCGCAGTCCGCCACTCTGAACATTTAGTCCGCGAGCCTCTTGTGCTTGCCTGACAGTCTGTGCAGCATCAATAAACGTCGGGAAAAGTCGAAGAGCTGTGCCGATAGCAAAACAAAATACATAGGGAAACCCCAACTGGCGGAGTCCACGCACAATCTCTTCGTTTGTCGTTGTTGTCACAAATATCAATCCACCGAATATGAATGTCGCAATTCGCTCTGATCGACCCAAGGCGAAAAATATCTCTCGCTCGGTAAGTGCGACCGGCCCAAACGCAATCAGTGTTGACCCCCCGGCTGGAGTAAAAAAGGGCCAGACGGCTAATCCGACGCTAAATAACGCCACAATAATTGGAGTGAGGCGTCTCAGATTTGGCCATCCACCAACAAGTACTAGTACAGTAAATCCAACGAGCATTGGAACCCCGGCGAACGCGGGATGATCAAAAATATATCCGGCGATAAATAGCCCGATGATTCCGGCTAATGTACTCCGCGGGTCCAGGCGGTGCAGGGTGCTGTCGCGATTGATATAAAGAGAACTCCGACTCATTTTCTTGTCGACACCGTATCGTTAACGCAGTTGATAAATTCGTGCACTGATAGCGGAAGTGACGACGATAGTTTCTCACTGCGAGATGAGAGCTTCTGTGCGAGGTTTACCACCGGTGGGGGGCGTAGATTATTCATCTCAAGACGCTCTATATCGGCAAAGAGCGCACGCGTTGACCCATCATATACAATTGAACCATCGCGCAGCACGATTGAACGGGGCGCGTACCGTGCGACAGTCTGCATGGAGTGAGTAATCATAATGACAGTGAGATTTTCCTCCTGGTTTAACCGAGTGATGAGTGACATGAACGAATCACGCTGGGCAGCATCAAGTCCGGTCGTTGGCTCATCAAAAATGAGTATCCGGGGGTGGGTAGCCAAGATACTTGCAAGCGCAACTCGCTGGCGCTGCCCCTTGGAGAGATTAAATGGATCTGCATTTTCATGCTCGGAGAGGCCGACCGTTTGAAGAGCGGAATCAACTCTTGTTTGTAGTTCAGATTCTTGAATATCGAAATTTCTGGGGCCAAATTCGACTTCCTTGCGAACGGTGTTGGCGAATATCTGATGATCAGGATTCTGAAATACAAATCCGACCGATTGCCCGATTTCCGACATCGAATATGTGGAGACATCTCTTCCTTCGAACTGGACTGACCCACTATCAGGAGTGAGGAGACCATTGAGTTGTTTTGCTAGTGTGGTTTTGCCCGAGCCATTGTGTCCGATAAGTGCAATCACTTCGCCGGCTTCGATCTGAAAGCTGACGTCATCAACAGCTGGTATCGTTTCACTTGCCGACTCGTAGCTAAAACTCACGTCGTTTAGTGTAAATTGCACTTCACCCGTTGCGCTTCCAGTGCCCGCTGGAGCTGTTCCATCGACAGTAAGTTGCTCTGGATTCCAATCCATGCCTCGGGACTCAAACACCTCAATCGCATCAGGAACAAACAATGGGAGGTCAGACGTGGGCACACCGAGGCGATCAAATATATCAACCAATTGCGGTACTGCAATATCTCGCTCACGGAGTGTCGACGCTGACCGCAGCAGCTGGTCTGCCGGCCCTGTGTCAGTTATCTTTCCGTCAGCTAAGATAACTGCGTAATCTGCGTGTAGCGCTTCAGTAATGTCATGTGTCACCATCACCATCGTCTCTGGCCCTCCCCAGTCGGTTTCTACTGTAGATGAAGTGGCTGTTGTTTGAGATGAGCGTGTTCCGAGTTCAGTGCCGGTTAGTGATCGAATGGCTGCGAGTAACTGGCCTGTCCCCTTTGGGTCAAGATCACTCGTTGGCTCGTCTAAGAGTAACATCTGTGGATGCATCGCAGCAACCCCACCACAGACGAGTCGCTGCTTTTGTCCCCCCGAGAGGTCGGCTGGTTCGCGAGAGCGGTCTAAATGATCAAGACCAACAAGCTTGGCAGACGCAGAGACTCGTTGCGCAATCTCATCAGGTGGGACGGCGATGTTTTCAGGGCCAAATGCAAGTTCTGATTCAATGCTTGTCGCAAACAATTGTGACTCATAATCTTGCAGCACGAACCCAACATCTGTTGCCATGTCACTCACACGTGTTTGGGTTGTGTCTTGATTCAATACCTCAATAGAACCCTCAAATGACCCAGTGATAAAATCAGGAATAATCGCATTGAATGTTCGCAACAAAGTCGACTTTCCACCTCCTGAGGGTCCTAAAATGACGGTGAATGCACCCTCTGGTATGTCAAGGTCAATACTCTTGAGAACACCATCGGCCGCTCGTTCTGACGATGTCGGTGTTGAATCCCCCTCAGGTGGTTGCGATTGACGGTCATAAGAAAAGAAGACGTCTCGAAGGCGGGCTGCTATTGAGTGATTGTCGCTTACCATTCGTCACTCATACTTCTCAGACACGAAGGGTAAAATTTCTCTGGTTCATACAATTTGTTACTCGACAGTTCGACAAATTAACCAGGGTGAGTCTATTGGATTTGCCCTGGGGTCGTTCAGGTCTCTGTATTAATGAATATGATCTCACCCAATCAGGACGGCAGTAAGTGGACTGCACGCTTTGATTGGTTATACCATTCGAGAGAAACGTTCTCTGGTCATGCCGGCCCCAATCACCGAAATGATGAATCCAATCGCTCCGATGACAGCAACAGAGATGGCTCCAGGAGCCGCACCGGCACTGATAACAATTCCTCCGCCCAGCCACAGCAGTGATACGGCGACTAGTCCCCAAGCACTAATCAGATTCACACCAGACCGCGGTGAAGGGAGATCGTCACCTCTGAGCAAATCAGGATAGAGCAACCCCATCTCTTTGATCCGTGGATAGGTGAGATAGAGCAGCGGTGGACCCAAAACAACTGAGGCCACTGCATTATTAATCAGAATCGTTGGCCCAAGAACAGCAAATGGAACCAACCCTAACAGGTCAACAACCCATGAAATAATCACAGCACAGAGTGCAGAAGCAGTAATCGCAATAATCCCGTATTCGACAAGCTGACGCCCTATCTTACCCCGAAAGTTCGGTTCTGTACCTGATGACAATGGAGAAAGATTCCCCCAGAGTTTGTACCCCACTAGCCCATAGGCAAAATTCCCGACGAACCCACCAACGCTACCAGGTCCGAATGTCCCCCCAAAAATATCACCAATTAGATTTCCAATAGCAGATCCCCAGGCTGCGGCTGGGCCAAATAGGATACCAAACACGACCGGGAAAACGTTTGCTGGTCGGATGCTGGTGATACCAGGAATGATTTGAAATGTCTGAAATGGAATGAGTACAGCGGCGTACACCGCTGCTGTCACGGCTACTAACATAATCATCCGCGTCTCACGCCACATCGTCAGGAGTTCTCTCATTACTGTTTACAATTTCATTGACGAATATAATATGCTCGAAGATATTTGTCCGTGATTGCTGTATTCTCAGACAACTCCTCAATGAAAAGTCAATTTAGACTCAAAGAGAATCCACCTGCGGTGCTGATGTCGTCTCTACAAGCTGAGCAGGCCGAGTGCCTCGGGGCTTTGATGTGACCTCGAGGGTGAAGGCCGTCGGAAGATTCACCAAACCACGGTTCGCACAATTTAGATAGTCAGAAACCCACACAGACGGGTGAAAGAGCTTCGACGCTGACTGAGGCGATTTAGAAATGCGACTCCTCTCAAAACCCGCGGTGCGACAGGAGTTGTCGGGCTGGAACCACCGACCCTCACGGACGCACCGAGCGTTCGGGTGTGAATCCCAGCCGACCTATCTCGGGAAGGTCGAAGAGAATGAAATTCGCCTGCGACAGAACGGCACGGCCCGTTTTGGGACGTGTGGTCAAGACGGTGAAGCCTCGGGGCTTGCGAGGTACTTCACACATACGCAGGGCGAGTTCCTGATTGGAAGTCGAATATTTCCGTGTTGACGCTCTCCGTCTTGAACCACTTCATTTGACCCCGAGGTACCTCCCAGCTCAATTAGTCGCGACTCCTCAGTTAGCTTTGATGACCTCGCTAATGATGCAGAGAAAAATCCAGAAGCAGGTGACGCAAAAAGAGCTAGCGACTGGGTCCAGAGGGGGGTTTGTTTCACCCAGCGACAGTCCAACAGATACTGCCTCGCTCATGGGTTCGAAGTAAGTGGAACAGTTGGTATATGTGAGTGTTTGGTGGCGCAGAGCAGGAGTCAAGTAATACGACCAACTCACGACGACCTCTGGGTTCGGACTGAAATACTGTCATGGCTGTCGTTCTGAACCGGTTCGGGGTTCAATTGGCTTGAGAAACTAGCCTGGAGTCATCGCGGTCGAAGATCTTCGAGTAAGTATCGAGTACTCGCCTCAACCACAGATAAATCGAACCATCTAATCCGCTGTAGATCCTTTTTGTGATGTGTCGGTGATGAGTCGGTTGGCTGGTATGATGGTCGTTTTGATACTCGGAACTGCCCTCCGACATTGGGGTGTCTTAAACGAACGTCGCACAGAGACTCTCAATCGAATAACATATGTTCTTGCACTTCCCTCGCTCATTTTCGTCTCAACATTTAACCGCTCAATTACGGCTTTGATGACACCATCGTTATTATTCGGTTCCTTGGCGACGCTGTTTGTGACGTTTGGAGTGGCCAAGGTCATTTATGACCGGATCAATGAACCTGCACGACAGAGCGTCGCGACCGTGCAGTCATATCACTCTAATCTCGGATACCTCGGATTTCCACTGGTTGCAGCAACATTTGATGAAGAAGTCACTGCGGTAGCCTCACTTATACTTGGTGTCGTCTCACTCACACAGGTCGCTCTCACAATTTTTGTGCTGACATCGATTAATGAAGGTAATACGACGATCCGATCGGAGATGTCTCAACTGGCCAGCAATCCTATTCTCTTTGCTCTGATTGCAGGCATTCTCATCGGTGAATTGTCGGCTACGCCCCCGATAATAATTATTTCGGGGCTTGATTTCGCTGGCATGTTTGCTCTTCCACTGGCGTTGGTTTGCGTCGGTGCTTCATTCCAGATTCGGGGCATACAATCAAATACGTATCTCACTGTCTCAATACTTGTAATCAAACTCGCTCTCATGCCAATTGTTGCTGCAGTAGTGTTCGGTGTGCTGGTAGATAATCCCGCCGTATTCACGGCTGCAGTGGTGATGTTTGCAACTCCAACGGCTGTTTCGACGTACGTGTTCTCAACAGAACTCGGTGGGGACACGAACTTCGCCTCGTTTAACGTATTTGTGAGCACGTTCGTATCGATATTCTCTTTATTAATGATTATCACAACCGTGGAGTAGACGGCTCACGGCCGCACTCCCGCGGATTGCCTGAAGAATTCCCGTCAGCTCTTCGCGAGTCGCTCAATCATGTCTGTCGGTGATATCAGTCATCATGTTCGGTTCGTCATTTGCAATGATAATTATCTGGTCTCCGACATCTTCGATTGTATTTGGAACCTTGTCAAGTAGATTGGCTAGTTCACGGTAGATCAATGGCTCAGTTTGCCGTGGTTCCTCAAAGACTGTTTGAATGATGTTGTTACGCGCGTGATCACAGCGGCTTTCAATCTGCTTGATCTCTCGTATATGATCACCCAGCTCTGTGGCATCCTCTCCAGTCGTCAATCCGGCGATGAACTCCATGACAAGTTGAGTGAACTGGGTAATCATTTGCACGATATCTACAGCTATCGACTCAAGATCAGCGAACACGTCTGCCTCGCTGGCGGGTTTCATCATGTGAACTTCTTGTGCGAATCGCTCGGTATGATTGACGATGACATCAATCGTATTGAAAAAATCCAACAGCGCAGACTCATTAAAATTAATTCGAGTATTAAGCAGACCGATATCTCGTGGTGTTGCATCTGTAATAAACCTCGTAATTCGCTGATTATGCTGGTCACACTGGCTCTCAAGCGTTTCAATCTCAGTTAAGATTGACTCATGATCCCGGTCTTCTTGATAAGCATGCAGAAATGTCGGTAGTGCCTCCATACATGCGGTGATATCTGAAAGATACGCGTCAGTCATTGATTCGAGACGCGTGCCAAAGTCGTCTGGGGTAGCCATATCTCCACTACACGGACGAGTCCTCAAAACCAGTTCGTATTGAGAGAATACGTGAGGCGAAAACCTACCGTTTGAATTGCTAAAGTCAGCACCCGAGACATGACACTACTGTGGCAGGCCGATTCCTCAACGCCGAGTGAGTCCTATGCTATGGTAAGCCAACTCACGCCTCCTCCTCTTCAGTGACTGTTCCAGCAACATATCCGGAGACATTCCCAAAGTTCATTGCAATAGCAAGTGCTGCTGCTATTCCAAATACAATCAGAGATGACACCACATTTAATTCTGGCGCGTCTAAATTCTTAATTTTGCTAAACATCCATATGGTCAATACGTTGGTGTTTGGTCCGCTTAGGAATAGCGCGCGAATATAATCCTCAAATGACCGAATCCAAGCAAACAGGAACCCGGCTCCAACGGCTGGTGCAATTACCGGAAGTGTAATATCTTTGAATGTCTCCAGTGGACCAGCACCGAGGTCACGGGCGGCCTCCTCAAGCGACTCATCGAAGCTGTATAATCTGGCGGTAACGATTAATAATACAAATGGAATTCCGTACAATGAATGCGCTAATACGACTGTCATGAAACCAGGAAGTATTCCAAGAATCTCTTGGAAATAAATCCGGAGCGACAATCCAAGCACGATTCCAGGAATCACCATTGGAATAATACCGAACGTCCGATAGAGTTCCTTGAATTTAAATGCATACCGAGTGAGCGCGAGACTTGCTAAAACGCCCAAGACAGTTGCAATTGACGCAGCAACGGTCGCAATCAACAAGCTTCCTTGTACTGCATTCCACATTGCTCCATCGGAGACCGTCACGGCATAGTTTGAGAGAGTAAATCCCTCAAACGGAAAGATCGTCGTGGTATTCTCAGCAAATGAGAGGAAGATCATGATTGCCAATGGAATCCAGAGGAATCCGATCAGGACAACTGCAGTGGTGTTAAGAGAGAGACTGAGTATCCGCTCAACGGTTCTAAAGTGCAACAACCCTGAGTGGCTCTCATGAGCTGTTTCATCTGTGTTTCGTGACTCCTGCGATTCAGTTGCCATGCTATCCTCCTCCGAGCTCTTCGATACTTACATACCGAAAGGTCAATACCATTGCAGCAACGATTGATATGAGGACGAACATTGAGGCGGCGCTCGCGTATCCGATCGCGTAGCCGCCATTCACGCGACCCTCAATGAGGATTCCAATCATTTGGACTTTTCCTTGACCTAAGAAACGTGGTGTAATAAACGCCCCAACGCTGGGAACGAAGACAAATAGACTCCCTCCAACAATTCCTGGCGCGGTAAGTGGAAGAATATGATCTTTCATAACTGCGACTCGAGAGGCACCGAGATCACGGGCTGCATCGACAAGTGAAAAGTCGATCCCATCGAGACTCGCATACAGTGTCAGTAGCATGTATGGAAAATACGCATGTGTTAGTCCGACAATAATTGCAAACACCCCATAATTTAGGAGTTCGATTGGCTCGCTGATGAGTCCAATCGATAAGAGAGTGCTGTTCAGGACACCACCTTGTCCGAACATCAGAACCCACGAGTACGCTCGGACTAAGTACATAGTGAAAAACGGTAGCAGAACCAAGAAAATAACGACTTTGAACGTCTGCCCTCCGCGCTTAGCCAGCAGATACGCGAGTGGAAATGCAAGAGTAAGACAGAGAATCGTTGAAATAATAGCGATTCCATACGATAGCAAGAGCGCCTTGACAAATGGTGATTCCCAAAATCCAAGAGAGCTGTCGAATAAAGCCTGATAATTCTTCAGCGTGGGTTCGAAGATAATGTCATATGTCTCTCGGCTAACTTCAAGGAAACTTACTATCACCATAAATATCATCGGAGCCAGTAGTAACAGCAAGATCCAGACAGTCGCTGGTCCCGCAGTAATAGCTACTTTTCCCTGTTTTGTGGTTAATATCTGGGACAGGCTCGAATGCAACTCCTCTGTTCGATCAGATATGGCCATTATGCAGACTTAACGGCTTCCCATGCGGACTCATATTCTTCTTCAACGTCGCTACTAATCGCCTTGAATGGAATCATCCCATCCAATCGCGATGGGTCGATACTTCCATAGAGACTGTTTTCTTCAGAGCTCAGCTCTTCAGATATTGCTGGATTAACACTGGGTGAGAAGCCGGCCTTCGCCAATGCTGCTCCGTTGTCAGGCGCAATGAATTCATTCACAACTTCCCATGCAGCGTCTTTATTTTCAGAGGCAGATGAAACGACGGCCGTCTCGTACCATGCCATAGCGCCCTCTTGTGGAACGACATACTCAACCCAATCGGCGCCCTGAGTACGCATCTCGATAATCTCATTTCGGCCGCTATGTCCGACAAGGAAGTTCCCTTGTTGGAACTCTTGAATAAATGTCGGGTCGGATGAAATATATCCTTGCAATCGTGGCTTCTGCTCGATGAGGCGGTCGCGCATCTGTTGGATCTGGTCTGTGCTGAAGGTCATACGATCACCCTCAAGTGCCTCTTCGAACCCCATGTATAGTGCCGTCACTGGCATTGTTTTATTGGCCTCATCATACATGATGATTTCACCGTCGAGGTCAGCGTCAACATAGTCCTCTTCGAACATGATACTGTAACTGGGTTCGTGGTCAGGGACCGAACGTGTATCATACGCATACCCATACCAACCGAATCGGACTGGGACGCCATGAACCGCACCATCAGCGCTGAATTGTGTTTCGGCCAGATTTTGGAACTTATCGTACATATCACCATAGGCTGTAACGATATCCCGATTGAGTGGCTCAATTAAATCCGCCTCGATAAAGTTTGGGACAAGATTATTATTTGGGACGGCAATATCGAATTGCTCGTCTTGGCCCGAGTTCCACTGAGTGAACATCTCTGAAGAGGAACTCGAAGGAGTGATTTCGATATTCACGTCGAGCGTCTCCTCAATGTTCTCCTCCATTTCTTGATACTCTTCCCAGGTAATGATATTAATCGTTGGAGTGCTGCCGCCACCAGCACTTCCAGCACATCCCGCAAGCCCGGCAATAGTCGCTGAGCCGGCAGCACTCAGGTATGTACGCCGAGAGAATCCATCTGTCGTCGTGTTCGTTTCAGAACTCGCAGTGTGTGTATCGTCCGACATACCTACAATGTGGCCAATCCGCATTAATAAATCCCCGCATCTATTCCGTTTTTGCATTCGGTGGTGCTAATTATGAAACGTGCACATCAAATAGCGGTCATATGTAAGTGAGTGTATTATTTTACAACAGTTAATCAAACACGACCGGCGTGCCAGGCAGTATACTAATTGTCACTTGGTCACCAATCTCGGCTGTATGTCCACTTCCCTGCGAAACAATCTGAATTGGTGAGAGATCTATATCTGGCTCCACGACATAGTTTGTCTGGTCGCCTTGAAAGAACCGTTCGATCACAGTGGCCTCAACACCGGTATCACTCAACTGGAAATCCTCCGGTCGAATCGAGACTTGAACTTCCCCTGAGTGGCCATCTGCAGGGATCTCAATTCCCTCTGAACCTCCAATCTGGATCACCGCGTTATTTGAGTGGGTGACGACGGACCCTGTCAGGAGATTTGTGTCTCCAATAAACTCTGCGACAAATTGCGTCGCAGGCTCTCGATATATCTTTTCTGGTGGTCCAATTTGCTCGATTTGACCTTCGTTCATCACAGCAATTCGATCACTGAGAGTCATCGCCACTTCCTGGTCGTGAGTAACATAAAAGAATGCGCCATCAGTACGTTCGTGAATACGCCTGAGTTCAACTTGCATCTGTTTTCGTAACTTCCGGTCCAGACTGGAGAGTGGTTCGTCCAGCAACAGGACGGCTGGCTCGTTAATGAGTGCCCGAGCGAGTGCAACCCGTTGTTGTTGGCCTCCGGATAATTCGGTTGGATCTCTTTCCTCGAACTCTCCCAAATCAACCAGTTCGAGATACTCAGACACTCGGCGCTTTCGTTCCGATGCGTCAACGCCTCGTTTTTTAAGCCCGTATCCGACGTTCTCACCAACAGTCATGTGTGGAAACAGCGATAATCGCTGAAATACGAGGTTCGTATCACGGGACTCGGGAGGAATTGCTGACATAGGCTGGCCCCCGATTTGGAGGGTCCCGGCCGTCGGTTGCTCAAATCCACTTATCATCCGGAGCGTCGTTGTCTTGCCGCTTCCTGATGGACCGACGAGTGTAAAAAATTCTCCTTTGCGGACCTCGAAATTGACTCTCTCAACGGCGTCTACATCACCAAACGATTTTGAAATGCCATTTAGTTTGACTAACGACTCCTTTTGTATCGACATACTGAGATAACACGGCTATGATTACAAGAACTTGGTGTCCAAGACTCGCTGCGACAGAATCACACACACCATGGTCGTCTAGCAGTGGTTATGACTTTCCAGCAGCGATACCAATCGTTCCCCACAGATGTGCCTCCTGGTTCGTCGTATTCATATGATCTTTCAGTGCTTGGTGTGCTATTTCTGTGCGTTTCTGAAGTTGAGTAAGCGGGTTGCTCTGTTTGAGATCGAATAATCTCTTATTGAGTTGTGCAAACCCAGCCAGTCCAATATTCGCTACTGTGTTTGACCCTGGAGTAAAGGAGGCAATTACAACTCTATCAGCGAGGTCGCACCAGTTTTTGATAACGCTGTATGGGTCGGGGAACAGTGACGAAACGAACGTTGCGAGGACAGCGTCGGCTGAATGCACAGGCGGCTCTGTCGCATCTGCTTGGACCAACTCAATGCATGAGTTCATCTGCTTATCCGCCCGGGCCTTTGCTCGACCCAGCATGTTGGCACTGATATCGACTCCAACCGCCTTTCCTGAGGGGCCAATCGCTTCCTGCAGTTTAACGATATTTATCCCAGGCCCACACCCAAATTCAACGACTGTCTCGCCTGTGTCAAGTTCTAATGCTTCTATACACCGCTGACGGATACCCCCAACCGAGGCAGTCAAACGAGCAAACCAATCATACGGCCGCGCCCATGCATCATATCCGTGCTGAATATGCCTGATATGAGCTGGTTTCATTCTGGTGGCACAGTGGTCTCACGCGAGAGATCGTCCGGGTCTGTTTTTGGCCACCACTGCTCAGGGCTCGAACGAGAGACAGCTGAATAACATTGTGTCGCACTGTCGCACCCTCGAGGCCGTTGATAATCGATACCACGCTTTTGGAGATACCGAACATATCCATCATCGACACGATCGAGCTTTTCATGACATACAGTCCGTTTGCCATATATCGTTGAACCAACGTTCCGGTATGGACAGGTGAATGTTGTTGTTTCACACCCCCCTGTGGTGTTTATTGAGTCGATTTCAACTCCGACGACCTGATAAGCAAACCGGAGTCGTCGCACTATGGCACTGGGAGAGGATGCGCCAGCGAACAACACAAATCCAAATAAATATCCCAAACGGTTGAGTAACCGTTCATCTGCTGTCAGGTCATCGAGATCCTGCTCTACCGTATTTCGGACGGACGCATACCACTCGCTCACATTGTGCACGACTGGCTCATCATCTGCCACTTGTCGAAGCCTCTGCTGTCGGTCTGTGAGTGGTGCAGCACCATCCGATAGTCGATATGAGGGAACTGCCTCAAGATGAGCGATTACTTCTTCACGAAGAACTTTACCTGAGATATACTGCTCTATTTTTTCCTCCAACTGAGGGAACCAATCTTGATGTATTTGGTTATATGTCAGCTCAATTTCTGAATCTCCATTACCAAACGTACTCGCAGACTCAGGTTCAGGGAATGCAGACATGAGGGACCGCAGTCGCGAAGATTCTGAGGGAATCATCACTAGTTCGTGTTCCATGCTACTGTGCGAAATCGAATATAGCTCACGGTAGTCTGAAACAAGCGACTCTACAGGCGGTGCAGGCCGTGTGCCTTAGAATTGAATGGAGATCTTCAACTTCGAGTTACATCACCTCACCTCAGTTCAGTTCAGTTCAGTTCAGTTCAGCTTCTGTAATGACTCCGGGTTGATCTCTGTGGTCCTGAGAGAGAAGACATACACTCTCACGAGCACGCCCTGCTCCGGTTCAGTATACCGATGTGTATGGGGCAACAGTTGCTGGCACTGTAATTGTCTTGAGTCGAAACGGAACGCGTCAACTGGGGTTCCAAGCCTGACTGGGTTCGCACATATACACTGGTCAGATTACCAACAACTGGTAAGGATCAAGAAATTCTCGGGCGTGAACTCGACTTATTTGAGGGCAATGCTCACTGCTAACAAACGATGGGGGTGAATCACTAAACACAGTGGACGAGCCAATGACACAGGCTCAGGCCCTCTCATCAAAACACTCGTGTCCACGATCGCAATGCAGAGTGACAACGAGAGCGTACCTCAGGACACCAACTAGAATGTTGTGGTGTTGCTGAATGAGGTACGATGAGTTAACGACAGTGGATGCTGTGTCAACGTTGGAGACGTGTTGAGCAGGGCGCTGGCCCTATCAAAACACTGCATAGCGCTTCGCTGATGTTGACGCATTCATTAATCATGACACCAATCACGGGGTCGCCGGGACTCAGGAAACCACAAGACACACGCCTTTATCACACTCTTCAGATGGATGACACAGGCGAGACGGTTCCCGTCACTGTTGTGGATAAGTACCCACTAGCAGAAACGCACCTATGAAGTAGTGTTTGAGGTAGTGTTCGAACGAGCACGTGAAGGTTCAACAATCGGATTGACACCCACACCGCCTGTCATCCAGCATCCCTCATACGGCTCCTGTGATATCTTCTGCATCTGAAATTCATATTCGCCGGTCACACTGCCATTCCTTCGTGTCGTGACTGTAACCTCAGCAAAGTTATCGGTGTACTGGTCTGGTTCGAACTCTGCAGATGTGTGACGAAGCAGGGGGGCATATGGCTCACTTTTGACGATACTCACAAATCTGGAGAACGAGTCAATCGCTTCCCGATTGCGTGGAGTCGCAAACTGTCGAACCACCCAGAGTCCATCATTTGTATTGTTATTATTATGCTTCATCGCGTTCACCTGTATCTGCACCACGTGAAGAAAGGAACGTTGACAGTTGGGTCGGGGCCGGACATTCCGGTCTGCATATAATTCTATGCCGTTAGCGGCAAGCGGTTCATCAATATCATCGTTTGGAATCGCCTCATCCTCAGCGGCCGACTGTGCCGATTGGGTCGCGTTTGTTACATTTGGTGATGATATCTCCTCAAATGATGGGTCTTCACCACTAAGACCCATACTTCCGGCCGTAACTCCAAGCATGACGACCACTCCAACAATCATCAGTGACTGGATATCTTTCTTTTCAAACGGCTGTTTTTCGACCAGTCGAGTTGCATCTAATGTAGTCTGACTTTGTTGCTGCTTTTCCGTCTTCCCAGCAGGTTCGTCTTGGTCATCCTGTCGATACTGCTCAGCCCATACAGGCTGAGCAAAAAATTGCTCCGCGATCGTGTTCGCTGTCTCTGGTTCCATTCCGAATAAGAGACGATTGCGAAGATCATCTTCTCGGATTATGTGTGTCTCGATCTCATCTTGATCAACGGCAGCGTCTGGACAGAACACGACATCACCCTCAGAGGCCAATTGCGTGAGTCGTGATATATCCGTATGAACAAACAGTCGCTTGGTCTCGGCTTCCTCTGGGTGAGATGGGGCAGATGGTTCAACGACAGTTATCGACTCGCCTGAGCGGAGATATAATGACTCAAGAAATGCTGACAGCTGTTGACGATTGAGGCTGTCGATCAAATGTTTGAATGCCTGCAGTGGAATCGGAGCACGCCGAGTCACAGATAGCTTCTATCAGTAATGTGTGGTGTGAGTGCTATGAGTGTTCCCCTTGCAGTTAGGTGACACTCACATATGAGCTTGCGTTCTACAGGTAGCACAGGGGTGAACTACCCCACCCTACTCAGCCGCTGACGCGACTTCGTTGAGGGTAGGGCTTCCTGTTTCGACGACGGTGTCAGACGGCATCTGACAGCCCGTGAGATTCTCTCTCACGAACGCGCTTTCCATCCACAACATCGAAAGCACCCGATGAAGTGAACAGAGCGAGCGCAGTCTCCACAGGCGTCGTGGCTTCGGACTGTCCCAGTCCTCGCTTCTCAAACCCACGCGACAAAATATTCACCGCAGCGTTCGCATCTCTATCCAGGTTAAATCCACAGGCAGGACACGAGTGTTCACGCACCCACAACGGTTTGTCTGACTCGACACCACACGAAGCACACTCTTTGGTCGTCCCCGTAGGCTCTACCTCAATAAGGTGCGTGCCTTCTCGCTTACACTTATGTCGGGGCATCGTGGTGAACGTATTCCACGCTGACGATGCAGTATTCTGACTGTTTCCAGCCGACTCCAACATCGACTTCACGTTCAAATCTTCAACAGCTACCACGTTGTACTCGGTAGCGTCATAGTTCGAGAGTTTGTGCAGGAAGTCGTGGCGTTTCCGCCTGAGTTGCTGGTGGCACTCGGCCGCTTTCAAGCGTTGTTTCTCCCGGTTGTTCAAGCCTTATTGTTTCCGCGAGAGCGTTGTTCGCGCTTGAGGCGTTCTCGTTCGTTTTGCAGCTCAAGTGGGCCGACAGCACGTCCGTTTCGTGAGCGTACTTGAGGATACCAACGTCAATTCCAACGCAACGGTCAGGATTCTCTGGTTTCTTGGGTTCTTTTTTGCTTCGACAGCAAAGGGAGCGTACCACTCACCAGTCCGTTCTTTCTTGAGACAGACCTCTTGTGACCTCACCGGGGATTTCACGGTGAGAGCTGACTGGAATGTCTGCGAGCTTGGAGAGCGACAGTACGGTCTGACTATTCCTCTTGTCGAACTCGAAGCCAGACTGAACGTAGGTGAAACTCCGAAACTCCAGAGGTAGCTTCCAGTTGAGACTTCCGACGCTATAGCCGTTCTGTTTGAGTTGTGAGAGTGCTTTGATGCCATCTTCGATTCGCATCACGGAAGCTCATGCAACAGTTGAGTACAGCTCAGTAAGCTCGTCCCACCAGTCTTTGAGGTCTGGGAGTTGGTCACGGAATTGGCGCACTCGTTGGTTAAGCGTTCTCGCTGAGGGATTTGCTCGAACTCGGTGAGCGCGTGGTTGTACAGTTGCCGACAGGTATTGCGGTGGTAGTCCAACGTCTCTTGCTGTGCTTCAGTCGGGTGAAGGCGATACCTGTCGGCGTAGTGCATCGTGTTACTTGTCGGGTTCTGTGGTTCGGACAATTTTCACATCCCCACCATGCCAGTCTTTCGGGACGAGAACATGTGCGCCATTGCCGGTAGGCGTGACCTCACCCTCAATGACTTCGTGACCTTCGATTGCATGTCTATCCACGCTATCGTGTAGACACTGGTTGTGGGTCTGTGCGTCTCCTATAGAGCAGTGTATGCGAGATGATGACGGCACTGTATCCACGCCTTACTCGCTCCCTGCAGTCGCTCTTGAGGACGGGGGCTTAGTGCCTGCTAACCGGTAAATACGAGACGTCCGCTCAGCCGAGCTGAAACGAATGCTCCACCTCACGTCTCAAGCGGCTGTGGTCCCGACAAGTGGGTCGGGCCTTGTGGACCTCTTGCCCCTTGCTGATTTGGAGGGGCTGTTTACTCAAAGTCTGCAGGAAGCCTCGAAATCGAACGGGAATCGAAGATGTGAGCTCCCGTGACGACTCTGAATCGGCCCTCTCGATCCACTTGAGTCCGACCCAGGGGAGTCTACCGTGGGATTTTACATCATTTTAGTCATAACTGTGCTATATGGAACGCTCAAATGACGCTGATACCGAGACACGCAACGCCGAGACTGACCAAGACACGAACACAGACCCATCTGAGCAATCGTCGGTATCTCCACTCTCACTCGACCTTCCTGAAGGGAGCGAGAGTGTTTCTGAAGCCATCTTCTCACATCGTAAGATGCTCACGAATCCAGCCGATCATGGTCTTGCTGTCGCCGATGAGGTAGTCACACTTGAAGCTCGTCTTGAAGAAATGGCCGATGTGGTTGAGGAACGGACAGCCAGACACGATACGTTGGAGTCCTCACTCAAAAGCCAGGAGAGACAGATCACCGAATTGAAACAGGCCATTGATTCATTAGCTGAGGTGTTGGGCACCTCCGTTGAATGGCAGGCGCTTGAGACGGAGTCTGAAACCAGGGACGAGAGCTAAACAAGTGTTTGCCTCCGAAGAATCGGATTGGCGAGACCCCCACGGAATGAAGGCGTTCACGCTGGGGAATCTCATTCAAATAGAACATGTGGATACCGAACGATAGCTTGGTGACCTGTTCGATGTGTTAGAAACGCGCTGACCGTTTAGGATGAAGCGAACACATACATTCTAAATGCTCACATACAGGATCAATAATTCAACTTGCTGTGTTGACCTGGTTGCTGAGCGCAATAGAGTTGCACATGTCAACGACCCCACCCCACTTCGCTCACCTATTCACGGATTCGCTCGTTGAGGGTGGTGCTTGTCAGTGACCTCTCACCTGTATAGGGAGGGCTGTCTGCCCTCACCCGGCGTCTTCGGTCCTGACAGCATATTGACTGATGCTCCTCCTCCGAGACGACTGATGGCTTCGTCGGAGATACAGCTCCGCGATATGCTTTGCTGTCGCAAAGTCACGCCGTGAGTTTGTTGCCCGCCGGACACAGCCTGGAGACCGCGTTGTAGTCCGCGTGATTCTGCTTTCCGCACCGCTGACACTCACCTCGATGACGGGTGTCGTCTCGGACGCACCCACACTCGTGACACCGCTTACTGGTGTTCCTCGGATTCACCGTGTTCACAAACACGCCTCAATCTTCGGCTTTGTACTCGACACACTGCTTGAGCTTACGGAACGCTCACTTCGAATGCCAGTCAGCGTACCGAAGACGGTCTCGAATACCGTCGAGCTTCTCGAAAATGATACAGTTACGAGCGCATACCCCCGTCTTTAGGCGGGGATCAAGCGGACAATAGCGTACACATCCTTTGACGACGCCACAGCTGGATTTCATACCGCTCTGTCGGCAGTCTTAAGATGCCGACGACTCATAGTGTACAACGCGGATGAAGACCACACGGCACGCGACCTACAACCTCAACTACCACATAGTGTGGTTGCCGAAGTACCGCCAATCGGTACTCAAAGGCGAGGTCGCGAACCGTGTGCGAACCATCCTCCACGAGATAGCCAACGACAAGGGCCTCGAAATTCTCGACCTGACGGTTCAGCCCGACCACGTTCACCTGTTCGTCAGTAGCCCACCGAAGCACGCACCGTCACTTCTCGCCAACTGGTTCAAGGGGATTTCCTCGCGGAAATACAACCATCGCTACGCTGACCACGACAGTGAGAAGATTCGATGGGCGAGGGGCTACTACGCAGGAACGGCGGGCCACGTATCCAGCGAGACGGTCACGAACTACATCCAGCGCCACGAGGAGGACGATTCGTGACCGAACTCACGAAGACGCTGGAACTGAAACTAGTAGACCCGAACGCACACAAACGGCGGAAACTCCGTGAGACGCGGGACGCCTACCAGCACTTGCCGATGCGTTCGACGCTGGTTGCACCACCCAAACCGAAGCGAACGACGTGGTGGTCAACGACGACCTGTCGGGATACGCGAAGAACGTCCTCAAGAAGTACGTC
>JAQCNF010000024.1 GCA_028275165.1 Haloquadratum sp.
TTGCCCCAATTGTGTGTGTACGTATCGATAATGTCTCCGCCAACATCTCCTCGCAAGTATTTGACGACCCCACGATCTCCTGTCCGGTCGCGAAGGTGGGTTGTGAAGAAATGTCGAAAGTAGTGCGGTGTCACGTTCTCCGCTGCGTCACCACCCAATCGGTGCCATCCCCACTGCGCTGCATGAGATTCCACACGATGGTGCACCATATGAGGAGTCAAACGCTTCCCCCACTGATCGGCAGTGCTAACGAACAACGGCTCAGCATCAGAAACAGTGTCTGGGCGTATGAGTAGCCATCGAGACAAAGCCATCTCTGCTTCATCATCGAGTGGTATTACAGTTGGTCGGTTTCGCTTGTTCGATGCGGTTCGTATTTCTCCATTGTATTCTTGACCCGCTGTCGGCGCAGTATCAACATACATTGATCGACAACGACCATCGAGGGCAGCACGTGGCTGTATTGAGCGTGTATCGTGTGTCTCGGACGCACTGAGATTAATATCGCGCATATCTAAGTTACATAACTCACCGGAACGCATCCCGGACTTTAACAAGATTATGATGATTGCATGAGAGAGTGGGTGCTGTACTGAATGTACGAACTCCCGCATTGTGTCAATAGAGGTTTCACGTCGAGAAGGGTTTGTCTCAATCTGCTCGTTCATCTCCTCAAGAACCAGTGTCATTGGATTACTGTCGAACAGACCAACGTGCGAGAGATAAGTATAAAATCGATGCACGTAAGATGCATACGTTGCGATTGTGCTCTCAGCACAATCTGATTGTCTGAGAGAGTGGACCCATGCCATGCAGTGGCGATGTGTTGCCTCTCTCACTGATGTTGGAGCAATTGTTGAGATCTCTTCGCTCCCGATGTACTGCTGAAATTGACGTAGGACGCGTTTATACGCCTCACACGTCCGCTGTTTTTTACCATGTAGTTGCATGTCGTCAAGAAAGTACCTAATCGGGTCTTCTGTGGGTGTATCCCCGAGGGGTTCAGTGCTCATTCGTCAGTGCGGGAAGCATCTTTGACCAGGCAGTAGCCACCATGCTGGCCGCTGTATCTGACCACATTATCTTTTTGTAGTCTCTCCAGTGCTTTTTCGAGTGGCTCTTCCAGTGATGAGACGACTCGTGTAGAGAGTTCGTCCCAGCCTAAATACGGATCTGTCGATAATAACTCTCGGATGTGCACGTGTAAATCAACGCCAACCTCTCTGTCTTGATTTGGCCTATTCGCTGATGATACTTGAGTATCCTCAAATGATTTCCGTCCAGCTTGAATCATATTCCGAACATACTCTGCCTGTGACATGCCCAACTCGTCAGCCTCACGGGCCCATATCTGTTTTTGATACGCTGGAACGTAGGTTGTAACTGACTTGTGTGTGGGTGAGTCTGATTCTGGTTGCACAAAGTGATATCAGCAGCTGAGTACATAAAACTGCGTTTACACAAGTAAAAAGACTTAGTTGTGAGGAAACAGTATAGTGGGTGGCTCATTATTTCGTCGTTCGAGTGCCTGAAACGGTGTCTGAGTGCATATTTGGTGAATATTGTGCACTGTGTACGTGCGCGTATCGTGCACAATGTACGTTATTAAATCACTCACTGCTGCAAAGAGTCGCATCTCCAAGTATCGAATGAGAGATTCTATGATGTAAGGGATTCTCAACTGGGTGTAAGGAACATCATAGAACTCACCGACACCGGGGGCCTCCCTCGGGTTGTTTGCATGTCTCCACACATCTCCATTATTCTCACTCAACTCCCTATTATCATATCAATCACGTAGCCCCATTGTATGGTTGTCTCCTATTCGATACTGATATTAACAAAAGAGGTATACAAGAGCGTTAACCACTATGTGCATATACAAAAATGAGCCGAAAATTCGGGGTTGTGTTTGATGAGCAAATAGCTCAGAAAGTTGAAGAGCCTTTAGAATACGGTGAATCTCGCTCATCACGAGTAGAGATGTTAACCGCAGTCGGACTTGAAGTTGAGAGGCAGGTCAACAAGCATGATATCTCTGCTCAGAATAAGCATGAACTCCGCGCAATTGTCCGTCAGGCGTTCCATGAATATCGTGAGCAGGTGGCCGATATTGAAGCAAAGTCTGGAGAGGTATAGCTTGAGCTTTACTCAAGAGTAAGTATATGTCTCTTGCCCAAACGAAACGAATAGAACACTATGGCATAGATACTTTTTATCTGCTCCTCGTGGTATTTGCACCCACCGTTCCAACGGACAGAAAACCTGAGTAAGGATTGAAAAATCCAATTTAATGTGCAATTTGCGCCGATCTCCGTGAGTTATGTCTTGTGACCACTGCGGAGTCACGCATCTGTTTATTACACACCCTGAGAACCGATCTTAAGTATCCGTAGAAACACCCCAAATCGAAGGGGTTGTGCAACAAATGAGAATCAAAACAACCGAAGACTGTGACCGACTGTGGGAGAATCTGTGTGAAGCCACCGGCGAAAATGCCCGCTCGAAGGCACTGGACCGTGCAGCACGATACTACCTGCGGATGTGCGGTGGTGTTGCTGCAGACGGGCGAGGAATAAGACGCGGTGATGGTCTCATCATCAACGACGGCGAGTGCACCATTTGAGTCGACAGGACTGAGCTGGATTGTCCCGCTGAAACTCGATCCCCGAAATGTGGTCCGTGAGTATCGCCTCTGATGAAAAATACGTCAACCCGAATTCACTGGAGGAAGTGGCACTGAACTCAAGTGTCGCTGTTCCGTCGGGGTTTCTCGTGACACCAGTGGTTGAGATACCTTCATTGTTTGAGTACACGAGATCCGTCCTGGTGAAATCTTGTTCTCGGCAACAGGATCAGTATAGTCCGTTTACACTGGATCTTCATCCTCAGATTTCACAGATGTCGTTTCACCTGTATCAGATGTTAGTTCACCACCTGATACTGTGGACGTCTCAAGGGTCTCGATTATATCACCGATTCTGTCGGATATCTCCGTGAGGTCACTGGCGGCCGGTGACTCCCTATCAAGACACTCTTTAGCGATGTTTACCTGCTTCTTTGCTTCTAAAAGCCGTGATGTTGGCGTAATATTATCGAATGACATATTTTTTGACTATAACAAAGGCTCTTGTGTTTACATATAACAGTAATTCAAAAGAAATCGAACATATTCGGCCTTCTGGAACTTCACAAGCCCAAGGATGCGTATATTCGATTTCTGTATATTAATAATGCCTATATTCGTATTGCATTCTGCGAGTTCCACAATCGTGTCAGAAATAAATCATTCTGTCACGTTCTCCGGATCGTTGTCGTCTGCGTGCGCCTGCATTTCTTCGGTCCCCTGAAGAAAAAAGTGATTAAACGGCTGAGCGTGTCGGCGTCTGACCATCTCAGAACTTTCAATTTCCACTCCAATGTCGTGAATAGCGTCGGTAATTCTGGTGATTTCTATCGTCGATGTCCCAACGACGTCAACATGAATATTACGACGGCCAGTAAGCATTTCTCGGACGTGGGTCACACCCTGAATACCACGAATTTCTTCTGAGCACTCATCAAGATTGTCAGGAGATGCAGAGACGACAAATCTCACCTGTAGCGGAAGATTAGCTGCTTCGTAGTTGAGCTCCGGGTGATACCCCTGAATGATGTTGTCGTCTTCTAATCGGTTAATGCGGTTGCGCACCGTGCTTGCGGAAACGCCGACCCGGTTGGCAATCTCTTGTGCGGTCGTGTTGCGGGCATCCTCCTGAAGCATATAGAGGATACTCCGGTCCACGTCATCCAGATCTCTACCCATCGTTTGTATGTTATGTCGGCCAATTACTAACTACTTACTATGACACATATCGGCTGTATGACTGCCAGACGCGTGTTTGAAATAGGTGATCAGAATCATCAATTACTTGGATTGAATTTACAGGTTCAGTCAATCGCTGGATGTTTTACTACTCGCCGCCC
>JAQCNF010000033.1 GCA_028275165.1 Haloquadratum sp.
AAATATAGCGGTCTAGTTAATATACTCAATCACATGTTAGAGACCTTCTCCTGCCGATATACTGTTTTTCAGCTATTCTTTATATCTATTACTATACTAGTATATAACGAAAACGTTATAATAATGCGAAATAACTCCAAGCAAGTCCACGAGAACTCTAGGTTCAAGTCTTGAGCGTAAGACGGACTCTGATTGCTAAATTTGCTGGTTTTACACTCTTTCACCCCCCGAGGAGGTCAATTGACCTAGACCTAAATGGATACCAACCCGTCAATCGTTACACTCTCATACCCCCCGTCTCCCGGTGGTAGAACTGGTGGTTGAAGTAACTCACATATTAACCAACGATTCCCGACATACTATACTCTGTGTTGGTTAATAAGAACTCTCGGCGTTTTATGGATGCCGTCGACGTAGCAGACAACAGTGTGTCAGTCTGTTTTGCGAAGTTGGCCATCAACTTCGTACAGCCAGCCTCGTTCGAGGAGCCGATTAAGAACGTAGATCGCTTCCTCCTCGGTTTCGATATGGTTGGCCTCGGTGAGGAAGACCTCGTGGACCGCCTCCCTAGAGAGTTCTTCTGTGTCCGACGCGTACGTTGTCTCAAGCGATTCGTAGGCGTTCTGAATCCATTGTGGTAGGGATAGCTGGTCGGTACGTCGCATCTGGTGTGAATTAGAGGTGATAGCTGGCAATCTCTGTTGAGTGACACTCCGGACACCGTTCCCGACTGGTGTCGATCATGCACCCGCACCGACGGCACTCATATCTGACTTCTCGCTGAGATCCAGAAACGGCCGTTCGCAGGTGCTGGAGCATATGTCAGACTTTGACAGCCCATGACAAATAGCTAGCCCGTCTTTTGGCCTCACAGTTCATGATTCCGTCGATAATCACGATCAGAATACCCTAATACTGCGTTGCTGCCGACTCTCCTCCAAACGACCAGAATCTAGTTCGACTCACTCAAATTCTCCAAGTGCTCGCTTGAGGTGTGGAATATGACCTTCAAAACACAAACTGAATGATCTGATAGGCGAGGTCGATAGGGTATAGAAACAAGTTTTTCATCTTTGAGACGAACCGTCCAGCATGGGTCGGGATGACCTCATCGAGCATCTGCAGGACTTAGCCAGGGAACTCGGCAAAACACCCACCACAGAAGACATGCACGAACACGGGCAGTACTCTGCTCAGGCATATTACTACTACTTCGACACGTGGGAAGAGACACTCGAAGCCGCGGGGTTTGAGTCGACCAAAACAACTCGTAGTGATCTGATCAAAGATCTCCAGCGGATACAGGAAACCATTGGAAACCCATCGTCATGGGCCGACGCAATCAGAGAACGCGGCAACCATCCTCTCTCACAAATTTATTCGAAGTTCGGTGATATCGACTCCGCTCTTGATGCGGCCAATATAGACAAAGAGGAACAGTCTCTCATAAGTAAAGAAGAGATAACTGCCGAAATCTCGCGGCTGGCCACTGATGGAGCACCCCCAACGGCTAATCGAATGGATGCAGAGGGTGCTTACTCTGCACGGACCTGTGGAGATCGCTTTGGAACGTGGAACGATGCTGTCCGCGCTGCAGGGTACGAACCGCTTGGAACATCAACCGAGTATTCCGATGAAGAACTTCTCAACGAGATAGCGCGTCTTGCCGAGGAGTTCGGGCGGCCACCGACAACGAGAGAGATGATCGAGCACGGAAAATACACTGCCTCTGTCTACTTTCGGCGGTTCGACTCTTGGAACGACGCGGTAAGTGAAGCCGGATTTATTCCCCACGAAGAGCGCCCCGAAGGCGGCGAGCAACGCATTCCGCGTTCGGAGTTGCTCGATGAAATCGAGACAGTCGCAGATGAGGTTGGTGGGCGACCGACGACCGAGGATATGCTCGAGTATGGTGCGTATTCGATAACGCCATACGTGAGGCGATTTGGCTCGTGGAACACCGCACTCGAACAGGTGGGCTTCAGTCCGTTCACTGGAACCACCGAGGATCTGTTCACACGGGATGAATTGCTCGCTGAGATTCAACGAGTGGCTCAACAGGTCGATCGGCCGCCGACAACAGAACAGATGAACGAACTGGGCAAGTACTCGACTTCCCCGTATCAACAGCTGTTCGGGTCGTGGGTAGAGGCTCTGGGAGAAGCCGGGTACGAACCGACGACCCACCAGCTTCGCCGATACGAGCCCTGAGACAGCAGTAAACCAGTCATTTTCCCCGCTGCCGGACAGGCTATGAACCCGGCGGAACTACAGGCGATCGAGCAGACTGGTGACTATTACCTAATGGCGACTGTCGAATGGAGCTCCGCAGAACGGGAACTGCTGGCTGACGAGCTATCGTCGATACAGGGTATATTTGATTCGAAGGCTTGCCGGATTTTTTTAAATACAATTGCTAGTTGGGGAAGCAAGGAGGATGCATTGACGAGAATCTACATCAGTCGGGCTTCCAACACCCACTACGGGTTGTAATGATAGATTCTAACTATTTGGACCTTTAAATAGTAACCCTTCTTAATCTGGCCAATTCTCACCCCGTATATCCGCAGACGCCGGACCGTGGTGAATTCATCACTGGCAGGAACTGTGGGCGGTCACAGTTGTGGTCGTCGGCACACGCTTGACAGTACAACGCATCAGGGCCGCGACGCCTCAGACATCCTTGACAGATCTGGTCGGCTGGGTCACCGCAGGACGTACACTCTCGCTGGGGATGCTCATTTCGCGTCAGTAGTGACAGCCCTTGATACCCCGTTGAAGTGTCTTCCTCACTGTCGGAGTCAATCATCGACAGCATCCAACTCCCTATTTCGACGATTGAGACGGTGAGATGAGTGCTTGACCCCCAGTCGTAGACGTAAGAGAACTCCTCAACAGTGTGGCGGTCCAGCACATCTCCCAACGAGATATCCATCGACTTCCCTCGCTGTGGCTCTGATCCGAGCGCACTTGGATTATCGTTACTGTAATCAACGTTTCCGATCTCAAAGCTGCTGAGATGGTGACAGCACTCAACCCAGAAGTCCCGAAGGAACGAGTCTAGTGCCGACAGAGTTGTTTCCCGGTCAACGAGCAGATGTATCCAGTAGTCGCCACGATGAGTGCCACTAATCCGAAGGACAATAGAATGAGATCCGTCTGCCGATGGCGGGAGACAAGACCGGAGATGCCGATTCATCCCGCGTTTCGTGTATGTTTCTCCGCACAGGTAGCACTGACCTGTAGTCACATTATACTATTCGTTGTACGCCCTAATATTACTACTGTGATTCGACAGCCAGGATAGATTAACGCGATAATCAGGAACATCTCTCACCTCCGTATGGCACGCACGCAGGGTATGCAAGAGTTTATACAATCACGCAGCTAAATTTGAACTGAACTATGAGTCTTGACGAGGCGGTAGACGAGGCGCTTGCGACATACGGGATGTCGCGCAGC
>JAQCNF010000050.1 GCA_028275165.1 Haloquadratum sp.
GCCACACTCTATATATCTGTTCAAGAATGACGACGACGTGAAAGGAGCAACGCTCCACGACGACGAGGGTGAGGTTTCCACGCCACGTTCGGACAAAGCCCGCTGTGGAGAACGATGAGGCCGACACAGGCAATTCTAAGCACGTCTCCGCCCCTTGGGTGTTGACCTCGGCATCAAAAACGTCGTAGCCATCTCAACCGGCGATTCTGGAGCGATGGCAAACTCAACGGTACCGAGAGTACGGGAAACGACAAAGCGATCTTCAACAAACTGGGACTCAGTGAGCACGTAGGAACATTCAGCGGGTTGGTCGTCAGCAAACTGATTATTTTCAGCAGGTGCTTCACGGTATCTTGAATGAACTGGTTGAGGAAGCTTTCGAAAACGACTGTACGCATATTGTGTTCGAGCAACTCACAGGAATCCGTGAACGCCTTCTGTGCGCGAAGGCGGTTCACGAGTGAGCGTTCCACCGGTTGTCCGAGTCCGTCACGTGCAACCCTGAATTTGAAGCACTTGAGGTCACGCAGATTGATCCAGCGCACACAACTTATCGTTGTTCGAATGTGGAAACATCCACGAGGATAATCGCCCACACAACAGCGGTCAGGATAGGTTCGGTCGTTCAAAGAAGCGTTCCAGTATCGTATCGAGTGACACTTGGGGACACAACCACCGGCAAGATCGTATGGAACCACATCCAAACCCACCAAGAGGTGTCCAATCACTCACTGACACAGGGGTACCGTCCTGCTCCTGACTACACCAAGTCACCGTACAACACCATGGCGAACACGTTTGCTAAATGGACACGAAGCGGTCAGAATGGAAATAAACGTGCCCCAAGTAGCGCCAGATGGCGCTCCGTTGATCAAAATCAGTGAAAGTTGAATCGGAGCAAACCGGCAAGACAGTGAGTCAGTAAGGCGAGGTGGTCCACTCACGCGAGAACTGACGCGACACATCCTTACCATGTGCACACTTGTGATTGTGATATGCTCAGCTTGGCCAATATCAAGGCCGCGCGTGACCGGATTAAACCGGTCATCAGGCAGACGCCGCTTCGATACTCAGACAGATTTTCCGAACTAACTGATGCATCGATATATCTCAAACTTGAGAACATACAACGAACAGGGGCGTTCAAACTTCGCGGGGCTATGAATCGAATTGCCACACTCAGCGAAGCAGATCGAAGTGGTGGTGTAATTACTGCCAGCGCGGGAAATCACGCACAAGGAGTAGCATTTGCTGCGACGCGTGCCGGAGTTGACTCAAAAATCGTCATGCCGACGCATGCACCCGTGTCGAAGCGGCAGTCAACTGAGCGATATGGTGGTGAAGTTATTCTCCATGGCGAGGATTATGACGCGGCACAGCAGCGCGCGCACGAGATCGCTGATACTGAGGACCGGTATTATCTTCACGCCTTCGACGACCAAGCAGTCATGGCGGGACAGGGAACCATTGGACTAGAGATTTTAGACGCATGTCCATCTGTTGAAACGGTCGTCGTGCCAATCGGTGGTGGTGGGCTAATCAGTGGGATTGCAACAGCGATCAAGGCACAGAAGCCAGACGTTCGCGTCATTGGTGTGCAGGCAGAGGGTGCCGCCTCAGCACCGCCATCGCTCGCTGCAGATGAACTTCAGAGCATCGACTCCGCAGAGACAATTGCCGATGGAATCGCAACACGCCAGATTGGTGCACAGCCGTTTGAGATTCTTCAATCACATGTCGACGAGGTTGTCACCGTGTCTGATTCAGAGATAGCTGTTGCTATTACTTACCTCTTAGAGCGTGAAAAGACATTGACCGAAGGTGCGGGTGCTGCTGCTCTGGCTGCTGTGTTACATGATCGGTTCTCATTTGCAGATAATGAGGTCATTGTCCCAGCCCTGTGTGGTGGAAATATCGATATGAATCAACTCACGACCGTCTTACTTCGGGGACTTGTCGAAACCGGCCGGTATCTTCGGATTCACACTATTCTTGAGGACTATCCAGGCGCACTTGAGGAACTAGTAGCTATTCTGGCAGCGTATGATGCAAATATCTATGCGATTAATCATAACCGAACGTCCCGAACAGTTTCGATGGAAAAAGCAGATGTCGAAATTGAGCTTGAAACGATGGGACCAACGCATATTGAGTCGCTTCTTGAGGCTCTTCGTGAGGATGGATTTGAGGTTGAGGTGCTGGACTGAGTGTAGTTCAATTATCTACACGCGAAAAGAGATATCTCAATCACTATGCGACAAGTTATCTCATCGACATTGTGGGGTGTGATTGGTGGACTGATCTTTGGTGTATTAATATTTGGATATCAGCTACTTACCGGCAGCACTCCACTCGGAATTGTAGAGACACTCAGCATTACGGGACTGATTGTGATCTTCGTCGCAGTAACTACATACGTCATGGAACCATGTTTGAGAGCGAAAGGAAGAGTTTAAACAAGTTACATCGATAATTTATATTATGCCGGAATGGCCGAGTGGTAAGGCGCACGCCTGGAAAGCGTGTTCCCTTTGGGATCCAGGGTTCAAATCCCTGTTCCGGCGTGTCTCAAACCTGCTGTGACTCTGTCATCTGCCTGAGTCTGTGAATATGTACATAAACTGAAAGCAGAGGAATGTATGAGCCGATTTATGTCTCCACTGAGTCAGGGGAATCATCCTCGAGTCAGTTCTACATGCGTATATTTTACTCTCACTCAGCTACATGTATACACATGCGAGTTACTGCCGTTGGAACAAGTGGAGGCGTTCCGACCTCACAGTATGGAACGAGTTGCATATATCTAAATTTATTCGGTGATCGAATCTTGTTCGACTGTGGGGAAGGATCTCAGCAGCGGTTGATGAGATACGACTCTTCCCCAAACGTCGATGCTGTCTTTATTACCCATTTTCATGCAGATCACACGCTTGGAGTGCCTGGGATTGTACAGGCACTTGAGATGAATGAACGCCAAAGACCGCTTGATATTTACGTCCCCAAACAGCGCACCCAACGAGCAAAGAGGCTGATCACGGGTGCGTATGAATGGCCCAGTTATTCAGTCAACATACACGGATACAACAGCGACGAACCAGCAATACAGACAGGGGCATATCGTATTCAGGCCTTCAAAACGCCCTACACCGACTATTCTCATGGACTCTCCGTGCTGGAAGAGAATAAACGAGAGTTCTTAGTCGAAAAGGCACGATCACTCGGGATTGATCCAGGACCGAAGTACGGAAAACTGCAGAATGGTCACGCTGTCGAGACAGATGAGGGTGATCTCATCAAACCGGAAGAGGTATTATCAGATCCAAAGCCGGGGAGAAAGATCGTATACACAGGTGACACCAGGCCCTCGTCCGATCTTGTTGATGCTGCGTCGAACGCTTCGCTGCTGATATACAGCGCGATGTTTGGCGAAAAGCACTCAGAGAGAGCCCTCTCAACTGGCCATTCAACTGCAACAGAAGCAGCACAGGTTGCAGCGAAGTCAGGGAGCGAAACACTATGGCTTACACACATTTCACCACGGTACGAGGATAACGAACAAGCGCTTGAATCAGAGGCCAGAGAAGAGTTTCGTGGAGATGTCGTAGCCGTTCGAGACGGAGACTCAACAGAGATTACGCAGAATTAGCAAGATATCTGTCTCTTCTCAAGGAGAGGCACTCGAGAATGTGCGTACAGAGCAGTTTCAGTGCGTGATTGCCAATGAGGGGTGTTAATTAGCCTCTAATCAACACGAGCACTGTACTGTACTCTCACTGCTTTTGGAGTCGGGTATACGCACTACACTGGCTCATTCGAGAACTCAAGATCTGGAGAATTCTGGGAATGGAAGTGAGTCATGATTGGCAGAGCACATCGCTCTTGGCAGGCATCTCAATGATTGTGTGTCAACTCTAAAGACAACATCGACGTATCCGGAGTGTGAATTCTGCTTAAACATGTCGGACAAGGGTACGCAGGAACGTGTGCTGCAAGTACTGGCTCATGGACGATCGAACGTCCACCACGTATGTCAACGAAGCGGACTCAATAATAAGGCCGCTCGGGAGACGCTCGCAAAGTTGTGTGCAACCGGTCTCGTGACTGAGGTTGACCGTGGTCTCTATGCAATTACTTCTGCGGGGCTGGACCAGCTTGATCACGAGTATCCTTCAGAGGCTGGATTCCTCAATACGACTGAGGTGATCCACGATTCACCGACGATTAAGACTCTACGGCTGCGCGGCGATAGAGGACTCGTTGAATTACAGGTTGATGATGAATCAGTCCAAGTGCTCGCTGACGCGTTGCACGATATTCTCAGTGAGACTCACACTGAGAGCGAAATTGTTGAACTTCTGAAGCAGTTTGGCAAGCAGGAATAACCGTCTGCGATATCTCCCCCTGCCTTTCTCACTGCTATCCGAGTGATATGTTGGTTCATCATGCAGTCGGTGACAATGTGGGAACTCACCCGTTAACGGGCAGGCGAATGCGCCCGCTTCGCCTAACAATCCGAATTTCGGATGAATGCAGCCCCCGACACAGACCTGCATTCTAAGAGCACCAACTGGATACTTCACACTCACTGCGAGAGACATTGGAGTCTGACACGCCGGAGGAGACAGCCACCGAGAGCGGTATAGCTTGAGGTTTATCTCGGCGGAAGCGATCTGAAGTCAACAGCTAGTCCAAACCAGTACATGCTCGTGATTAGTGAGCAGGTCACTATCAGTTGTTGGCACTGTGACTTTCTTGATTCGGAAACAGAACGCGCTAACTGTCGTTCTAGGCCTGACGAGTGCGGGTTCGCAGATACACACTGACCAGATTGCTGACGACTGCCATGGAAACGTGCGAGTGCATTGTCGAACTCGTTAGTGGAGGTGCAATTGGCGTCTGTTCGGATGCCTGACTGTTCAATCCTCTCGTGGAATCACGCACCGACACCGCCTACGTTAATCAAAACAAACATCTGAGGGATACCAAGTACACAGTCCCACCGAATGAAGTCGCAGGTGGTCACGCTCGCTACTTTTATTATTTTTGAGCGTAATATACATATTTCACTGTGATATTGTCGTCTATCTTACAATCGATTCCAAACAGTCTGAGCGAGTTTCTCGCCCAGTATAGTAGTATCGCCATCGATTTCGGTATCACGGTTATCACGTTTCTAATCACGTTCGTTCTGTTATATCGGATTGGAAGATCGGTCCTCGTCAGGGCGACAAAGAAGGCGCTTAATGCTAGAGAATTTTCCTCAGCAGTCGTCAGTCTCGGATCAAGTGTTGCTGCTGTCCTCGCGGTTATTGGTGCAGTCGCCATTGCGGCCACCGTCGCCGGTTTCCCAGCGATTCTATCAGCATTTTCGACATTAGCTGGTGCGCTCGCACTGGGTGTATCCTTTGCAGCAGGTGATATTATCGAGAACTTTGTCGCTGGTATCTTTATTCTCAAAGACAAGCCGTTTGAGGTCGGAGATTACATCGAGTGGAACGGAAATAGTGGTATCGTTCGCAATATTAATTTGCGTGTCTCAAAGCTCGATACATTCAATAATGAGCAACTTACCGTCCCGAATAGTGACCTCGCCAGCGCAGTCGTTACCAACCCTGTTGCTAACGAAACTCGCCGGGTTACCTTTGACTTCGGTATTGAGTACGGTGATAGTATCGCCGATGCCAGACAAATCATTCTTGACGAGGCAAGCAAAATTGAAGCTGTCCTTGATAACCCCGAACCAACTGCCCCCGTGACTGGTCTCGGCGACTCCGCAGTTATTCTAAACAGTCGCGTCTGGATTAACCCAACGGACACAAGCGCCAGTACGATTAAGTTTCAACTTATTGAGAATGTGAAAACCCGATTCGACGCAGAAGGAATTGGCATGCCGTACTCCTACACCGAACTCACAGGCGAGCTTGATGTTCACACCGCTGAGGTTCCCGTTGCGGACAATTAATTAACCCAATTAAGCCGCACTAACGCTCTCATAATCATGTATACAAAAATCAAGCTTTTGCAGGCTCAGTCTCTTCCCTCAAAGGCCAATTATCGGAAGCGAGTGGGGAGAGGATACAGGCGTGCGCTGTGCCTCACGAAGTAGATAGACCAGCAGTCCCTGAAGCAAAATCAGTGATCGAAAACACATTCCCATCCTGCCTGCAGGTTTGGAGATGAATAGAGATGTAAGTGCGGCGTTGAATACTCTGTCTCGTGGTTTCGAGAAGCGAGGACTGGGACAATCCGAAGACACAATTCCTGTGGAGACTGCGCTCGATCTGTGTACTTTCTCTGGTGTCTCATGTGGATGTGAAAAACGTTCGTGAAGAACATCTCATGTGCTGTCAGACGCCGTCTGCACCGCCGTCGAAACGGAAACGGGAAGTCTCCGCTTGAGGAATCCACGTCAGTGGCTGAGGGGGTGGTTTACACTTGTCGTGAGGCACGTGTATCAGGAGCGTGGTGTTGTTGATGATCAGGCACCTACGATTCTCATCCTTCCGAATTGGCGGGAACCATCTAACTGGCGGCTCGGCAAGTACCCTGCTCGAGTACGGAGAGAATGTCAGCGAATGCTCGTTTCTCTCTCGCCTGCGATGAGATATCCCGGATTAGATAGGTGGATATCATGCTCAGCATTTGCTTACTCTGGGTAATCTCCCGATATCAACTCGATCGTGTCTATCCAGTTGAGAGATGTCTCCCGAGTTATGAAATAAACATATTCCTGTGACATTCAGAACATCTGCCTGGCTTTGGCGGTTTGCTTGATCTCACCAGCGAGGTCTGTGCCGGTATGATAAATATTCGCGATATCCTCAACTGGCATCTCGGCGAGGTCAGCGACCGATACGTCACACTTGGTCCTCACGACACTCCCAATTCGAATTTTAATCCGCTTCGCCGTTGTCTCGCCGATATCGTACACCTCAGTAATCTCTGAGAGCGATGCTTGATACAGATCATTGTATGTATTGAATCCAGCGTTCACGAGTGAGTCGGCACGCTGTTGCCCGACGGTTCGAATACTCTCAATAAATCCATCTCTCGATCCCACGCCTTCACCGAATGGGGATTCGCCTATCTCGCCAACTTCAGTCTCAGATGAAGCAAGGCTATAATCGGATGACTCACGCTTGCGAGTTGGCATACTGTCTTTGGTATCTTGATCAGTTTCTCCTGTATGGGCATATTCACCGGGATTGTCGGTATTACAGTCCGAGGGCTGTGCTTGCTTCGGTAGTGAGTCGTGGCTTAGCACACCAATCATTTCACCAGCCGAATATACGGTTGCCTCATGTATTGCCGTGCTTCCACCCTGTGAAACTTTCACCTGCTGGTTACTCTCATCAAGAATTGCATAATCAACCATCGTTTTTAACACGTCATGTACCGTCCGAACTCCAGCCTCAACCTGAACTTCTATATCACGTTTGGTAAATCCCTCAGGAACATGGCTGTCGAACGCTGATTCCGGTGTTTCACGATTGATATCGTCAGTAATGAGTTGGAGTGTGGTCTTCCACACCCGGTCTCTCATCGTATCTTTGGCCATGAATATATATACAACTCCCTTACCAGTAAGGGTTGTGTGCAAACCACCATATCATTACCTCGCCGTGTAAAAGTTTGACATCCCCCCACGACTGAAGTCGTGGGATTCCTCTCGTGGAGTCTCAGTCGTTCTGAGCCTCTCCGAGAGCGATATTCCTACTCGATGTGGTACTCTGTTTGTGTACTCCTCATTGGCTGTTGTCTCCACGGCGACGGAGCGCTGTGGTGTTCCCGCCATTCGTGATTGTTCCACTTGAGGTACACGGGCCGTGCCATCGGCGCGACTGCGTTGTTCTGCTGTCTCAGAAACGATTCACTCGCTACAAGCGTGTTCTTCCAAACCCGCACGGGCACGTCAGCGAATCCTCGTGACGAGTCGTACTGTCTCGCTTGCCACATTCGGGACACTCCTGACTCGTCCACGACCCGGATTTCTTGTTTCCCGTGACTCCGTGCTCTTCACACACGTCTTCGAGGCGGTTGATAACCCGTCTGAAAGCCCAGAGGTTGTGGGTCTTCTCGTCCACACGAGCCATGTGTCGAGAGAGCGCCCTTGATCTCTCCGACGTACAACGTCGATACGCCTTCATCGCACAGGCGTTCCACGAGGTCTCGAACGAGGCTATCTTGAGCGTGGGTGCGTCGGTTCGTGCGTTTGCGATACAAGCGGTCGATGCGCTTGCTGGACTCGCGCTGGTTTTCGAGACGCGATTGGGAGTGCGCGATACGTTCCGTGGTTCCGTGGAACTGCCTGAACAGGTCTCGGCCTTCGTACAGGAGTTGTGAGCCGGTCGTTGTCGTGCAGGCGGTTGTTCGCGCCAACGTTGAGGGCGGCTGAATGGTCAGCCAGTGGTGTGCCCAGTCGAGAATCATCAACGGTGACTGGTTGGAAAGCCCTGAACGAATCTGGGAGTTCGTCGTACACGAGTTTGATTCGGCCCTGCTCGCCGCGTCACTTCGAGTCGGGAGCGGTTCCCGTACTCGATGGTGTATTGGTCGTTGCGGACGGAGGTTCGGAGAACTCGCCCATCGCCTTCGTTGCCCCAGTATCCGGGTGGCGACGGCTTGTCGTCGGGTTTCCCGGCGTGGCACTTCTCGTTACTACTGAAGAACGACCGCCACGCTTCCGAGTCTTTGCGGATGATTTGCTGGGCGACACGACTGCTGAGGACGCCCTTGCACTCGCCTTCGAGATTGCCGGTGTCGGCATCCCAGACGCTTTGTCTTCGAGAAATGCCTGGCGGCGAGCGTAGTTTGTCTCGTTCCAGAGACTCGCAGAAGCGTCCAACCAGCGTTTGAGCACCTCACGTTCTTTCTCAGAGCGAGGGCGAACGTTGAACTGGTTGGCTTGCTTCATCACTATATCTTACGAAATGTTGGTTTGTATAGGTATGGATTGGCGTTGGAGACTCGGACTGGCTATCGCTCGTTGTTTATATCGTGTGTTGTTGGATTCATCCAACGACTTCAGTCGTGGGCTTTCTCCTCGATTTTGTGTAATCCGAAGTATGCACAGATTAGACCAGTTAATGAAAATCGAGTGATTTATGCCCAGAAATATGATTATATGTTTGGAATCAAAATCAATGTGGTGAGCATGAATCGGGGACTGGAATCTTTGAGAGACGAAAGCGAACAATTAATGATTGCGACAGTCAGCGGCATGATCAGAACATAACATGAATATAAATCTAACTCACATGAAGTTCGGCTTAGAAATTTTTTCATACAAATGGCACCCGATTATCATCTATACCGTGTACGAATTAGACACCGCTGGCTATTCTGAACTTGAAGCTTCAATCGAAAGTATTTCTTCGAAGATGTTGTCCAGTGGACTATCTGACCTCCGCGAGCGAAATATCCTCAAAATGAGCGAAGCTGTTGAGGGGAGCGGTAGGAAAGTATATTCCCTTACTGAGAAGGGTCGTGCACTTATTCCTGCATTACAAGTACTGGACGCATGGAGTCGTCGTCATGAGACACAGCAATTGTCAACGATGATTGTTGAGGATGAGCAGATGGTCGTATCGATTATTGAGGATTACTTTCCTGATTCATATGATATTCGCTCAGCCGAAACTGCACAAAGAGCACTTGATACATATCATGATGACATCGAACTGTTGATTTTTGACCGACGTCTTCGCGAAATGTCTGGTGACGAACTCGCTGCATCAATCAGAGCAGAGCACAAAAAACAACTCATGCTATGTGTCAGCGGTGTAAAACCGGGGAACGATATCCATCAGTTACAGTGTGATGAGTATATTCAAAAGCCGTTCACGGAGGACGAGTTGAAAACTAAAGTAGAATTACTACTCAATCGAACTGAGTTGGAACACCCAGCGAGAGAGTATCTTTCTTTACGGTCCAAGCAGGTCGCATTAAACACTGCACACGGCATATCAGCGACGAAAATGAAAGGATATCAAAACTGTACTGAGCAAATAGAGAGACTTAATATATCAACCGAACGCAGACAGACGCTTGAACGTCTGCTTTATTCGACGCCAAGCAATTCAACGCCGTAACGAATCGTCGTTGTCCCAATACTGTTTAAGCAGGCGAATGAGACATCACACCGGTGATTTCGAACCGAGTCCCACCGTCTGCTCCATTGGTAACTGAGAGTCTCCACCCGTGAGATTCTGCGATTTGTTGTACGATAGAGAGTCCATATCCACTCCCGTCACTGGACGTGGTAAATCCATGTTCGAAGATGCGACCCACAGCAGTCTCTGAAATACCGTCTCCATTATCTTCGATAAAAAACCCGGTATAGGAGTCGTCGCCTATCTGCTTGTCATCTTCGGGAAGTGTACCGACCTGCACGACTCGAGGCGGATCGGTGTGCTGATTGACATTACGGAAGAGATTCTCGAAAAGCCGGAACAGAGCTATCTCTTCAGCCTTAATGGTCATATCCTCGATATGACAATCCAGTGTCGCCTCATCGATTGCCATGGCGTCCCAGACCTCTATGACGATGTCTTCAATTACGCACTTTTGATCTACCTCAGCCGTCTCACCGGCACGCGTGAGCCGCAATATTCCATCAACGATTGACTCAATCTGATCCAGTGACTGTTGAACGTTCTCTACATTATCACTTGCCTGTGCTTCGGTGATTAAGTTGGTATGATGCATCGCGTGATTGAGTGGCGTTCGAAGATCGTGGCTGACAATCCCTGCGAATTCGTCAAGCCGTTCGTTCTGGCGAGCTAACTCCTGTTCACGGTCAGCTCGTTTGAGTGCTGCTTCCAGATTTGCCGCGAAGACACGCACCAGTGACATGTCCTCCGATTCGATACTGCTGCTCTCAGACAACCCAATGTGCATCAAATAAGACTCACCTAATGGCAGAATCGCCTCACTCTGAATTGATCTTCCATCGTCGAGGTGGCTTAGCTCAGTCAATGTGTCATCACATACTTGGATTTGTTTCGACTGAAAAGCCTCCCAGATTACACTCTCACTCGGATTGAGCACGAGGGACTCATCGGAAAGTACATCTTGATTGCCGCTTGCGGCCACTGGCTGAAGAGTACCAGATTTAACATCGTATTTCCAAAACATACTGTTTCGTGCGTCAAGAACCTCACTTGCAGCCTCTACCCCAATCTTCGCGATTTTCTTATACGATCCTGCCCGTATCAACGCCCTCATTGTACCAAGCAGTTCCTTAAGTCGTGATTCTCGTCGCTTGATCTGTTGTCTGGTCTCAATGAGCTCTGTGACGTCACGAAAAACAATAATCTGCCCGGTGGTTTTGCCTTGGACTTGGTCTCGGAGAAGCGTCCTTTCAATATCGAAGTGACGGCGTTGTCCGTCTTGTTGAATGATCAATTCCGTATCAACCTCCATCGTTTCCTGCGATCCAGTGAACCGGTTCACAGGCGAATCAAAGAATTCCTCCGCGGGTATCCCCCGCCAATCCGACTCGACATTGAACAGGTTACGCGCAGTTAGGTTGGTATCAACGATTCGATCGTTGGTATCAACGACGATCACTGGGTCACCCATACTTCGGACGACTTGTTGGCGCCCTATCGGGACCATTTGAAACAGATTATATCGAAATACTGCGAGACCGAAACAAACAGCGGTGATACTGAAAGAGAGATCGGTTGGGTTCCACGCTGGTGAAATGGTATCGGTGATGAGTAGCACGCTGGCACATGCTGGGGCTAAAATGCCAACTACCACCGAAACTGCTTGACCGGTCACCACATCTCGTCGACTCTGGATAACGTATCGGAGCAGAGCCGCAGCGGATATGATGAAAACTAAGATCCCATGTGCCCAGAGATAGAGAAATGCCTGTCGTAGTGTTCGATCGAGAGTGACGAATTGAGTAAAACTGACCCCAGCGATGGTAGTCGGACCCTGCATCGTCAGTCCGCCAGATTTATACAGTATTTCGGGGGAAACAAACAGTATAACGCTCCCACAGATGATGTGGGCAGCACAAACAAAGGCATTCACCCTGATCCATCGGGTATGATTAGCGTATATAAGAGAGAACCCAAGAACCGAATAAGCGTACACTGGGTAGGAGATACCATTGACAAGATTCTTACCTAACAATTTGAGTTGCTCGCTTGTCACGCTATCGATGAGGAAGTTTAGCAGTTCCCACGAGGCCATTGCGGCCGTCATTACTGCAAAGACACCGACAATCAATCGACGGTCGTGCCGGTAATATCGCATAACAGCGTAGATAGACAGCACAGACGAAACAAGAAATACCACTGCATACAGGGGCATAGAAGGGGTTAGCTGATATGCGGTACTCATCATGACATACTCATGCTGATGATATATAAAAAATATGTACATTTTGCTGCCGAGGTAGTCATTTATGACAGAATCAATATCCCCATGTTGGGCTGTCTATCTCTCAGAGGAGCCTAACAGTTGGGCCCCGAGAGAGCTCGCACACCTCACCGACAGAGAACACACTTTGCAGAGCGATTTTGCCGCTGTATACCGTGCAGTATATTCGGAAAAACTGTATTAACTAAATCGTCCCGGATCATCTAGTTTAAGAATCTCGTCATCACGCCTATAATTTCCGTCCTCGGAGCATTCTCCTTGAACTTTGGTAAAGATCGTGATCTCCTCGGTGCCCCTCGGTGGTTTGTGTCACTATAGTGGAAATCGCAAGGCAGTGAGCACGTATCTCGTCGTTCGGGAATCGCCGATTTTTGCGAGTGTCGCTCGGTTGAACCATGACGAGACTGTGAGGACACGTCACAGATTTCAACTTTTTGATCAATTTCACGATGCGTGGTCATTTTCGGTTTTGATCTCGCCCTGAGCCCACACACCAGGTCAACGACCACCTATTTAGCTCGCTCAAGACGACCCAATCTTAGCGTCGATTCCAGTGCCCACATATGATTCCCCATTTCTGCTTCTCCTGGTGACGTCTCGTGTGGCTTTCACTGGAGTAACTTTCGGCTTACATTCAGGTTAGCTGACATTTATATATGCATACACATAGACATAGGTGGGGGGAAAAGGTTGGCGTGTGTTCACAGAATAAGACACTCTTTCAGCCGAGATCCTTTTGATTCAATCTTCTTCTATCATCTAACGACGCCAGATTACAGTGTCAAACTTGATCGGCAGGTAAGACAATAAATATCCTGTCGCCGGTTGCCACCTCAGAGGCCGGTGTATACACCCCTCAGTCGCTCGCTGCGGCGATGAGCGCAGACCCTATCTCTGTTGCCTGTGTGTCGGAGAGTTCAACAAGTGCTTGAAAATCAGTATCGCTTCCCTCGCAGTCAATGAGCAGTGCTGCATTGGTTTCGTTTCCGTCGTTGTTTATCAGCTGTTGGACGGAAACCAGTTCACTTTCGAAGTCAGCTGAGACGATTTTGAACCGTGAGACCGGTAGTTCACCAGAAGCGCTCACTGTTCCTTCAGCGTCGGTAAGTTGAACTGTCTCTGTTTTGACCGCCTCAGCATCGCTCATGTCATTTTTCATACTGTGTCACTCCAACACAGCAGAGGATGCTCACAATGATTCACAACAGAGTCATATTTTCCTCATTCTTGAATGTTTGTGATAGTCCCGGCTTTGATATCAAGATCTCAGCTCCCTGTGTTTACCAGTGAACGACGCACTGGTGCTGGATATATTCTGACTGTGTATATCAAATATCACTGCAGTCAACTACTCACCCTACTCACTCGCACCCACCTCGTTGAGGTGGGGCTGGGCTTGCACAGCATCGGCAGAGACTTGTTTGAGTCAACCGCCGAACTTGTGTGCCGATGAGGTCGATCGGTAGCGGCAATTGAATTATCTGGAACCTCGACAACTTCAGTATTGGTCAAGCTAACGGCAATCAGTTGCTTCCACGGTCCAGATCTCGGGGTCAGTTGGATGGCCCAGTTGATGCGAAATGACCGTTCGTTACCCTCTCTGCTGTTAGCTCGGCACCCTTCACAGGATTGTCTGAAGTCCGCATCAAACGATACTCACTGTTCTCCCGGTGTGAACCGCACCCGCTCTCGCAGTCGAACAGGAAGACTCCGGGCTGTGCCAAACAGCCGTTACTCATATTCCCAACAGTGGGCACTGAGCTATCTCTTGACGGATATTCACCGCACCCGCACCATTTATCTCTGCGTTTATCAGCAAGGTTGATTGGCCGCGCTGAACAGAAGATATCATTTCGCTGCGACCGCTGGAAAGTGTACATGACAGTGACAGAGTGGCAGCGACGAATCGGATTATCTTTACTTGCTGTTGTATTGCTTATTGCTGTCTATACACTTCTCTATCAGTGGGCACTGCTCAGGTTTGAGGGAGTTGGAATCACAGTCTTCGAGTCGTTGCAGTTCGTGATTGAAGCACTGACCACAGCTGGATTTGGCGGTGACACCGGATTCTGGAATACGGCTGCCACAAATCTTCTCGTTATTGGAATGAATCTCACTGGCGTGCTACTCGTATTCTTAGCGCTACCAGTGGTGGCTGTACCACTCTTTCAGCGGGCGCTTGAGGATAGCCCACAACAATCGACCGCACTCACTGATCACGTTATTATCTGTTCGTACAACTCGCGCGAAAACGTTCTTTTATCCGAACTTGAAGCAGCAGATGTCCCCTACGTTATTATTGACGAGGATTCTGAAACGGTATTAGATTTGAATAGCCGCGGGGTCGAAGCGATCTGTGGTGACCCTGAACAGGAGCAGACGTTTGAGGCTGCAAATGTTGCCGAAGCCCAAGCCTTAGTCACAGATGTCTCTGATGAGGAGAACGTATCAGTCATTCTCACTGCGAGGGAACTCCGAGAGGATTTACGAATTATAAGTGTTGCCGAAAATACGCAGGATGCAGAATATCACCGGTACGCAGGCGCCGACCGAGTAGTTCGACCTCGTCAAGCCTTGGGTCGAGCGCTTGCACACAGAGTAACGCTTCCGATCACGGAGAAACTGCTTGACACAGTTGAACTAAGTGACAATTTCGAAATTTCAGAGCTTCTCGTTGAGGACGACAGTGAACTCGTGGGACAGACATTGGGTGAGTTAGAGCTTCAAAAACAGATTGGAGTTACCATCATTGGGGTATGGTCTAATGGAGAATTTATCTCTGCACCGGGCCCTGATGTACGGATAGATGAAAACACGTTTTTGCTTGTCGCTGGGAGCCACGATGCTCTTGAGCGAGTAAGCAGTCGCACAGTTTCTCAGAAATCACCTGAGAGTGATCAGGTTATCGTCGCAGGCCACGGTGTCGTCGGACAAGCAGCGATTGAAGTCTTCGAAGATAACGGCGTGTCACCAACAGTAATAGACTTGAAAGACGACGAAGGGGTCGACATTACCGGTGATGTTGAGAACAGAGAGACGCTCTCGAAGGCTGGCATCGAAGATACACGATTTGTCGTTTTAGCACTTGACGATGATACTTCGACAATGTACGCGACGGTCGCTATTGAAGAATATGCGCCTGACACAGAGGTCGTCACACGAACGAATAATACTGAAAACACGGCAAAACTCTATCGAGCCGGTGGCGAATACGTCCTTGCGCTCTCGACGGTTACCGGTCGGATGCTCTCCTCAGTTCTGTTAGAGGAAGAGGAAGTGCTTACACTGGAAACACAGTTCGAAATCATTCGGACAAATGCTCCTAAACTCGTTGGCCAAACGCTTGAGGGGGCAGCCGTCCGCGGTCGGACTGGAGCAATCGTCGTTGCTGCTGAACGGGGAGATGAGTTGCTGACAAATCCGGGACCCGATCTAAGAATCCAAGAAGACGACCGAGTTATCGTGACAGGAAGCGATGACGAAATCAACACGTTTATCGAGACCTTCAGGTGAGCAACCGCATTCCTGATGACGACTTGTATTACTCCGGTTTGGATTTCTGCTTCTGTTGATACGCCTCCGTTTACAGACAGCGGCTTTTTAGTTCCGACTTGAGACTCTGTTGGTATGACGAAACATCCAACGCAAATGACGGCCACAGCTATTGCCGAAGGCGTGCAGGAGGGATCGCTCTCTCCGATTGAAGTGATTGATGCCCACCTCACGCGAGTTCGCGAGCGCAACAAGCGAACAAATGCTTTCGTCACAATTACCGACGATCTCGCTCATGAGATGGCTGTCGATGCCGAGCGAGCCGTTCAGGATGGTGAGCCCTTAGGCCCGCTCCACGGCGTTCCGGTTGCAATCAAAGATCTCAATGACGTTGATGGCGTCCGCACAACATCAGGATCGTTACTGCTCAAGGACTCCGTTGCTGAGGAGGACGACCCATTCGTTGCACGTCTGAAGCAGGCCGGAGCCGTAATTATCGGGAAAACCAATACGCCAGAATTCGGGGTAGGGACAACGACAGATAATCGGATTACAGGGGCAACAAAAAATCCATTCGATACTGACCGAGTATCAGGTGGGTCATCTGGAGGTGCCGCAGCAGCACTTGCTGATTCGCTTGTTCCACTCGCACAAGGATCTGACGTGGGAGGATCAATACGCACGCCTGCGAGTTTGTGCGGAGTATATGGTCTTAAGCCATCATATGGGTTGATTCCGAGAGGTGACCGACCCAATGCTTTCATTAGTCATACTCCAATGTTCCACACAGGCCCGATGGCTCGGACGGTTGCGGACGCAGCACTTGCGCTCGACGTTATGACCGGCATACACTCGCGAGATCCGTTTTCAGTCCCGACAGACACCGAGTATCATACTGCTATCGACCAGCCGATTGATGATCTCATGATCGGTTACACTCCGGGGTTAGGCACATACCCAGTCGAACCTCATGTTCGAAAAACGCTGGATGATGCGATCTCCGCTTTTGAGCGTGCTGGCGCGACTGTCGACAGGATACACCCTGATCTTGGTCACGACCGAACGGAGATTCTTGATGCATATTACACGATGGCGACTGTTCTGTGGGAATCCTTGCTCGATGACCTCGAACAACAAGGATTCGATCCTCGTGGTGATGATCGGAGTCGCCTTCGACCATATCTGGTTGATCTCGTTGTAGAGGCTGAGACCCCGACTACTCGGGAATATACGCGCGCCGATATTGTTCGAACAGATGTCTTTGACGGGCTGCAGGACTGCTTCGAGCAGTATGATCTCATTGTTTCTGCGACGACCGGTACGACCGCGTTCCGGCACGGAAATAAGCCGGCGAATATCGATAACCAGGAAATTGAGCCGCTTCGTGGATGGGTACTCACCCAACCGTACAACTTCACTGGACATCCTGCAGCCTCTATCCCAGCTGGATTCGTTGATGGCTTGCCCGTCGGCATGCAGATTGCTGGTCGACGACATCAAGACAGCACTGTTCTCGCAGCGAGTGCCGCGTTCGAGCGGCAGCGGCCGTGGGAAAGTCATTATCCGGAGTGAGTTCCTATCTGATCAGTGTCAAAAAATCAATGCTGGAAGATACTATATGTGTACTGCTTGGGGCGGCGTTTCAATCGTCCCAACAGAACATTTTCTTTGATGACTACCAATCTCATCATGAATCGCGGCTCATGCCTTGGGGGATGGCGTGAGTATCGCTCCAGTTAGCAGTTGCGCTGGCATCATGCCGGGCAGCTCTCAGAGGCCTACCGCGATTCGAAGACAAAAGCCAGTGTCGTGCAGCTCCACGAGTCGCTCACTGAATGCTGCTAAGGGAACGCAGAGGACCAATGATCGTACGGTTTGATTGTCGTGGTCATCTGTTTCAGTGACCGCATGGCGGTCTACAGGCTGAGTAGGGCGAGTGCCTGGGAGGGTCGTCTGGAAATCGAAGATTTCCGTGATGATGAGACGCTCTCCATCCCGAACCACTTGAGCTGCTCACAGGGAAGCATCGCATTTTCTATAAACGAAGGCGATACAACTGATTAAATTCAATACTGAATCTTCAATTCAGCAACGAGGGGAGGTGATTAGTTTACCCGATGCGTATCACAGAATGTGAGTAGAAACGCATCGTCACAGGTCGTACTGTTCGGCGGGAAGGGAGGTGT
>JAQCNF010000056.1 GCA_028275165.1 Haloquadratum sp.
GTGAAAATTGTCCGTATCTCAGAACCCACCGAGCCCGACAACGGGTGACACAGAACGCCCGTTTGGAGTGTCACCACGTGTTCAACGAGGTACGAGCCTCAACTACGACGGGTGGGATTGGCACAACATGGAAGACGTGGTTGAGCAGAGCGCCGCCGTCGTGCAATACACCGCACAGCGATTGACCTCCTCCTCCGCGTAAACGCGGGGGAATCCGACCATCGGATTCGGGCGGTCGTCGCCCTTTGATTCCAACCCGCACTCGGAGGGAACCGGCGACACACTGGGGGAACTCTCGTTTATTTCCCTCGTAGGGCTGTGGCCCGGCCAATGAGGCCCCGTCGGAATCCGTGTCATTGCCGTGCGAACCACCGCTGGTTCGCCACCCCTTGTGGTTTGGTTTGGGGACGGCCTCTCACCGATTCCGTCGCATCCGTCACAACTGGGGCCACAGTCTTCACACTGCCGGGACAAACGAGCCGAGTGTCGCTCAACCTCCGCCTGAAGACGGAGGTGTGCGCTTGCATCTCTATCAACGAGAAAGCCTTCAGTGCAGTTGATAACGACGACAACGACAGGGGTGGCCGTGGGACAAACACGAGACGTTCCCGTTGCGGATGGACTACGAGAAGGCTACAAACTCTCTCGAAGACGGAACGGTACGATTCCGCATCAGTGCGAAACCGCACAACCACGTCAAAGGCGAGCTGTGCAGCACACAAGACTAGTTTGACTCGCTCACGCAGGCAATGGAAGATAATGACTGACATGTTGGCACTGCCGAAGCACTCTGGCGAAACGGACGCGAAGAACTGCACGTCACGGTCACGAACGAACCCGCCGAAGTAGCTGACAAGCAAAGCGCCGAGACATTCATCCGTGTGGATGTGAACGAGAACTGCGTTGGACTGAGTGCTGTCACTGAATCTGGTGTTGAGGATTCAGTGGTCATCAAGTATCCAGAAATGAGGAAAGATCGACACGGGTACTTCACCATCCGAAAACGAATGCAGACCGTCAGACAAACCACGCTCGAAAATGAAGTTCGTAGAGTCTTCGCTTACCGGCGGGAGGGATGTTCATGTGTGATTGAATCAATGAACAGACGATGAAACTGGCCGTGATTGCGGATATTCATGGAAACGCACCGGCTCTTGAAGCGGTGCTTGACGCTCCTGTAATGAGCGAAGCCGACACAGTGGTATGTCTTGGCGATATCGTTGGTGCTCTCGGTTCGCCTGGTACCTGTGTGTCGCTGGTTCGTCAGAATGCCGACCATGTAGTGCATGGCAATCACGATTCGCGAGTGTTTGACAACCGAAAGTTCCTCCCAAAGCGTGATGTGGATGTCTTCGAATATGAACTCATCAAAGAGAGACTATCCGCAGCAAACAGAACGTGGCTGCAGGACCGTCCGGTAATCGATAAAATCATGAACGGTACCGTGCTTGCACACTGTCAGCCGACTCCAGACCGCGCCACTGGAGTCGGTGGTGAACCTGGCGTCTACCCAGGCTCATTTGAGGAAATCACTGACAGTGTAGATGATGAGACAAAAATTGTACTGTTGGGTCATACGCACTGCCAGCATGCTGAGGTCGTCGGCTCAGACGATCAACCACTACTCGTGTGTAATCCCGGCGCTGTAGGACTCCCTGTCAGGGTTGATGGTAACGGCGATGCTGGGCTTGCCAGATACGCCGTCGTTGAGACGGATACGATGGAATGGGCCCTTCGCTCAGTCCAGTATGATGCGACAAATGTTGTCGAATTCCTCAGAGCGAACGGATCCCCACTTGGAATAGCGACAGAGCACTAAATCGGTGGATAGAGCAGTGGAGTAGGTTGGCTTGATGACAGGACCAGTGATCACCACCCGGTTTGCATCGTCAACCAAGTTATGTACGCTGACGATTCTTCAGATATTCCCAGTGCACTTTCCGAATCGCTCGTGGAGAGTGCTAATATAGGGGATAGCATCTCTTCAGTCTAAAGAGTGCCACGATGAAATTATCAACAAATATACGTATATCGAATCCTCACATACACGAAAAAGTACATCTTCCAATACACTTACCGAAGTCGCCGGACACCAGCCTGGGAATAGCCGTCTCTTCGTCCGACTGGCGGAAACACTACGAAACTTATCATGAGATTCCTCAGATATTGACCTCGGACGAGGAATGTATTGAATTCAAAAGCGCATCACCGTAACACAGTCTCAGTTCAACGTGAATGATAGACCCCACCACGATAGGCGTTGTAACCGATATCCATGGCAACAGCACCGCTCTCCGAGCTGTTCTTGATGATATGCCCGCGGTTGACGAACTTGTCTGCCTCGGCGATGTTGTCGGCTACGGTCCGAATCCTGGCGAATGTGTCGAACTCATTCGTGAGCACGCAACCGTAACCCTGTATGGGAATCACGAGCTATTCCTCTCGGAACCCGCGATGTGCGCGAGTAACACCGACGCGACAGCTGGTATCCAGCACGCGCTGGGCACGCTCACTGATGATCAACTCGCCTGGACGCAAGACCTCCCGTACACTACCACGATCTGCGACGGTGACGTGTCGCTCGCACACGGTCACCCGAACAGTGAGACACCGTACAAATACATCACCAAAGCCAACGCGACAACACTTGTTCCACACTCCCGTGAGAACGGATGGGAGTACCTTGCAGTCGGGCACTCTCATATCCAGTTTCAACTTGACCTGCAGCGGTACCATGACGATGCTGGACTCTTATTCAACCCTGGGAGTGTTGGACAGCCACGTGATAAGGATCCGCGCGCAGCGTACGGTGTCATTCACCGCGACACACGAACGGTCGATCTGCATCGCGTTGAGTACAACATAGAGCGTGTTGTGAAGCAAATCCGTCGCGCTGGCCTGCCGAGTGCATCTGGGCAACGTCTCCGTGACGGACAGCATCCCCAGACAAACCGTTTGTGACGATAGGCCTTAACCCGAGACCAACTCATGACTCGGATTCGTTCAGAACTTCGATACTTGCCTGATGCTCTCGGGACACAGACATACCCCTTCGCCGCCTTCGGCGGCTCGTTGAGGCAGGGGCTTCGCTCCTTGAGGAGGGGGGCTTACCGCCTGCATTCAGCTAAAACAGTCTCGAACCTAAATCGATGACTGTCGGCACTGAAACGCGTATCGAGTTTCCAGCCATTTGGAAAGACTGCATATGCTTATCTCACACACCTTCTCTCACTCAGACCCAACACCGATGAGAGGGTCGAATTCGGTCACAAAAGATGGTGTGAGAATACAGGAAATTGATTAGAATCGTCCGACAAGATTGGAGCGGAGAGACTCTTCGATCACTGCAATCTCGTCTGCTGTCCACAAGGTTTCCCACGCCTCAGATATATCGGTGAATATGAGCGACGCACGGACGTCCCTTTTTGTCTCCTGTTGATCTAACGCGATTGCGTACGCTTTCATCTGATTTGTGTAGTATTCTCCGTTCACGTCTATCTCCTCAGGGGTCATCGACCCAGTCTTATAATCAATAATATGATACTCCTCAGGGGTAATAATTAGATGATCTATATACCCTGCAATTTCTCCCTGTTCGAATTCTGCAGTGACATACAGTTCATCGTACCGCTGTTCGACAGTCGCACCCGCAGTCTGCGTCTCAACATATTCAATCCCACACTGAGCGTGTTGAGTTACCCGCTGTTGCAGGTCGGTCGTTAGTTCGACTTCGGCATCTTCATTCACCAGTGTTTGTGTCATCAGGTCTGTCCACTGCGATTCTGGAGGACGGAGTTCACATAGCCGGTGAACCATCTCACCAAACACTCGTGGACTCACCTCTTCATCGAGTTTCCCGTCTGAGTGTTCCACTCCGGTTTGTTGCTCACCAGAGAGGCTCTTTTTTCGATGTCGGTGGTCAGGACTTTGTTTGGTCTCCTCGATATAGGCTGTCTGTGTTTCCTCGTCGAACTGCACCTCCCCGTAGCCACCAAGTAATGAGGCCAGATCGGTCGCTGAGAGTCGGAATCTTGCCTCCGGCGATGTTGGTTCCGGTGAAAGTGTCACTGTGGGGTCATCCTGTGATGTCGTCTGTTCCAGTTCGACTCCTGGTGTCGGCACTGACACACGGTATGAACCCTTTCCGAAGGAGCGGTGTACGTGGTTTGCCTGGTTTAGTTCGAGACAAACCTTCTTAGGCAGGAGTGCACGTTGCGTCCAGTCACGCCAACTTGACGCAGAGTCAGGATCTGGCTGTTCCAGATTGGCGAACGATGCGGCTTCGTCGTCATCTTCGGGCCCGTGCAGGCTGGTAAGTAACAGGTGGTCTCTCGCCCGTGTACAGGCGACATAAAGAACACGTTTCTCTTCAGCGCGTTCCTCACGCCGGCGTCGCTCTCGAAGGGTTTTCCGGGCAATCGTGTCTTTCATCTCGAACGGATCGGACAGACACGGCGCTTTCATGCCAACAGTGTGCTGTTCGCCGACTTGCTCGAATTCAACCGCACCGCTCCCAACGGCGGCTTCATCGTTGAACCCACGGCCGAGTCCTGGAACTACAACAAATGGGAACTCCAGTCCTTTCGCGTCGTGAATCGTAAGAATCTGCACGCCATTGCCCGACGTTTCCGCCTCGCTTTCATGACTACCAAACTCGATCCGTTGCTCGATCCGACTGACGAGTGTGGTGAGGCTTCGGATGCCATCATCGCTCCATCTCCGGAGACGCTCCCGAAATTTCTCGACGTTTGCAATCGCCTGCTGTGGTCGACTGCCTGCGCTGATCGACACGAGATACCCAGTATCTTCGATTATTTGCGTGAGTAGTGTTGCCCACGACGCGTCGAGATTGTCCGTCCCGTCATCATTCACGCCTGTGAGCCGCCGCCATTTACACAACAGCTCGTATGCCGATGTGAGTCTTCGAACGTCCGCTGATGCTAATGCTTCCCACAGAGGTTCGTCGTGGAGTTTCAAGCGAGCAAGCGTATCGTCAGTCAACCCGAATAGCGGTGACCGGAGGACCGCATACAGTGCACGTTCGTCCTGAGTGTCAGCAAGTGCTCGGAACAGGTTCACAAGGGCGGTGACTTCGGCTGTTTCGTAGAACCCGATTCCTGACGCAACAGAGTATGGGATATCAGCATCGTGAAGCGCTCGTTCATATATTTTCAACTTCGTGCGACTTCGGATCAGAATAGCGATGTCATTCGGTTCGATCGCTCGTGGCTCGGGTGGCTCGTCTTGATCCTCACGGTCTTCGGGATAGACCTGGCAGGGCTCAGCGAGCACTTGTGAAATGCGAGCAGCGAGAGCCATCGCTTCCAGTTCAGCGTCATCGTCTGGATCAGCGTGCGCAAATTCCTCATAGTGACCGAATCTGTCCGCCCGAAGTTCCGGGTCAGTTGGGACTGGGATATACTCAACACTCCCGATATCGGCTGGATCATCTCGGTATGGGGATAGCCGTTGAGGGGCCGCCTCGTATGCCTCGCCATCGGTAATTAGAACCGCGTCGAAGAGTTCGTTGATCGTCTCAAGAACAGTCGGGAGCGTTCGGAAATTCGTCGAAAGGTGCTCGTCTTCACGCACATTCCCATCATCATCGGATGTCCGGGGCGTGCACTCGAGTGTTTCAGCCGTCTGCTGGAACTGTGCGACGTCTGCGTTCCGGAACCGGTAGATGCTCTGTTTGGCATCCCCGACGACGAACACGTTTCGCGCATCGAATGTATCTTTCTCACTGGCGGTCAGGAGCTTGATGAGGTCCCACTGCCGGGGATCTGTGTCTTGGAATTCATCCACCATCACGTACTCGAATTGCTCGCACAGCTCTTGGCGGATCGGCTCGTTCTTGTCCGCCTGCAAAAACTCGACAGCGTACGAGATTAGATCGGAGAAATCACAGACATTTTGACGATGCTTCCGGTCTGTGTATTCCTCACTCACAATCACCGTCAGTTCAGCAAGTGCTGTCACGAGTTGGAAACTGTTCGCCTCTAACTCAAGATCGACATTGACGGCGTACTCCTCGGGCTCTATCGCTTTGACAAGTTGCTGAAAAGCCTCGTCGAATGCATCTTTCTGTGAATGCCCATTCCACCGTGTCTTGGCCCCTGTGTAACTGGCATACCGATCACCAGATGTCGTGAGATGACGGCTTAGTTCCGCAATCAACGCCTGTTTCCGACGTGAAGCGATGCCGTCGTCGAAGCTATCATCAAGAATCTCGATGACACCCGCAGCACGCTGCCAAGCAGCCCCTCCTGTGTCGATGTCCGGCGGGTCATCAATCATACCGGCAAGTACTTCGACAGCGTCAGTCACCTCTGGTTGGGCGAGTCGGTTGGCAGCTTCTCCGCGGTCGATTGGGTGTAACTCTGTTTCGACAAATCCGATATAATCCTCGATAGAAGTGTCGGCCCACTGTTTGGCCCACTCGATGCTTGCTGGTCGGTCTCTGAGCAGGTCCGTCAGCACTTCTCGTAATTGTTGTCGAGAGAAACGCTGCGCAAGCGTTCGCGTGGCGTCGTGTTCCTCATATTCCTTTAGAACAGCTCCAACCGTGTCATGAATCAAGGCTGCTGTCTCATCTTCGTCGATCGGCTCGAAGCTGGGATCGATACCCTCTATCGACAAGGCATGCTCTCGGAGCAGGCGGGCACAAAAGCCGTGGAGTGTATGAATGTACCCGTCTTCGAGTTCGTCTGCGATACTCCGCCACGCCTCGGATTCGTCAGCACTACGCTCAGATATCCTCTCGGTGATCTCTGACCGGATGCTCTCCTCAAGTTCGCTCGCTGCCCGCTCGGTAAACGTTGTCGTCAGGATATTTTCCGGCGACAACGTGTCTTCATCCTCGGAAATGTCATCAGTTGGTGCGGTCTGGATCGACATTTCGAACATCCGTAGATATCGGGCTGTCAACGTGGTTGTCTTCCCAGTCCCAGCTCCTGCGGTGAGCGTCACGTTACGATCAAGTGCTTTGACCGCTCGCTTCTGCTCGTCGGTCAAGTTATCAAACTCCACCATTGCTACTCCACCTCGACTACGTCATCGGTCCCGTGACCACGCGCCAGCGGTGGAACGTACACGTTGAGCTCCTCGTTGTCGATGTGCTCGATTGTCTGGTGACGTTGCTCCGGCCGGACATCACAGACATGCGCATAATCACAGTATCGACACCCGGCGTCCGACGGATCAAGCACTGTTGGCTGAAATCGACCATCAGTGATACCCCCAACGAGCTCGCCAAGACGCTCTGCAGTCGTCTCTTCGATGAACTGCCTGAATGCTGCATGCGTCTCGAAATACGGATATGAATATCGCAACAGCGGAACGTCTACGTCGTTGCTCCTGTAGTAGGCAGCCATCTGTTGTGATGTGATCTGCCCGTTCCGAGAGTTCACCGATGTCGGTGGTGACACCTGATAATAGGCTGCCCCAACAGTCTCAATCTTAGGAAGCGCGTCCTCGGCCATCATTGCATATAGCGGTAATTGGAAGTTCAACCCGAGCAACGCATCGGTCTCTCCTGGGACCGAGCTCCCAGTCTTGTAATCTCTGATAACCGCCTGTGTGGGGTCTGTGCCAGGCACAGTATCGATCCTGTCGATCAGTCCATGGATCGGCACTGATCCCTGTGACGTGTCGATAACCGCTGGTTGCTGTTTAAGTGGCGTCCCAGCATCGTATGGCTGACCGATTCGCGCCTCAAACCACGTCGGGCGTGCGGTCGTCCTTGCTGGTTCCTCAAACTCGTGTTCTAAGAACCGATAGAAGAGGCCTCTCGCGACGGGGTGCTCATTATCATTCTTTTGTTCTGGCCCATAGTGCGGGTTAGTATCCGGCGTCCCAAGACCGGCGAGCACTGACGTGAGCCACTGGTCTTGGAATGCAGTTTCGGGGTGCTCGTCAAACTCATTGTCTAGTTGGCTCACTGCGACAGCCAGCAGTTGTGCCTGCCGCTCATTAAAATCGCTGTGAGGACTGACCGGTTCTCCCTCAGATGATTGCAGAGAGCAATAATATTCCTCCAGCACTCCATGGATATAGGATCCACGAGCGCCAGGATCTGGTTCCCGTGTCAGCGGATCCGGTGCTTCGATTCCAAGGACATGGCTCATATAGAACTTGAATCCGCACGCAGCATAGGTTTCGAGACGACTCGGACTATATGGCTCACGCTCGGTCGCTGCATACACGTCCGCAATCGTTTCCGGTGACAACTTTCCATCATACGGAGTCAATATTGGATCCGCACGTGATGCCGCACACTCGACACCAGATTCGATCTGGCTGTGTTGGTCCTCGCCGAATGTGCCTGCCTCAGCAGCGGCATCGATAAGAGCGTGTGTACGCGAGTCTGACAATCCTGCCCATCGACTACCGATGGCTCGCTGTACGTCCTCTTGATTCCCTGGTGGACTTTCGCTTTCGTTCGTTATTTCACTCAGATCAATGAGACGATGTAATTCTGTGAAGATACCTGCCTCGACGTACGGATCCCCAGCCAGACTCCGTTGTGGACCTGTCAGGTGAATCGACGCATCGCTCGCCATGAGCCCTCCAAATTGGTAGCGAGCCTCCGCTCCAGCATCACTCTGCCCGAAATCCCGATTGGACTCATAGATTGGCTGTACAAACGAGAGTTCTGCGGGGTCCGATGGGAAATGCGTGGACGTCATTCCAAGGATATGGACGTGTTCGAATTCTCGAAGGAACGCTTCCTTCAGTCCACAGATCAGAATGCGCTCTTCAGCTTCATGGCCGGTCTGCGGCAGCGAGGCGGTCGAAATCGCTCGCGCAAGCCGGTCAACGCTGTCGCCGAACTCAGGCTTTGAAGCCGAAGCCGTGAGAGCCACTGTTTCCAATACGCGGTCAAGTCGGCTGCGTGCACTCGACTCGCGTGATGCGAACGCAGACGAGAACTCTTCATCCGTCTCTAGCTTGGTGAAGACGCCGAGCCGTTCGAGAAGGCCATCCACTCGATCAGGTAACGATTCGAGATCAGCCGTAGAGAGAGCAGTTGCATCATCGAGAATTGGCTCAATCTCAGCTTCGACGGTCTCGTCTACCTGGCTGAGAACCGTCTCGAGTTGACCCATCTCCACCTGCCTTGCTACCCGAGCAACTTCGTTGTAATCAAGGCGTTCGTTATCATCCGATACCGAGACAAGTGGATTCGTGAGGAGAGTAAGTAGTGTATCAACTGAGCGTGGTTCACGAGAGAGGTCACAAACCGCCTCGATGACCTCTCCAACTGCTGTTTCCGAAAGAGTCAGATCCATCTGAAGCGCATACGGGAGGTTGTACGCATCAAAAATATCGCTAACTGCGTTGGCGTACTCGGTTGGACTCGTGAGAACGACGCCAATCTGTCCGGCTTCAACACCGGAAGCGAGGTGATGACGGATCTTTTGTGCGACACTCCGGATTTCTTCGGGAACTGTTTCTGACTCGGTATATGTGAGATCCAGCAGGTTCGGATCAATATTGTCGGTGCGTGGAGTATGCTCAGGGTGTCGATAGAGCCCCTCGGTCACGCGCCGCCGCGCCCTAACAGATGTAGATGGCGTCTCCCGGTAGTGTTCCATGGAGAACCCGAGCTCACGAAACGTCTCAAGCGCACGAGATGCACCCGTGTCTATTCCGACTGTTTTCTCTGTATCCGTCTGCTTTGGAAGTAGGCCGATTGTCGGCCACGTCGCTGCAACCCGCTTTAGAAAATCCTGCTCAAGCTGATCAAAGCGTGTGAACCCACCGACAACGACGGCCTCAACAGCTGGACGCACCGTCTCAAGATCTGTGTCCATCGTTGCAACGTGGTGCATCCGCTCCGTGCGGTATGTTTCCGGTAGTTCGTCTGCCAATATTTCCTGACGTGCAGTCTCAATCGCCTCAGCTAATTCTTCGACGTGATCAGCACGACGTTCAAACCCTTCACCACTCAATCGCGATCCCATCTGTTCGGGTGAAAGAAGTCCCGCACATTCGAGATTGGTATAGAGATCCTCGGCAGCACCGACAAGTCCTGAACGGGGGAACTGTTTACCCATATGGAACGGATTGGTTGGCGATTCAATGTGTTCGACACCAAGTTCCACGAGACGCAAGAGAAGTGGTCTGTCAATGTGGGTGACTCGACCTTTATACTGGTCACGTTCGTAGCAATCCGAAACGACTTGATCGAAGGTGTCGACACGGAGGCAGGCGGAGGGACCATGCGTCTGCCAACGCTCTCTGGTTTCCTCTCGAGGGTGTTCTTGCTGTCCGAGGTACAGAATACTCTTGGGGTGGGTTCCAACAGTGTCTGCAATCGTCTCAAACGCCTTGGACTCGAGAAATGGAAGGGTAGGGCCTGTGAAGATCCGTGGATACGACATGCTCCGATAGAGATTCAAGATAAACAAGAAAGTTAGGGAACGATGGTAAGATTTTCCCAACACGTAATCAAGCAGGCCGCCTTGCAACATCGTTGAGCTCAGTATCTGCTCAGCAGCGAACTGTTCAAGCCGAATTCGCCCCTCCAGAAATCCACTCGTCACACCTGAATGCGAGAATTAATGCTGACTGAATGACTGGACTGGTTTTCGGTACACACCACAGTGAGTCCCTGATCACTCCGTTTGAGTGAGCTGCCTCGGAGTCAAGTGGTTTGAGATCCAAGGCGTCTCGTCATTACGCGAATCGGGAACGACCTCGACGCCTCGCTCATTTGTAGATATTCAATCACCGTGTTCTCGCGAACGCCCACCGAATAAAAGAATCGGTCAGTAGAGCGATGTACTCGGCATGCCAAAGACGGGGAGTGACTGGATATCTGAAGAGATGTATGACGACCGATCAAGAGTGAGTGTTCAATCACTGCCGTCTCGATCAGCTTTCCAGCCAGCCACCTCACCAGCCCATGCAATATAGACGATCACATAGAGGAGAGTCGCAAGGAGACCCCCGGACGCAGCGTCGGCAATCAGTGCATCGGGAGCCGCGTCGAATCGAAGTACCACACCTGTGATGAGAATAAACAGAACGATCACGGTGACCCGGCCAGCGACGCTGATGTTTCGGAACCACTGACCGATGTGTCTACCGAGAGATGAATTGGCTCCAGGACCAAGCGCAACGGTGAATATCAGAAAGCCAGTGACTGCTGCCGGCCACGACACAGTTGCAGAAGAAAGGGCATCGACACCCACACTAACGCCGATCAGAGCACCAGTGAACACCTCCGCCCACGTCGGCGGACGATCAGGAAAATACGCCGACAGTATCGCTCGAACGCCGGAGAGCATACCTATAGTCCCCAATTAGATTTCAAAAAATGCCCGATAATTCTCGATCTTTCTTATTGATCCTCGAGCCACGCAAAGACTCGACACTGGCCGATTTCGTCCTTGGCCGATTACGTGTTGGGAGGTGTTGCATACCATACGCGTCGTCAATCTCCGACGAGGAGTTCTCACGTTGGCATCCTCGTCCACCTGAAGATGGAAGCATCCCGAGTGTGGAATCATCATCGCTGAGTCTCTCAGTGCACGACTCAGGAGATATATTCAGCACCTGACAGCTCGGAGTCCTCTCCGTCTGTACGCTGGTCGCCGTGTCTGACCAACATCCGAAGAGCACCGAACAGGACTTTGAAACGACACGCAACTGTGCTTGGTTCGATGAGGCGATTCACATCTCAGAAATCCCTCATCAGTCTTATTCGTATCACATACATATGACGACTCCTCACTCGCGCGTCATCGAATAGGTATCACGCAGATGCGTCAGCTCTCAGTCGCCCGACAGATCACAATACAATAGACACAAGTTTCTGATTCTGTGTATCATATATTAATGGAAGAGGAGCAGATCCGCTACGAGATAATGCCAAGTGGCGCAATTGTTCAAGACTGTGAGAAACTCCCGACAGGTCATCCGGTCGCGGTGACAATGTCAACGACATACGGTGTTTCAAGAACAATGGAAGTGCTAAAAGAATTAGCTTCTCAAGGGTATGAGGTGCTCCCACACATTGCCGCTCGAATGATTCCTGATGCCGAGACACTTGAGAACATACATACCCAATTAGAGGAATACAATATTTCCAGTGTATTTATTCCAGGAGGGGATGCAGAGACTCCTGCTGGTCCCTTTGAGAGTTCATATGAACTCATCAGAAAATTACACGATGATTTCTCCCCATCGTATGACGTTGGAATTACAGGCTATCCTGAGGGGCATGAGTTCATTACAGACGCAGAGCTCAGAGACTCTATCAGGAAGAAGTGCCAACTTTCTGACTACATCGTGTCACACATCTGTTTCTCACCTTCCAAAATCAACGAGTGGTGTGATTCACTCTCCGAGGCCGGAATCACCCTTCCTGTCTTTTGCTGTGTCCCGACAGCCATGCCACGGGCGAAACTACAGCATATCTCTAAGCTCATTGGCGTCGGCAAATCATCTCACAGTCTCAGCAGTAACTCGAAACCGGAAGTATCGGCTAATGACCCGCTGTACAGGCCCACAAAACTCATCAAGCAGTTGGTAGCCACAGGTCAAATCTCAGGATTCCACATCTCGACGTTTAACAGACTATCCGCAACAAGACAATTTCACCGCACTCACATCGCCAGTGAGTCCTCGATTAAGTTATCCTCATGACCAGTCTCAGCCCGACTGTATCTCATCGTGTCAGCTCCTCATGGCTGAAGCCGTGGGCTTCCGCGCTACTACCGCAGGTCATCATCGCACAGGTCGTGTGGCGTGGAAGGACTCTCTTTGACGATTGCAACGACAAGACGCTCTGTGGCCCCAACTCTGGGGGAATTGCACTCAGCAGATGCGAGCCAAAACGGGATTAGAGATCTACTCCCTGCTCGCCGGTGTGTTTGAACATCTTGCCTGACTGTTTAGCCCGAGTCCAGTACAATGAGTAGACCCACAGCACAGGCAGTTCTCAGAACAACCGAGAGAGTAGCCCGTCGTCTGACTCGGGTTTCTGTTCCGATTGCTGTCCACCGTCTGTCGAGACAGCATCTGCTTCAACGTCGGCTGTAGCCAGTCTGTCGACTACCTCCTCGGTCGTTGCAGTCTCGTGTGCGATGAATCCGAAATTGGTATGAGCCGCCTTCAGAGCGTCGTGTCCGGCGGCCGCAGTCGCGTCTGTTACTGTGAGCACCTCGAATCCGTTCTCGACAGCGTCGCGTAGGTGCGATTCGACACACAGGTTCGCGCTCATTCCTGCGAGAACGAGAGTGTCAACCCCGCGCTGACGGAGTTGTGTTCCGACGTCGTTGCTCCAGAAGCCTGACAATTGTTTGTGCGGCGAGAGAACAAACGTGTTGTCACCTGGCTCCAACTCGGGGACAAAGTCGCTCCCTTCGCTGTCGGCGTCAAACATCCGCGTGTCGAACATTATCTGATCAATCGTATTCAATTTCTCCCAACTATCGAACTCATCGTCTGTATACTCGTGAGGCGAATAAAGCACCGGCACATCACCCTCCCGCGCAGCATCGCGTAACGTAACTAACTTGTCAACGACTGCATTCTCTTCAACTGTCTCTCCGACCTTGTCCCATACTACGCTGTCCGGCTTCAAAAAGTCGATCTGTGGGTCCGTGATAAGGAGTGCTGTACTGTCCGTGTCGATTTCAACGTCTGACATATTGATTACCTCTAGTTACTTGGTACGGGTTGGTAATGTAAAAGCCCAAGCTGAGGATGCGGATACCTCATAACTTACCGGTAACTCGATTACCAGACAGTCAACTGCTGGATAATCAAGGGGACAGTTGCTCATCTACCATAACACGTGCCAGCCTCGCTGTCTCCTCTTTTCGGCCACCATTCACGCGGTCAGCATGACTGTCTGACCTTCTTCGAGAATAGTTACTGTATGTAATGTAATATCGCATGGTAACCTTATTCAACGCTCTACTCGAACAATAAATTATGACTGAACAAACGCGACTTCCAGTTTGGTGCGGTGGCGAGGAGTGGTGTCCAGTCACATCGACGGCGACGTTGATCGGACGAAAGTGGCACCCAGTAATCGTTGAACGAATTTTGGACGACGGGCCGATGGGGTTTAGCGAACTCAAAGAGGCCGTCGACGGAATATCAAGTAAGGTCCTCTCAGATGTGGTTGAGGACTTAGAGCAAAAGGAACTACTCAACCGAGCAATTGTCAGTGAAAAGCCGTTTCGTGTCCAATATTCGCTGACAGACCGTGGAGCCGACCTACGACCAGTCATCGAAGCGATGGACCGCTGGGGCCGTGATCATCTGCAGTCTGCCTCCGATGAAGAAGAGTCCATTGTGTAGTGAATATTTTTGAGATGATGTCCCGCTTCTTCAAAGAGCGAACGAAATACACTGAAGTGAGCGAGTAGAGAAGGGAGAAAAGCAACTATCTGTCGAGAACACAAAACGCCCCCCAGTAATGACCCACTGGGTTGAGTTGGTTTGAATCCATATATTTAGTTGCCCTGAGATGGGCTGAGTTCTCGGCCCCTTCTCTTGGCAGAGTAACGGGTTCAGTGCCCGGTGTGCTCACTCACGGTCTGACAGACTATCACTCCATCACCGCACCACTGTCAGACCAGCACTTTTCATCATACTGCGCCTCTGAGCAAACTGTGGCATACAATTGAGCTATCGGATCGCAGTTCCGGCGAGGCCAGATACAATGAAATTCTGATGAGGAGTATGAAAACGTGTCTTATCGGTGTCGGCGACGAGTACCGTGACGCCTTTTATGTATAGAGGATTCGACAGGCCGTTCAAGACTCGTGACCGAGCAGTAGCCTTCGAATCCCCAAGATGAACGCTTTCGAGCCATTTGAGCCCGAGCTCACGAAACGACTTGCAGTGGCATCGAGGCCTTGATAAAGATACGAGCGCATACCCCTGGGGGTGGAGGTCAAGTGTGGAAGGATGTCAGAATTGACTGTCACTTGCAAGAGTGAATCACTCAGACGTCAACATCAAACGCCTGAGACTCATATGTACTGTATGTCCAAGAAACACACAACTGAGGCTATGCCAGAAAACGACGATGAGTGGCGCGACGTCTTAGACGAAGAGGAATATCAGATTCTCCGTGAAGCAGGTACTGAACGTGCAGGTACCTCAGATCTGTTAAAAATTGACGATGACGGTATGTTCCGTTGTGCCGGGTGTGATTCAGAATTGTTCCGCTCCGACGAGAAATTCGAGTCTGGAACCGGCTGGCCAAGTTTCTGGGCTCCCGCCGACACTGCTGCCGTTGAGACGCAGGCTGACCGGAGCCATGGGAGAGTCCGAACTGAAGTCATCTGCAGTGCGTGCGAAGGCCACCTTGGCCATGTGTTCAACGACGGTCCGGACCCGACAGGCAAGCGCTACTGTATCAATGGCAAAGCGCTCGAGTTCGAAGAAGAATAACTCGCCAGTGGTGCTCATTCAATCTCTCATACAGTGACAGCCACACCTACACCGAGACTCATTAAACGGTATGACCGCGCGGCACTAATTCGTAATAAGACTGAGACCGCGACTTTCGGGCTAGGATGTTTCTGGGGGCCGGAAGCACAGTTCGGCGCGATTGATGGTGTCATCCGGACCCGAGTTGGCTACGCTGGCGGGAAGAAGTCCGACCCAACGTATCATAACCTCGGGGACCACACCGAAGTGTTCCAAGTAGATTATGACCCGACAGTGGTCCCATATTGGGACCTGCTGGCTCGGGTCTTTGCGAACCACCGACCGAACCACCAGACGAGGAAAATTCAGTATCAAAATATCATTCTGATGGGGACGTCGAATCAGCGGAAAACGCTCAACGAATTTCTTGCAGAACATGGCCTGGACGCCGACGCTCTCGGGACTCGTATCGAGCGTTTGTTGCGATTTTATCCTGCTGAAGATTATCACCAGAAGCACAGTCTCCGCACCGACCCAGTGCACTCAGATGTCTTTGACGAAGCCGGCTACACTGATGATGAAATTCAGGAATCGCCTGCCGCTGCGAAACTCAATGGGTACACGAGTGGACATGACCTGCCTGATGACGACAACCTCCAAACGGTCCTCAGCAGAACAGTGTAAACGATACCGGTTTACTCGTCTGCAGACGCAGATTCCTTGAGACAGGACTTCTTGTTCTTGCGACGCTGCCTGGCGATGTCTGACCTGTGCGTGGGCTTGACGACACCGAAAAGTGGCGTGGGGTAACACAGTTTTTGCTTCGGTTTGAGCGGACGTCCCGTATCCAGCTGCCTGACGCTCACTGTGTCCGTGACCAGTACGTCGTCCGGTTGAAACGAACTGTTGTAACGGGTTTCACTTTCAGACCTGAGCGCCGCCTGGCCCGCAGATCTTGATCCACGCCTCAGGACAACACTCAAGATGGTTACAACAGAGATTGAATTCGGTAAAAACACTGAAGCTGATATGATATGTGCATATGTGGATCCGAATAGTGATTTTGAGTTCCTCCGACGGCTTGAGCCGTGAACTTTCGGCTCGGACAGCTGTACTAATGAACCCTAACACATGAACCGTGCAGTCGTCGTTGCTGTCGCTGTAATTACGATCCTCTCAGGGTGTGGGGGTGAGGGACAATCTCCAGCACCACAAACATCGACAGTCACATCAACACCAGAACCAACAGTGATGTCCTCGTTATCACCAACTGCTGTGCCGACTCCAGTCCCAGATAATCCGTTCGAGAAAGAGCCGATTATTATCGGGATTGAGAATCCAACGAACCGTTCCTACGAGGCAGTTATACGAGAGGCTGTGAACTACTGGGAACAGACTGGGGACCAGTACGTCGATTGGATGGGTGACTTCGAAGTGCGGCCCAACACATCGTCACCAGATCTCACAGTCGAATTTGTTGACACGATTGGACCATGCGGAGTAGAGACCGGTGAGAATCAGGTCGGCTGCGCACCGGTTCTTAAACGAGAAGATACGGTTGATGCTGCACGCATGCGAGTCCGAACTGGCTATACGAATGCTTCCACACTCATGACGCTGAAACATGAGTTCGGACACGTTTTCGGGCTGGTACACGGCGAGGAGCCTCGAAAGGTAATGAATGCAACGACTGTGTTGAATCTAACGACGCGACTGAATGCGAGCGAGAGAGCGATTCCATGGAAGACCGATCGCCTCACAATCTATATCGATACAGCGAGCTTCAGTGGAGTGAATACTGCGACGATTGAGGAGCAGGTTGTGCTGGCATTACGGTACTTTAATCGCGGTCGTGGAACGGTGCCGACGAATCTTACAGTAACACAGGTCGAAACTCGTCATCGCGCAGATATCATCGTCGTCGGTAATACACTCCCTGGACATGTTGCATCTGAGGGGTCAGTATACGGTCGCTCTACAGACACTGATCCGGCACTTGAGTATTACACCAACGCGACAATCACGGTTGATTTGCCACCGACTCATGAGCACATCGGATATCATATTGGGTATTGGCTTGACCGTTTTGTGAATCCAGATGAGCAATCAACTCCGTTCAAGACCACAGACCCAGGCTCGCGCGATGACTGGTGGCGCGAGAAAGATCGATAATCGTTTCATGTTTGGTGAGTCCCGATTTGAGATACATCACACGAACTGATCAATACGATTGTCGGAACCGAGCCGTCTTATGGCTTTGTGGGGCGGCGAAGCTTTGCTCATGAACAACGATGAACACGGACGTGTGCGGTAAATATTCGCCGAGAGATAGCTCAGACTTCTCTGACAGAGAATATGAGTGACGGCCATTACAGTCAGTAGAATACTGTCCACACACACTTCGGAACGTTTCGCACCGAGCGATCAGCTGGGTTGCAAATTGTCAGATCCTAACTGTAGCCGAGATTCCTCCGCCTTCAGGTGCAGGAGGACCTCAAACATCTATACTTACAGTCCGATGAGGTCATCAAGATTCACATCAAGTTCGTCAATTTCGATATCAAGATCCTCAACTTCGACATCAGTCACATACCCCCCACACACGGCACATTCATCAACGTCATCTGGTCCAGCTACGCCTTCCATGTGCAGATTCCCGCACTCACCGCACACCTCGAATTCTGCATTTAGCATTACATATCAGTTGTCGAATCAATGGTATAGATGTTGGTATCAGAAAAATATCATGAAAATATAAATAATATGTATTATGATATGGTCCTTGTAGGGTGCAGACATGCGACCTATTCCCCCCGTGTGTTAACATCCTACCCGCCCCCCTGCTGCGGTGTTCAGATAACTCACTTACCGCGCGCGTGATGGTCGTGCTGAGACGTACTGGCACTCTAATTGGCTGGATATGCGCACACACAATTACTTGATACGACAGCATCACTCTCCTCAGAGGATTGAGGCCAGGCCAGTGGCCTCCGCTTCGCGGGTATCTGACTCTATTCAATTCAATCTTGATAAACGACTACTCAGTGTGAGTCGTGACTACACGACGAATATCCGGAATGTCTATTTTTATGATACATATCAACAGTGATAATTGCATGGCATTCCTGACCGTCGAAATTCCTGAATCTCTCGAACAGAAATTAGAGACACACTCACATGTTGACTGGGATCTCTATATCCGGTTCGAACTTGAAGCGAAAATCGCTCAACTGGAGTCTGCAGATTGAGACGGGGAGAGGGTCACACAGAAAACACATATCTCTGAAAGAGTGTATCTCTCATGCCATTTGGTCCCGAGGCGAATACCCCACGAAGGACTGCCGAGTCATTTGACTGTGGCCATGCTGAGAGTCTCAAGCAGGAGCATTAGGGGAATCCCGAGAGATACCCTAATATGTCCAACTCCAATTCCGGGTCTGATTCCGAGTATCATATTCCAAACGACTCGAGCATCAATGCAACCGATATCGAACCAAATGCATCACTCTCCGGTGCTGACCTCTCTGAGGCAGATCTTAGTCACGCAGAACTGCGTGGGGCTGACCTCTCGCAGGCTTACTTACATGACGTCGACCTCCACGCAGCAGACTTGCGTGGCGTCGACCTGTCGAGAGCAGGCCTGAGTGAGGCTAGCCTGTCAAGGGTAGATCTTCGTGGTGCTGATCTCATAGAGGCAAATCTCCGTCGGGCTGATCTTACAGAGGCAAGACTGTACTCGGCTGACTTAGAAGAGGCAGACATGCGAGAGATTGATCTGTCGAGAGCGAACTTGACACGAAGCGATCTAATGGAAACAGACCTCCGTGGAGCAGTGCTTTCGGAGGCACAATTCATCGTCGCAGACCTCGAGGAGGCACATCTACGGAACGCTGACCTCCGCGGAGCAAATCTTCGCGGGGCGACCCTCGTAGAGGCGAATTTGGTCAAGACAAATCTGAGTGGAGCTCTGCTGTGGGAGACGTCGCTTTCAGACGCACTGCTATCAAGACAGACAACTCTTGACCCACCAGGTCAGCGACTGCAGGAAGTCGCTGGGGATGACGACACTGAGTCGCTGTCTGAGTCTGTCGATCTCTATGATGCGGTCGCGCGAGTCAATTACGAACTCAGGGCAGCATACAGCCAAAACGGGCTTGTGAAGCAGGCACGAAATGCCCGGGTGCGAGAGCGCTGCGCTCGACGCCGAGAGGCCAAAGCCGACGAGACACTCCAAGGCACTCTGGAGTGGGGTGCGTCAGTGATGTCACAGGCGACCACTGGCTACGGTGTTCAATTAGTTCCGGTTGTCGGAGTAATGGTAGTGCTGCTGCTCGGCTCGGCAGGTGTGTATGCCGATAGCGGACTGGGAATTCAACAGAGTCTGTACTATAGCCTGGTTACGTTTACGACATCACCGCCATCTCCTCCGAAACCGGGATTGATGCAATGGGTCGCGGGAGCTGAAACGTTTCTCGGCACGACCGCGATTGTATTCCTCGGCTATGTTCTGGGAACCCGTGATCGAGTGTGAATCTGTTCCTGTGCACGGCATCTGTCTCTCGATTGCGATACCTGACATCCTGATGTTGGATTCATCTCCGAATCTCAGCAATAAGACGAAATTAAGTGCACAAGGCTTGACTGTCGCGTCAAGAACAGGAGAGACTATTACTGATCTACAACTCCATTCTCTGGAGATTCACCAAAGCACTGTTTTCCCAGATATGATCAACTACTAAGCGTCATTGCTCGCGATTAAAGCGTGATATTTTCTCTCTCCCGTCTCGATTAACTCACCATGAGTCATCAAATCCGCACAATCATTCATCGCACAGCGGTATGTGTAGTGCTTTTGCTCATCATGATTCCAACCACACTTCCAATGGGAGCGGCAGCGCAGCCAAGCGAGTCCTCATTACAACCACACATCACTTCGGACGACTTCCTCTCCGATAGAGACGCATCCGATTTGAACACGGCCAGCATTCAAACACAATCCGCCGTCTTGAGGACGGATACACGCGTTTCTCGCGTAGGGTGGCACCATTGGCCTCACCGCGACAATTATGCGTCACATAGTGCACAGGAAACAGATACAGACACCCAGCAGACACAGCAGTCAGCGTCAATTGCGTTTCTTAACGGACCGGTGTCGAATGGTTCTACAACGGTTACAATTGATTCTGCACGGCTTGGGAATCAGTCAGTCCCGAATAGTGAGTTCGTCGTCGTTGTTCATCAGACACAGACTGGCGGCTTCGACGCGGGTATCGGCGCGAAGATCGGCGAGTCGGATATAATCTCAAATCGTACACAGTATGATATCGATGTCGACATTTCCCAATCGGTCAGTAAAAACGATAGCGTTTCGCGACTGACTGAATCACAGGCGCTCGTTGCGATGCTTTATTCGGTCAATCCCAGTGAGAGTACGAATCATCAAGACCCAATTCTACGGAATGGGTCTCCAATTACTGATCGAGCACAGATCAGTATCAGCACACAACAGGCACAGCTCACGGACACTGAAACGACCACAACCACTACAGCGACAAGCGATGGATTTGGACCGCTTACTGCACTCATTCTGATCTTTTCTCTTACCGCTCTCGCAGGGCTGCATTTTCGACATAATGTGTGATGGCTCCCCTGTTCTGTGAGACTGTACACTCATCACACGTCTTTGGGTCATCCGTCGATTATGCACCGTTTTTGATTGTATTGTACGGCTCTCTGCTCTCACGACTCACACGACTGAGTTGTGTGGCGACAGTATCGAGAGGAATAGACGAGTTGTATCTACCCGAGCGATATGTCTGTGGCACCTTCCGAAGCTGCGAGAGCGTGAGGATACCAGCAATCGGAGAGCCTTGCCTGAGCGTGTACAGGCAGTCGCCGAGTAGAGAAACGGTGTGGCTGTACATGTGCGAGTCGTGTGATGAAGTGTCTGATGCCGATCTGGACGGAGCAGAGAACATTGATCGCAGGTTGAATCAAAGTGGCTCAAACTCTGACATAGTTTGGACGAATATCGGGGTATAAACTGGGTGGCATAGGCAAGAGTCTCTCTCATGCTCTCTTTCGAAGATTCCAACCTCGGACGGAGGTCATCGGCTGCTAATCTTCACATCTTCTCGTCGTGGTGCGCTACTCTGAGATTGATTCACATGAACGCCGGTGATGATATCAACTCATCACTAGCGCTGTCGAAAAGTCAAGATGAGCAGGGTGATAATAAGTGTTACTTGCACAATTTTATCAAGGTAGCCTATCGCAGTGAAGTTTCCAGATTTGATAATAAACCAGAGTGGAATTTGTACTGCTGTGTACGGAATAGCAGCAATTGCAAGTAAACGCTGGTTATTTCCTCGCAAATAAAGTCCAATCCCCCCAAAAAATCCGAGTCCCGCAAGAATAAGTGGTGGAACTATTCCCTGAGTAACACCAGCGTAGATGTGTGTAGTCGCTGTGATTGTCAGTAAGCCAATTACTGCCACCTCAACTTTTGAACCTACCGCTGTTGTTGATGACTCAGATTCCGTCAGTTCAAATGTCGATTCCATGCTTGTGCATCGGCACTGATATTAGTAAAATATTGGGATTTCTGTACACTACTATTCTCACAATATAAACCCAGGCCGAATGTTTTCATCCCGCTGTTTTCAAACACATAACATACCTCGGTTGTTGAAATTATACTCAGACAGTCCAAGTAGCCTCAAATATGGTCTAACTTACTATCACCAGACTGTGATACTCTTACCGCCTGATAGTGACGCTTTCTCACAACTTCGCACAGGGTGACGGCTGAAACAACCGGATCGCGTGGGGTGAGATTGGAGACTCTTTCAGGTAGAACGTGTGAGCGACATAGCGATGTTTCAACTCGCCCGTCTCTGCTGTCATCTACCCCTTAGCCTTAGTTCCGCTGTCACTCGCTATGTGAGCACTATTGCCGAATAAAATCAGTGTCTTCGGTATTCTGATTAGGAATAGGCAGCGGGTCAAAGTCCCCGCACCTGTGTAAGCTTTGATGATACTATAGGATGTTATAGAGGGGTTGTCACGGCGTTTATCGTCTTATAGTCCGATCTGCTTACCCATTGGCCGCAGGAGTACGACGGAGAGTCATCCGGCCCATCGGCTGAACGGAATAAAATGGGTGGATTGATGCTGCACCGGATACTGTGCCATATGATCTGGTCGGGAAAGCTGGGATGGTGGCCTGTACAGCGGTCGGATTTGTTCTTTGTGTTGGTCTTTCTTTTCTTGACGATAGACATCTGTGTCTCGCTATGCAAAATCGAAGCCAGCTTGTTCGTTTGCGGTGTTTGGAACATCATAGAGCCTAACTCTCGAATATGTGGGGCACGGAAATCAGCAATAGAGTGTGCGGTTCTGTTGAAATGTGCGGTGGCTGTACTGGTCGATTCCTGTTTGGGTATGAGCGGTCTTCTGTGATATCCTCATGGCCCATCGCGGGATCATTCGCTTAGTTCTCGGGCTATCTCAACATCGACACTCACTCTCGACACAACGCGGTGATTTTCTTTAACCAACAACGCGAGCACATCCGTGCTGATCGAATCAGCCAGCATCTGTATAGATGTGCTTCAAACAATCACAATATGCGACGACACTCCTCATCTGTATCAAACCTGAGACAGGCGCCATGATACATCTCAAAGGATTGATTTACCACAGTATTTCAGTAGTCACATTTAGGAGGCGGAGGACCCATTATGAAGACTAATAACCATGAAATGACGAGCAATTTCGACCCCTCGCAGGGTAGAACATATACACGAAGTGAGAGCCGTCAACATAAGCTACATCAGGGCGACGACTGATATCACCTCACTCCCGCAATACCGATGCCAAATCCCGAGGCCAACGATGCCACCCGAGACCAGTACGCTGTGCCGATTAGTGCGCTTGAACTCAGTATTTTATCTGGTATGACGGTTGCACTCGTGTTGGCAACGACCGAGCGAGTGTCGGTTATCACGTGGGTCAATGCCGCACTCGGGATAATCGGGGTAGGCTTCACCCTCGATTCTATTCGCATCACCACCCTTCCAATCGAAGTATACGGGTTCGCTGTTGCCGGAGGGACGTTGCGATTCGTGTACGACGTTACGCGTAGCGAGGACGATGTGCTTGAAAACGAGTTTCGGACGAGTTCGTTGACGGTTCAAAATTTAGACTCGAAGGCTCGTGACTCGCTGCTCTACGAAGTCATCATCCGTCAGCGGCTGATGGCTATTTTTGCGGGGGTGTGCTTGGCCGCTGGCATCGCGCTCGTCAACGAGATCACGGTTGAGAATTTATTACAGATAGGCCCGGCCCCCTCATATTTTGCCGCCCTCTTTGCCGGGCTCTTTATCAAGGAGACGTACCTCTCACTGGGAAAAATCACGAAGCGATTTTTGAAACCAGCCGACGACGGGGACAATAACGGAGACAAGCAAGCAACCACGACGGGGCTTCAGCGGTTAGTCACTCCTCGCAAGGACGCCAACTCAACACAGCAGCAGAGGGCTCAACTCGGGGTCGGTCTCGTCACCGTTCTTATCGCGACCATCGTGATAATAAGTATCCTCAGCGTGCCGTTGGAGGTCCCCGTGTATGCATTCCTTGGTGGCCTTGGATACGTTTACACGGCCCTATTCATCAACGCTGAGGGGGAGACAGACACGTACTCTTGGACCAAGTATACGTTTCGAATCGGGCTTGGAATTCTACTGGCCGTCGTCGGACACCTCCTTCTTGCCCCAAAGCCTCTCGCGGTGCCGGTATTCGCTTTTTTGATCGGGCTTTTTCCAAACGTAATTTTCATACAGATCAGGAGCTTCGCACAGCGGTTCTTCGACCGACTGCCGACGGCAGAGCGAAATTGAACCAGTGTCGGGACCCACTGCCAAGCTATCAGACTGCTCATTAGAATGGTGTCCTGAAGCCGCAGTGCGGTAGTGTCAGAAAACAGACGACAAGAGGACACGCTGCGGCTACACATCGGACAATCGCACATCGTGATTGTATCGTCAATCACGACCATACGGGTTTGATTCTGATTCAACAGTGGGCCAAAATGCACCTGAGACCATCGGCATTGATACTGAGGTTGTGCCTTCAAAAACGGACGCTCCGATGAACGATCGTTATTTCAAGTATAGAGCAGGATCAGTTCCTCACTGTTCCAATCAAACGCACCCGTCCCAGTGACGAGTGCGGAGTTCATTCAAACAGCGGGAAGGTAAGCACTGGACCCTCGGATGTGTTGTGGAGGGATTCATTCAAACGCTTTTTTGATGACATACGAGTGGGTCCGGTCTGTGTGGCTGGGAAGCATCGTGTCTCACGTCCCGGCTCTCGCAGGTTTTGCAGGGTATTGAAATGCTGGCTGTTGGCTTCAGTCTCTCACTGGTTTTCGAGAGCGTCAAGAATGCACGCGGTAGCAATCACTGCTTCCTTCGGGACATTGGTCGCGTCGTCGATGTTGACTGTGTAGGTATCACGAAGTGAAAACTGCCCTTCAATGTCGCCAACGTGGTTATTGTCGGGATCGAAAATCTCGTATTTGTTCGGAATAAAGTTTGCAGCATCAACGAGGTGTCGGAGTGTCGAGAGAAGTTTGTTTTTCGATCGGATCGTTGCAAGGACTATCCCCGAATCGGGGTCTCGAATATCCCAGTTTTCGACCACCAGTGAGAAGTCCTCATCAAGGACAACGACATCCTCGCCAGTGGCTGCGTCCGTGATGGTATAATCACCGGCGACATCCATGATGCCGCCAGCTTTCACACTAAATGCGTCCACGTCGTCACCGGTGAGAAACGGGAACTCTTCTTTCATCTTGAACATCTTCTGCTTACCGCGTAGCACGACGTCACCAACGCTGTTGCGAACGACGTACTTGTTCCGAATCGCTGGCTGCTTGACTTCGTAGCGGTCGTCTTCGAGATCAACTCTCGAAATGTTGTAGGAGTTGGGTGATTCGGACATGGAGGACTCGCTCATGTGATGTGGTGAGTCACGTTTCTAATTAAAACCCTGTGCTGTAGTGCGACACATGAAAAAACACAATTGCGTCCGTTTCGGTTACTGTTCAGCGGTTGAACCCAAAATGGTATTCCTGTAGATATAGAGTCTGTCTAAAATACCGACACACCAGCCCAGCTGAGTCTTGTATCTCCTCAACCGTTGGTGTCGGCGGTCCAGTGTCATCTGAACCAGTTGTAGAGGGTGTCGGGGACGAATGATCCGACATAGTTGTGCTCCAGAAACTGAAAAAAATCCAGTACACTCGGATCGATAATCAAGGGAGGGTGATCCGAACGACTTGATGTAGCAATTCTTGATGCTCCCGATACAAATGTGCAGTCGCTATCAGTCAGTAGTATCTTGGAATTCTGCTGACCCGCTTGTGACTCGGCTATTGGTACCAGTGAGTAGTCTGGAAATGTGCCGCTCTCGGAGCGAGAGAGAATCAGACTCTCCAACGTGTGCCTGCGGCCGCCAACAGGTCGACCTCATGAGTGGATTTCGAATTGTGCGAGGCAGTTGAGCTGTGGATTGATCACATGTCATCATATATTCTCGGCTTCGTCTCCTGGAGTGTATTTTCTTCGGAAAAAATAATTTGTTCGACATGAATACTCCGTCTCATCTAAATAGCTGAGCTCTTCCTCATAGACATCTCATGAACTCGTATCTTCCGCATATATCAGATTTCACCGGGTAAAGACGGGTTTCCCCAACCCAACGTCAAGTTCAGATACCTATTTGCTATCTGTGGATGTCCCGCCAGGTTAAGCTTCGTAAAATGTGTCGTATCTCTTGGCGTCGTTGTGATGTGGCCTCAGATTTGATTGTTTATATTTTCACTGCTCGCCGCAGGTGGAAAGTTCGAATTCCTAGTCGCATCGCCAGATCTGTATGAGTCGCTCTTTCGCCGGGATTCCCCTTGTCAATCTGCTCTTGCTTGTGTGGGCAGTTCTTATTCGGGTGTTCGCTCGCCTTGGGGCCAGAGAGAGTTCAGTTGGTGGAAGTCATAACTGATCCTCATGAGTCTTTCATCGATACAATTGGTTACGCCACCTCCAACATACGAATAGTGATTGTGAATATATATATATTTTTATCGACATTACTATGACAGGCGTCGATATTGAGACTCCGGCATTCTACTGGAGGTTTTATAAGTGGTTCGAGACGAATGCTGAAAGACAGGATATCTAACGTTTGAAGACTGCACCTCCCTGTCGGGACACACGACTCACGGTGTAGTTCAGTGATGAGTTGTTTCGGAGAGTCGCACTTGAGTTGGCCTGTGTCGCAGAATGAGAGCACTGGCGAGGCGTAATCTTGACACACACCCAGAGTAAATCAGAGAGGGTGCTAAGTTTCATTCGAGAGCTGTAATCGAACCATTGTGTTGGGATCCTGTGGCTGTCGGTGAGGAGACACGAAAAATCGCGAGAAGTAGTAATTACTGTATCGCACGTCGGCCTCCCACCGCCAGCAGCGCTGCTGAAAGAACTGCAATCAGCGCAGTTACAACCCCGAATCCGGGTATATCTAGATTCAAACTGTCATTCCCAGCGGGGGTCTCAGTAGACACAGCGACCAGTGCTGAGATAGACCCATTTACTCCCGTTTGGACATCTTTCGGGGTATCAACTGGGGCATACAAAACGGAGTAGTTGATCGAAACAGTGTCGCCAGCTCTCGATTGGTCAGCCTGAATATTCATCTCAAGAGTGTCCTGATCTCCGGGTTCGACTGTCTTCGTCGACACGAGCTGTGCACGGTCTCCAGACGTGATATCACCTGTTCCGATGTAACGAATTCCATCCGGGTTCTCAGCTCGTAATTCCACATCCATCTGCCGTTGATTCACACTCGGGTTTCTGACCGAGACCGTCACAATCTCTGTTTGACCCCCAATCGACACAATATCGCTCGTTATCTGGTCTTCTATGTTGGGTGGGGCGCGGAATCGCTCGACTTTCACAGTCCAAGACCGAGAAGCCTCTCGACCGCTCTCGTCTCGAACAATTGCCTTGATAGTCCGGTTCCCAGGATTAAGGAATTCTTCAGTGAGCGTTCGCGCCCCTCGACTGAGAGTCCCACCACTCTCATCGCGCCAAATGATATCTGCGCGCTGATTCTCTGTGTGCTCATATTTAATAGAGAATCCGATCTTATCGCCTGTGGAAGCACGGAGTTGAAGATTCGCTGGTCCATAATCGTTAATGACTGGCCCTTTGCCTTTCACATCAATTAGAAACTCCTCTGAGACGGTGTTTCGATATGCATCCTTAAGTTCGATAACCATCGTTCTTTGACCGGGTTCGAAGGAATGGGATAAGCTGGCGGCCTGTTTCGATTCATTCACATCTTTCTCCGCAACTTGGCGTCCGTCGATCAAGAGACGAGCGGTGACTGGAGTCGGATTTGGTTGATCATATTTCACTCGAAGCGTGTACTTCTCGCCTGAGACATACTGGTCTGGGGTTAGAATCTCGCGGATCTCTGGTGGAGGAGATTGTTGAATCTGGACCGTCCCAGTCTCGCTGGACCCGTCTTGACTCGTGACTTCAAAAACATATCTCGCTGGATCGAGATTAGTGATCGGATCTGACTCGATCTTCACGGTTGCTCGACTCTCAGGATTGACTGAGCGTGTCTGTTGGCCAATCGTGCGATTCTCAATACTGAGTGTGAGGGTTGTTGACCCACGACCTTTGCCCGTATTTTTCACGACAGTATCGAGAATGAGCCGTTCACCCCGCCGAATCGATTCCTGCTGGGGAGTAACTCGCATAATCTCAATTGAGGACCGGTCATCAATCTGGACTTGCCCTTCAGTCTCATCATCAGGTGTTGAGACACTGTGTTCATATTCGCCTGGCTGAATATCTGATGTGTTGACTGAGAAGACAAGCTCGCGCTCGTCGCCGGGATCAAGAGTTGCTTCCCTCGTCTCCGTGATATCCACACTCGAACCCGAAAGCTCAAGCTCATACTCAACAGTGCGAGTGTCTCGCTTGCCACCGGTGTTTTCAATGGTTGCTGTGACCTCTAATTGGTCTCCACTCGTGAGTTGCTCCTCTCTCGGGCTGAACCCTACGAGAGTGAATTCCGCTGGCTCGGGCTCTATCACCGTAATCTGGCCTGTCCCCTTATCATCAGGTGTTGAGACAGTATGTGTATATTCATCTGGTTGAACATCTGCTGTCTGAATGGGGTCGAACGCGATAGTTGTGCTCGCACCGGATTTCAACGTCACAGTCTGTGTCTGGGTCGCGGTTGCGTCCCCACCAGTCAAATTAGACTGATATGTCACTGATTTGGTCGCTTGCTTACCGCCTGTATTTTGAATTGTTGCTGTGACCTGAATCTGTTCATCCCTTTTGACCTCGATGTTCTCTGGACTCCAACTATTAATTTCAAACACAGGCGGCTCTGGGCTCTCAATCGTGATTTCCCCACGTCTCTGGTCATCAGGTGTTGAAACAGAATATCGATACTTACCTGGAGAGACATCTGATGTATTTACTTCGAAAGTGATCGTCTGTTCGCTCCCAGAATCAAGAGTCATGCTGTTAGTCTGATTCTCATCTGGAGGGAATGATGTGTTGTAATTGATGAGCTTTTGCGCCTGTCGGTCGCCAGTATTCCGAATCGTCGCCGTGATCTCAAGCTGCGTCCCTCGTGTGAGCGTGCGATTCTGAGGAGTCAGTCCCTCAAGTATAAACACGGCTGGGTCCACCTCCTTGATTGTGAGTTGTCCTTCGATTTGGCCGTTGGATGTTGACACAGTGTGGGAATATTCACCCGGGGCGATACCTGATGTATTTAGCTCGAAGGTGAGTGTCTGTTTATCCCCAGGGCTGAGACTCACACGCTGCGTTCGACTCTCGAGCGTTGGAACTGTCGTGCTATAATTCACAGCTTTCGTTGCTTGTTCGCCACCAGTATTCTGAATTGTTGCTGTGACCTGAATCTGTTCGTCCCTTTTGACCTCGATGTTCTCTGGCACCAAACTGTTAATTTCAAACACAGCCGGCTCTGGGTTCTCAATTGTGATTTCTCCTTGTCTCTGGTCATCAGGCGTTGAAACAATCTGACGATAATCACCTGTAGAGACACCGGATGTATTTATCTCGAAGGCGAGTGTCTGCTCATCGCCAGGACTGAGACTCACACGCTGCGTGTGACTTTCGAGTCTCGAAGCTGTTGCAGTATAATTGACAGGTTTGGTCGCTTGTTGGTCGCCAGTATTGCGAATCGTCGCTGTGATTTGTCGTGATTTCCCTTCTGTCAGTGTGACATCTGCTGGCTCCAGTGTGGTAATCTCGAACTCGGCCGGATCAAGTTGCTCAAATTGAGCAGTTATCACTCGGTCTTGGTCCATCGGTATCTCAAGCACATTTTTGTTTGGATCCGCAGAGCCAATGTCGCCTTCCCACTCGACGAACTGACTCCCTGCACCAGGGTTCGGTGTTAAGCTGACTACAGTTCCCTGTTGATATTCCCGATCAATGGATGATGTTGAGATGCCTGGCGGGGCGGCCTTGATCTCTCCGCTTCCCTCACCACTCACCTCAACACTCAGCCGATGTTTCTCGGTGACTTCAATGATCCAATCGTGAGTATCAGTTGCTCTGCCATCACTCACTTTCGCCTGCACTCGATAATCACCAGGCTCATCAAACACACGCCGATAATTAGACCTGCTTCCATCCTCAGTTGATACCTTTTGTAACGCTTTATTCCCGTTCAAATCGGCAACAGACCACGTATGTGAGAGCTCATCACCGTCTGCATCAGATGATTCAACCCTGAAATCAACGGCTTCGCCCTCACTCAGAGGAACAACATCATCTGTAGGTGTAAACTGTCGGATCTCTGGGGGAGTATTGTCGTCTGAATCAACAGAGTATGAGGCATCATCACCATCAACAACTGTCCCGTTTGTGGTTTCAAGAGTCACTGAAACAGTGAAATTATCGCCACCCATATCATCAGGCACAGTCTCAGTAACAGTTAGATTCGCCTTCTCAACCCTGCCCGTCCCTTCGATCTCTGTTCGCTTCACCTCTCCCTGTGTGTCTGGCAGCGAGAGAACGACAGTTCCAAGCTTCCCCTCAGGGTAGTTATACTCAAATTGAACATCAAATGTATACTCGGTGCCTGGCTCAAGATCCTCATCAAACGAAGGGTCTGACTCTGACTGGTCCAACTCGATGTTTCCACTCACCGCCATCACGGGCGTCGCGAACACCCCGCAACTCACGATGATTCCGATCACAACCAGTGAGACCAGGCCGGGCGAGGAAACGATGCTTCTTGAGCAATCAATTGGCAAGCACACGGTTCTTATGCGAGGCAAGGATAAGTCATCTATCATAATTGACATTCATAGGACTGGATGCTGTCATCGACGATGAGTCAAGAATTGTCCATCACCAATATCGCCGAATGACACTGTCGTGACCCACCCAGTACTCCCACTGAGGAAAACTGACTGCATTCCATTGATGATTCCTCAGTGGTCACTGACGCGATTTCGACAGGCCATTCTATTGGAATTGGAACACATGTTGTCATTGCCTGTTTCCCTCTCATATTTAATTATACAGTATGAGATCTGTCATTAGAGGTTGCAAGCATACTCAATCGACCCTGTTCTCTTTTCATCGGCCATCATGTGTCAGATCACCGTTTATCCAAGTGACAAGTCGGTTCTGTTGTCCGGACACAGTTCATGAATATTTTGAGCCTGCAGACGAGGTCAGCGATAAGCTTGGTATCATTTTTGAACGTATACATATACTCTTGAGACAGTTACGTGGATATATGAATTTATTATGGTGTTCAAATCATGAATCTTATTGCTAACAGCATCTTTACTGTATGAACTGATCTCCTGAGTCCCCTCACAGTGACGGAAATCTTATATGTCAGATAGTTTGGGCACCGAACCGGCCCCGCGTTTGAGTGGTAATTCAGACACTGATATCTATTTAGATTTGTGCTGACAAGAGAAGTCTTACAATAGATCATTTGCTTCGTTTGAAGCTTGCCCAGAGTGACTCTCCAATATGTTTGGAGTAGACGTACTGGTTTTTTGATTTCGATCACTCAGGATTTGTCTGTTTCGTTGATGTTTCTGTATTGCGGACATATCCGTGACCGCCACCGTCACTATCACGCTGACCAAATCCAAATCTCTCGATGAGGTCATCCTCACCCTGCAGTTGGGTTTCAACCGATTTAAGATGATGCGTGAGCTCTTCCAGTCGCTTCTGTGCTTCCTCAATCCGCTCACGAGCACCGGTAATCTCAGCTTGAGTCTCGGATGAGATCTCGGTGCAATCGTCTTGCCGTGTCAGTGATTCCGAGACCACAATCAACTGAGATTCACCCTCAGTGATGACTCTGTCCACATCAAGCAGCTGCCGGTGGCATTCTGCAATCATCTCACCCACTCTTGTTTGCTTGGAGCGATCAGGCTCTGAGTCACGATTGTGATGAGGAGGATTGCGATCCTGTGGCTCGTCCTCACTCATGATCAGTCCCCCCGGTGAGTTGCTCAATGCCAGACCGAACCGCATGTGCAGGCATGCCGGTGTCATCGGAGATCTGGCGAGCATCGGTGTGGTCGATCTCCTCAATGAAATGATTGTGATGAAGCGCCCAGTGACGGATCGCTTCAGTGATTGTCGGGACGTACCGGATGACTCGCCCA
>JAQCNF010000065.1 GCA_028275165.1 Haloquadratum sp.
ATGATATCCGCAACAGCGGGAACCGTTCCGGAGCCCGCAAATGGATCAAGGACAATCGAATCGGATTCGGTGGTCAATCGGAGAATACGCTCGACCAAACTGGTTGGGAACGGTGCCGGATGATCCAATGATTCGATACTCCCGAAGGACCCCTGTGATGGCGTGACGTGCTCCCAGATATTATCCGGGACTTTCCCCCGTGGATGGTACCGTTCTGGGTATTCGACCCACCATTCTTTGAATTCCGCTGGATCTGCAATCCGTGTCGCATCTACATCGAACTCGAATGAGTCAGTTTTGCTGAAACAGAGGATGTACTCGAAGACGTTTCGGAATTGCCCCTCATTGTTGTACGGGAGGGCACGGGTTTTGTTCCAGATGACGATATCCTGAAGCAGCCATGAATCCGACTTCCGGTCGTGTTCGTACCCACATCCATGACAGACCAGATGGTGGTTCAGTTCATCCGTTTGTATTGGTGCCCCACAATCAGGACAGGCTTCGAGCCCAGAAAGGTTCTGACATATTGAGGCAATGTCATTGGGGAGCTGGACGATTTCGCCCTCGTTTTTGAAGGTATTCACTACGACCCACATGGTCCCGGAGTCTTTGGTCACGTCATAGACTTGCTTGAAAATCGACCGCAATTCCTCCAAGTATTGGTCATAGGATGTCTGTTGGCCCAACTGAGTGGCTCCATCATAGCCATAGTCTTTCATATCGAAATACGGGGGTGATGTCAGGGTGGCATCGACAAATCCACCCTCATCGGGAACCTCTTCGAAGCCCCGCAATATGGATTCCAAGTCTCTGGAATCCTGTTGATGGAGGGCAAACAGCTCCTCACTCACCGACAGCGTTTCCGGATCAATCGGCGTGGTCGGTTCCGTGGCGTCCGACGACGGCTCGGAATCCCCGTCATCCACACTCGCCGACGCACTGCTATCCGTAGAAGATGACTCATAGTTTTCATCATATCGTTTCCCCTCAGGCTGATACTCGTCGCTGGACAGTGTCTCACAGAGGTTCTGCCACAACGAACTGTTGGTATCGACCCGGACTTTCTTGTTGTCCGTCGGCACCTCATCAGTGCTTGATTTCGGGACGATCCGCAGCTCACCGCCGAAATAATTGTACTCGTTGTTTCTGGTCAACCCAAAGAGATCCGTGAAGACGGATGTCATCAGCACCCGTCCATTCGCATAGATATCTACGCCCTGTTTGGATTGACTGGGCTTGTATCTGGTTCTGAACCTGCCGCTGGTGGTGAACATCCCTGGACAGTCGGGGGCCAATTTGTCGGTCATCGCTTCGAAATCGATTGTCCCGCGTTCGAACTCGATGTCAAAGACCGCCCCATCATCGCCTTCGACTTCGAATGAATCCTTGCCATAGGGTGTTGGTGGATTCTCTTCATTCGGCACGTATTCGGGGAAGATCGGAACGACTGGGAGTGAGCCACTTTGCCCCGAGGGTTCATCGATATAGTCCACATAAATCTCGTTGTCAGGATGCGAATCCAGCAGCCGTCGGAACTTGACCCCGAGTAATTCCCGGATCGTCTGAGCTTTGATTTCGAAGTCTTTCGCCGAGGGCCAGACGTCGGAATCGAATGTCTCCCGACTGCAGCTCATGTGGATGCGCGTACCGCTCTCCGAAGTAGCCACTGAGTGCGACCCAATCTGCAAGCCTTCTTGCCAGGCTCCATTGGTCGCTGCAGCGATTGGTAGCTCGCCGGTGATCGGCCCATCGACACGATGCGCTTGCCCATCGCTGGTTCGGGTCACTAAGCTGAACCACTCGCCTTCCGGCGTTGGGGTGGCTTGCGTGAGTGTTTCCTCGAACCAAGCCAGACTCGCTTTCATCCCCCAGCCAACATTGTTCAGAATGCCAGTGGATTCGCTTTTGTTGCCGGTGCGGAAGATTTCGTTTTGCAGCGCACCCCGCGATATACCTGGGCCATTGTCAGCAACCGTCGTCCGAACCGTGTTCTCAGTCCGACGGAGCGTAATAACAATCGTAATCGGGTCTGATGGATCCTCAAAATATGACTCATCTTTGACCACCGACGAGACCGCATTATCAATCAATTCTTGCAGTGCATCTTGATAGCGTTCGTGTTGTTTGGCCATTCCTGGGGCCAAGGTCTCCAGACCAACTTCAGAATCACAGGTTGCCTCCGTTTGTTGACTCATTGCTTGACTCCAGACGCTGACCCGCGATAACTGAATAAGAAGGAAACGCTGAGTTCCCTCAAACAGAGAGTCGCTGCAGGCGTATTGCCAAGACTGACGTCCGGTGGCAGCATTATATCAGTACCATTCGATCTAGGTGTTTTAACGTTTCTGATTACTCAGTTTAAATTCATAGTCCCCTGCCGGATGGACGACAAGTCTAACCTCACAGAAGAGCAGCCCTTCTGAGTTATTATATGGGTGGAGTTTCTTCTATCGCCTACGATGGAAGAGTTCCCGGACGACGCGTTCGAGATACACAATGAGAACGCGCTGAATCTCAAATCTACGTTTGAAGATATCTTTGGGACGACAGACGGGGTAGTTGATGCGATTATAACATCACCACCCTATGGAGATATGCAGGATTATGGGGATCAGGAGGCTCAAATCGGCGAACAATTATATGAAAATTTTCTGGATGACTTACGCGAGGTGTTCAAACAATGCTACGACGTTGCAACTGATCAGAGCACCCTATTCATCGTCACCGATACTTTTCGGCGCAACAATCGAATCGTACGGCCACCATTTGATATCGCCGATGACCTCGAAAATCTACATAATCGTCAGCAGTGCCAGGAGCCAGATTGTGAGGGACGGTTAGCGAAGGATCGAGGGACAGGTTTGCTGTCCTGTGAAGTATGTGATGCTGTGTTTGACCCATTGGCTGAATCTTGGCAATTGAAAGACCACTTGATTTGGAATAAGCAACGGACACGCCCATGGCGAAAGAAGGGCCAACTCCGTAACGTATACGAACACATTTCGATGTATGCGAAGACTGATGAGTACAAGTACAATGCTGATTCCATCCGTGTACAAGATACCGATGACTTTGGCCGATGGTGGGTGAATTATCCAGAGCGGTATCATCCGAAAGGAAAATTGCCGGGTAATATTTGGGAGTTCCCGATTCCGAAACAGGGGAAATGGGGGCAAACAGAACAATATCATCCCAGTCCGTTTCCAGAAGGCCTCGTAGAACGAATCATCCGATTAGCCACCGATCCCGGTGACATTGTTCTCGATCCATTTGCTGGTGTCGGGTCAACGTTAGCCGTCGCGAAAAGCCTCGATCGGAAGCCTATCGGCTTTGAACTCAATCCAGAGTTCACCGAATATTATCATGAAAACGTGCTGCCAGGTATCCAACATCAACACTCCCAACAGACCACTGAGCAAGAAACTCTATTTCAAGAAGGCTCAACCCACAATTTTGAATATCTGATTTGGACGCTCCGTATTCACAAATACGCTTTCCAACTCCAACGTGAACTCGTAAAAAACGGTGAGATCGGTGTTGAGTGTAAGGATCTTGAAGCAATTGTCGCGAATACTGATCCCGACACAATCGGGACTGATTCGGAACCACAGACGGAGTTTTATTTTATCGGGATCGATCAAATCGAAACGCTCGACGATCAATTCGATACGGCTGTTAAAAATCTCATTTCAAGTGCAAAAGGCTCAGGGGATTATTATGAGATTGACTTCTCCCTCACTGCGTGTACGATGAGTGACTGGCTGAGCGAAGTTGCAGCTGATGTGTTCGAGACTGAATCCAGTAAGCCACTCTATATCTATCCCGATGGGAATCATTTTTGGTATCAAAAGAAGGTCACTTATGAGAAATGGCGGTCGATGATAGAGAGCTCGAGATGGAAGCGGTATCAAACAAATACCTGGGTACCGTTGGTATCGAATCTCGAAATCCGGGTCGAAAATCCACAGGAAGAAGTTGATGTGATGGATGGAGAGCAGTCGGTCTTGGGTACCTATGACAGGTGAATTGACTCAGGCAAGAAGCGTAACAAGCAGGGTTGAGAAGTAGTCATAAAAAAGCTCACATACCCATGGTATTGCGATCTGCTTGAGGAGTTGTCTGAATTCAAACGATATTTGTAGCACTCAAACCACCCAAAAGCCGGTATATTTCGGTTTTGAGAATCGTTCCATAATACCTCCAAGGTTGAATAAAAAGGTGAGGTGAAATTGATCGAACAAGAGGTTAGTATGGTTCTAAACGTCCCATTTTTCCTCAAAAAATTCCGTCGTGTATTTTGCTCGTTTCCGTTCGGGAGCAACCTCTTCGTATGCTCGGATCATATCTAGAAAGCCCTCCTTTGTGGTGTGATATTGATCTTTGTATGCTGGAATCAATTGTGTGAAAAACAAATCACAAAGAGGATAAAGGTATGTTGTATGCTGACCTACGTATTCTATGAATGTTTCTACATCGTCAATGGTATCAAACCGAATTTCAATGCGCTCTTGATTTTCAGTGATACTCGGGTCTAAATCGTTATCCTGAAAGTAGTTGATTAGATTTGGCTTAACCCTAATATCTGGATGAGATATTGTTACTCGTGCCGATATATTCATCCCGTAACCAGTGTTATTAGCCGGATCTTCACTCATAACTAACGAAACGTTTCCACTCCCATCAAAAGCTCCTGCAACATATTTTGTAGATATCGTCGAAGGATATTCTGGATTTGGGCAGGTTATTGGATTTTCAACAGAATTTATATCAAACTCCTCTTTAAAATAGTCAAGTGTATATTTCTTATTTTTCCAGTGAGAATGCATTTTAGTCCAAGGCGCATATATACGTAGGAAAAGTTCATTATCTGTTGCTATATTTTGCCCTTTATATTCTCGGATTAGTTGGTTTAGATACTCTATTTTTTCAGCGATATTAATGAATATACCTGAACCGATATCGTAAAAATTTATTATATCTTCATTTCTCACTATTTTAATTTCTTCTGGGACACCATTAGAATTGATTCGGGTATTTTGGTGTTCAATTCCATTATTTTCCAAAAATTTCCTGACAACACTAGCAAGTATTTCGGATTTTCGTAATGAGATATAGAGTACTTTTTTCAACCCATATCCAGTCGTCATGGGGTATGGCTCCAAGGACGGTCGAGTGCAATAGTCTAATAAGCCCGCCAGGTATTCTTCATCGAATTCCATATCAAGTGAATTCCTGTTACTCATAATTAGATAAATGTATTTGACGAATTAGCTTCCCGGTCTCCTGAGGCTCAGTGACAGTAACGCCCTCCTTTCGGTATTTTTTAAGCCGGTTCTTGTCACCTGTACTGAGAAGCTCTACATCAAATCGTGCTTCTAAGCTCTCAATTTGTTCATAACAGCAAAGTGCTTCGTCCCTGCGTTGTTGCTTCGCGTATTGGTTCGCTTGCAGACGCAGGGTTTTGGATAGGCCATATTTGCCTTCATACCACGGGAGTACTGTACGGTATTGCACCGCAGCCTGTTCGATCAGCTGCCAAAATTGTTCATCGACAGAGACATCTCCACGAAGGTCGCTTGCCAACCGGTAATAGGCCTCTCCCAGAACTTGCGAAACTAGCTTCTGATGAGAATCTTTTTGTGAGAAGGTAGTCCGAGCCTCTTCAATTGATGTGGTTATTTCTCTCAGTTTGCTTCGACTCGCATCAACCAACCGCGCATCGCCGATGGTATTCACGATTGTCTTTCTGAGCGCTGGCTCAGTACTTTCGGAGTACGCTGCTTCGAAGTCTTGCATCACATCAGTCCATGAAACTGTGTGGTCTAATGTGATGACACTGTAATATTGTAGCGATTCAAATAGGTCACTACGCCATGTTATCGCACCCTCAGTGTCAACATGATATAAGGGATTCTCATCTTCATTCAGGTAGAACGCTATTCGTGGGCTTTCATTACCGGAAATCCACTCTGGTATCAATCGGTCTGCAATATCGTATTCATGACGGCCAATTCCGATACCCTCCCTAATATCGATAATTCGGGCTGGTGCTCCATATGGACAGATAACGATGAGGTCACCCTCCGAGTCGATGTCGACAATCGGAGAACTCACATCCAGATGCTGATGATACACACGGGATTTGGTTTTGCTGAAGACAGCGATTTTCGTGCCTGTTGATTCTCCATACTCGATCCAGTCAGCAAATATAACATCTCCATTGTCAGAAACACCGACAGAGCGAGGGTCAGAGGGACGTTTATACCAATGAGTGGAATCGTTTTGGATTAAAGTAACATATCCATCTTCTTCATTGCTTCCGAATCTCGATCCCACCGCATAATCCTCACTATTCGAAGAGTGCACCATCATATCAATCTCTTCTCTCTCGACTATGACCGATTCCCATGATGGCATGAGAATTCTTACTCCATATCGTGTCCTTGTGAGAGTTCAATAACATCATCAGACAAAGCAACTAACGGATCTCCGGGGCCGAATACCTTATTATGGAGTTCAGTAATTCCACCATTGGCATATTCCTCAACAATTTCTCTCATGAGTTTGCCGTCTATCAAAACATCTGTCGTTCGTTCTTCGGCAACCGCAATTGAACGAAGCAGCCAATGAGTTTGTTCATTGAGTGTTTTTTGTCCGAACAAGGCTCGCCCACCACCGTCAATCGGTATTCGGCCCGCCTTTCGTGATCCATAGGCAGCCGCGAAAACAAATATCTCGTTCAGTTCAGCTTCAGTAAACGGGGATTCTTGATCCTCTTGGAGTTCCTTGTAGAGTTCGTGGTTGTCCTCCTGAATATTATAGTCTCGACCGGGGGTCGTATCTTCGTAGGTTTTGTCACTCATACGGAACCACCTCCGTCATCTCATCTGCGAATTTTAGTTTATATTCATTTGAGACATTAGGTTTCATTTTTAATCGAACCTCGTCAGTGTATTCTTCATCAGTCATCAAAAAGGTCATCTGTGTGTCATCGATGTACTTTGGAAGGTTTTTGGCGATTCGTTCTTTCGGTGTGCTCGAAATTCTGCCTAACGGGGTGTCGATAACCAATGGTGCATTAAAACCGCTAACACTAGTCAACGCAGCGAGGAAGGAAAACGCTAATACTTGCCCTTCACCGGCAGAGAGCGATCCTATCTTATTATCGCCACGAGGCCCTTCAACACGCACTTGATAATCCTCAGTCAGGATGACACTGTAGTCTTCATCTTTCCAAATAATCTCATTAAAGTACTCATCCATTTTGCTCTCGATATCATCCCGCACTGAGGATACGATTTCTTCCTTCATTGACTCAAGCTCTTTTCGAGAGGAGTCAATGAATTGGATTTTTTTAAGAATCTCTGCGTTCTTTTCCTCTTTGGATACTTCTTTGTTGAAGGCCTTCTTTTTGTCCTCACGATTCTCTTCTGCCTGCTCAATGCGAACCTCAAGCTTTCCCTTCTTATTTTGTAAATCTTCTAATTGATCCTCGTACTCGTTACGCTGTTTCTCGAGTTCTTGAACATTGATATCGTCAGGTATATCGTGAGCTTTGAGTTCTTCTGAGATTTCGTTTAAATCTTTATTTGTTTGCTGTTCCCTGTTTTCCAGTTCGGCTAGTTTTTGACGTTTATCTACTAACGTTTCTGCATCCTCATGGGCATCTCGCAAGAGCCCAGGTATGGCCATTTTACCTTCAAGATTGGATTCGACGACGGTCGACATCTCCTGTTTGAGGCTTAGAAGATGCTCCCTGTGATCGTCAGTTAGCTCTTCACCACAAATACATTCACCTTTCTCAAGAAGCTCCTCAATGAATGTATCCTGAATCTTCGGCGGGAGTTTACCTTGTTCCGAAAGCTCCCGAAGCTCCGAGACCGTGTACTCAAGCGACTGTACCGCATATAGTGGCGGGCCAGCTTCTATTAACTCCCGGCCAGCCTCTTTCCTAACCTCAGTGATATTTTCTCGAATATCTTCCAACTTTTCGGTGAGGTATTCTCTTTGTTGTTGTCTATTACGCACTTCGGGGTCCGCACTATCCTGTAGCTTATTGTCAATTGTGTCGATATGACCCTTCGTATCTGAAATATTCGTCTTCGTTTGCTCTATCTGATCTTTTAGATTTTCAACTTTCTCCTTTGCTAGGTCGTACTCTTTGCGTTTTTGTTCAGCAGCATCGCCCACATCAGAGAGTTCCTTCTCGAAGTCGTCTTCAAAAGAACGGAGGTGTTCGATTCCGCTTTCGAGTAATTCAATATGGGAAACATCGAGCAATCCATCCTTGACCCGCTCGGTGTATCCCTCGCCAAAGAATTCATCTAGTCGTTCCCCATCGAAAAGGAAGTACTGATGGACGTGAACAGGCAGAATTTGGTTCAACCTGGTACTCACTTGCTCAACTGATTTCCAGTCACCACCTCGTTTTTCTTTGAGCTGAAGGTCTCCATGTTGACTACTGAAACTACCATCTCCTAGCTTGACAGATTTGAAACTCCGTGAGAAGATATATTCAGGCTCGTCTTCCCCTAATGTGATTTCGATCCGTCCGTCTGCCGTCTCATTATTTTCTATCTCATCGAGGACTTTCCGATTGACATAGGGGTATGACTCGAGTTCACTATCTTTGGATTCGTCTAAATGGCTCTCTTTCCCATAGAGACAAAGTGTTATTGCGTTGAGAATGTTTGATTTCCCAGCTCCATTTTCTCCTTGGATAACATTCACGTTTTCATTCCCTCTCGTGGCCAACTTGATCTCGTTTTCGCCTGCATATTGTCGATAATTCTCGAGTGTCAGAGATCGAATTTTTAATCGGGACATCAATTTGTACCTTCAGTATTTTCCCACTCGTTGATATAACGCTGTAGATATTCGCGAAAATCGCCTTTGTAATGCGGCTGTTGTTTGTCTAGCTCCGCCCGCTCAAATCGGAGCACATCCTCGACGAAGTTTCTAATTTGATCATCGTCTAGTTCTTGCACCTTCTGTAGAATGAGTTCGTTCACATCCTCTCGTTGCATATACATATTCTCCTTTCGAACACCACTTATAACTTGATAAGAGTGGCAATTAAGCTACCAGTTGTGTTTATTCTTCGTCTGCTGAAATTTGGTACTGTATCCGAAGATCACCGATCTTATTTCGTGCTTCGACTTCATTCATCGCGTTGGTTGCAAACTCCTCGAATCTCCGGAGTTCCTTTTTCAAGATTTCTTTCTCACTCTCTATGAGTTCTACATTCGGATTTGTTGTCGGAACAACAATGAAATCAAAAATAGTTGATTTCTCTTTCCCAGAGAATTGTCGTAGCACCCGACCACGTCGTTGAACGAACTGCATTGGATTCCCAGTATTAGACATCAGGATTGCCTGTTTGGTTGCTTTAACATCGACACCTTCGTCCAAACATTTCATCGCGACGAGAGCGTCATATTCACCATCTTCAAACCCATTCAAGATACGCTCTCGCTCATCGCTGTCTTCATGATAGGTAAATTTGTGCTGAACTAGCCCGTCGGCATTCAGAATCTCTTGAACATGGTCTAACTGTTCTGAATTCGTATAGACCAGGAGATGGTCAACGGGGTCAAGCCGATTCAGTGCAGATTGAAGTCGTTCGTACTTATTCTCAGCCGATTTGACGATATTCGCGCGCTTCTGTGCAATCCGCTCTCTGATTTCGTCATCGGCGTCTTCGTTGTGAGCGACCTTCGCGAGCTTGCGGGAGAGTTGCCGATACTCCTCGAGTTCTTCAGCCGTGAGTTCCACTACGATTGGATGATACTCATACGGGGTGAGAAATTCCGGAATTGCCTCGCCGAGAGTATACTCATAGACCACACCACCGAAATAATCCAGAAGATACTCTGTCCCCTCCTCGTCAAAATACCGCTCTGGCGTCGCAGACAGCCCAATTCGATACTCATAGTCAGGAAGAAGCCCACCCTGTTGATATTCGGACCCAAGATGATGTGCCTCATCACCAATCAGTAGCGAGGTTCCAGTGTGCTTCTGGATCTGCTCGCGGAAATACTGATTCGATAGTGTCGTGTGTGTTGTAAGCAGGACGCCTCGATCAGTGACGCCGAGATTGAGATTCGAGATCAGCTTTGAGAGGTCAGATTTCCAGTCTGGATTGTCCGTCCCGTAGGCGTATATGGGTGTGCCGATGTCGAATGACTCCATTTCCTCTTCCCATTGTGGAGCTAAGTGAGTAAACGGGACCGCGATAACAATTAATTCAGGTGGGTCAGACCGATCAAATGCGGCTTCAGTCGCAGCGAGTGCGGTGAATGTCTTGCCTGTCCCCGTCGCCATTTCAAACAACCCCCGCTGACCGTTAGCTTGCCAGGCCTCGATAGCATCTTTTTGATACGGTCGAAGTGTAATTCCGGTATCTTCCGCTTCGGGAGCTGTGTATGGCCGATAGTCTTTGTCTCTAAGCTCTGCAATTTGCTCTTTGACTGCCTTTGGGATTGAATATATTTTGACATTTTTATATTCACCTTCCCAGAGCCTTCTGAACCGGTCCTGTTGATGACGAACACCCTCCTCATCCCGGTCGCTCAGCCAATCACAATCGATAGTGTACGCCTCATAGTTGGACAACGCGGTCTCACTGTCATTCTGAGAGCCATGAAAAGCTACAAAATTTTCGTCACTATCTTCTAGTATACCGAATTTGTCATGGAAATCACCCTGGAGATCTCCCTTGGGAACAGCGAACCGGATTTCCAGGATCCCATCGGCGATCATCCAGGCGATAGTATTCCGTGTATGATATTCGAGATCGTGTCGGAGATCCGAAATTTGATCGTCCAATGATTGTTTCAATAGTTCGTCTGTCTGGGCTTCCATTCCGTGCTTGATCGCCTCCCAATCTTCTTCGCTAAGAATTGGGCTCGTAATCCAACGAGCGACGCCACCATTGTCTGCGAGTTCTGACATTCCCCGCGCAGCTGACTCGATCCAACTACTCGAGAAGAAACCAACACCCCGGTTATAGCTGACAGCCCGCGAAAGAAGCGGCGTATAGAAATCAGAAACAAAGTCTGTATCCGCGGTATCGATCACACGCGGAAGCTTGAGGTCCCGGAACGTATCCCGGTCATTCATAATTGGGGTATACCCGTGGTGGATATATAGCCTTTGTCGGTGAACCGAGAATTTGATAGGCTCTTATGTTGAGTTCTGTAATAGATTAGTTTCCGCCGTGTTTTGCTGGAGATATGCACCGTACGTCGGAAGGTATGCCTCTTTCAGTCAGCTCTTGACGAGGTCAGACAGCGGCTTGACCACTGGCTCCTGCGAAATTTGTTCGAACACCTGCCGGATCATCCATCCCATGGTCGGAGCGATCATGCCTGAAGCGTGGCGCAGAGGGACACATTCAGACGTGGGATGGCTGTGACCGCGTGCAATGTCGTTGCTGTGATCACTCCCCGCGATACATCAGCGGGACCCCGTTCGCCAACAAGGGGCTTGCGGACGGCAAGCTCCTGTTGATCTTCGTTTTGGAGGTGACGAAATTCGTACCCAGAGAAAGTATCAAGAGGATACCGAGTAGAATTGATCAATATGACCGAGCGGACGCTGTTTGCTGGATCAAATCATCAAACGTTGGAAGAAGAAGCGTTCGCTTGGGCCGTAGACCATACCGAAGGTGGCCTTGCTCGAGTTCTATATCTCTCTGAATCCAGCAACAGGCACGACCGCGTAGAAGAGTCGTGGTTCCAGTCATGTAATACACTAACTCTCCGCACGGAGACGCTGGTCAGTTTCGTGTTCGACTGTTACGAAACACGCGAAGGGCCCAGTGCGCAGCTTTCAGGAGAAATTGAACAACGAGCTCTTGAGTTTGGTCTCGATTCGATTATTGCAGACCGGTCATGGATATCAACCCAACCGTACGCATCTGCCAATCTGGTAGATTCCTTCTATCGCCGATTTGCTCGATTTGAAAATGTTGGAATGAACTCTCCAGCCGAAGTTCGTGAAGAATTCACTAACTCTGAGTTACCATCTCGAATCAAAGAAACCACCGTCTCAGCTTACGAGGTGTATTATAATCGACGGGAGACAGTTACTGAAGCATGGCACACCGACTACAGCGAGGCTTCTCAAGTAGTGGCCAAAAGCGATATCGCCGATCTGGAACCTCACATTGATGCAGTCATTCTCTCTGGGTTTATTGACCCTGGAACTGCAGAGCAAGCAGTTCTACAGAACGTGATCGAAACGTTCCCCACGGCAGCGATCCTACCATCGTTTTCGGAATCCCACTCCGATGGCGTTGATACAGCCACAGAGACGATGAGGAACCTGTATCGAGGTCTTGAGTTTGAAACACGATCAATTGAGCCATCCAAAGGTGTCTCTTCTCTGCAACAAATCGCCCAGTCACTGTACCGAAATGAGCCACCCGAAGACCAAATTGTCCCTGAACCCCTCACTTGGCGAGAGCTACCGACACCAGAGCGAGAGGTGAGATACGTTGCCCGAGAGATTCGCCAGCAACTCTCCGAATCCGATAGCGAAGACGACATCGGCGTTGTCATCCCTGGATTCGTTGAGTATGAGGAGTACCTCGCAGATGTCTTCGATACGTTTGGACTGGAATACGATGTCGAAACGGGAGGCCCCTTGGCTGATACCTTCGTGGGGAGTGCGATCAAATCACTTGTACTCCTTTCAGATGACGCCCCACGCGCATCCGATCTTACACAACTGGTGACTAACCCGGTCGTAAATCTCGTGGATAGCGACGGCGAAGATGCAATCGCAGCTGCAGAACGATATGTCGATTCTGTTCGAGTGAACCCGATACTGCAGGAACTCTCACCAGCGGTACGGTCAGAGATCGAAGGACTGCTTGACCAACTGGATGCAATACGCGACACAGATATCGAAGCCGCAATAGAAACACTCAGAAGCGAAATCGACCACCTAGAGATTGCCGAGTCTGTCGACAATGCAGAATCGCGCATCGATGCCGGCCGAGAGAAGGCAGCACTCGAACACGTCGACGAATTGCTGAGCTCCTTCGAACATCTGCCGAGCGACACACCGAAGCTCTCTGCAGCCGCTGGGCTCCTGCGTGCGATCCAAGGAGCAACACTCGATGGCTACACTGGCTCATCAGAGGCAATCACCGTCCTCGATCACACCGACGCCAAGGAGTATGCCTTCGACCAGCTCTACATCGTCGGCCTCACAACCGAGCATTTCCCCTCAGTAGTCCGCTATCCAGCCTTTTTCGAGCAGATGGTCGACGCCCACCCCGTCTTAGAAGTACTCGATGAGCG
>JAQCNF010000068.1 GCA_028275165.1 Haloquadratum sp.
CAACTGTGCGACCGACAGCAGGCCGTTGACGGCACGCTCGGGATCTCCGACAGCCTCCGACATACAAATCATAGTTCGTGTATCGAGTAATAACTCTTTGGAAGGCCGCCTGGGTTATACTGTCTGATTGAACTGTAAATGGGCGTCTCGTAGAAGCGTTCTCAATCGCGGCTTTGTGACGAGCGTACTACTTGAGGAATGTGTCGTGGATTGTTGATGGAACGTTGTATGACGATGCTTTGTTGTTGGGAACCACAAGAGATAGTGCGAAACGTGGTCGTAGCCGCCTCAATCGAATGATTCCGCCCGCTCGAACTGTGTATCATACGATGCCATCAACAGTCCGCTACTCAAGAGCGAACCAAGCAAATCCTCTACGAAAAAGTACCCGATGATTGGGACGAGACGTTTGGTAGCTTCTGAGTGACACAGACCAGCGTCCGTTCGAACGTCAAACGATTGTCCTTCCAGGAAGAATCCGATTGGGATTGCTTTCTGGTGGTTTTCGAACTATGGGCGCTGCAGGATTACGGGCATGCGGTGAGCGACCCTGATTCGTAGGCCCAAATACCCTCTTCTCCGGCGCCAGCGAGTGTCCCCACGCCCGCGATTCACACAGGCGACACACACCATGGCCAAACTCGAACCCATCGAACCACGAGAGGCACTCAACTTCTCTCTGACAGAAAAGGAAACCGGCTGCGCCGATTCAACCGTCTACGCGCACAAGTCACGGCTGAGTCACTCTCTCCGCTGGTGCGACGAGGAGGCTATCGACAACCTCAATATTCTCACTAGAAGGAAACTCCACAAGTACCGCCCCTGGCGCATTGAGGACGGCGACCTCTCGAAACCGAGCATCAAAACGCAGATGGGCACCCTTCGTGTCTTCGTGCGCTGGCTGGAGAGCATCGACGCCGTTGAGCAAGACCTCTCGACCAAAGTCCAGTCCCCACGTGTGACTGCTGAGGAGAACTCCCGAGACGTGATGCTCGAACGCGAGCGTGCAGAGAACATCATCGAGTATCATCAGCGGTAAACTACGCCACAGCCGAACACGTCACTATCGCTCTGCTATGGCACACGGTGTTCCGGCGCAGTGCTGTCCGTGCCCTCGACGTTGACGACTACCACCCAGACGTTCAGACCGACCTCCGAAGACAGCTGTCGCTGTTCGCTAGCCCCGCTTCGCCTGAAGGGAGCCGGCTCAGCCGAGTCCGTGCTCGTATCCTGGTGGTAACTCTTCACTGTCTGTCCGATGCCTTTGCTCCCAGCCGAGCTCATCGTCTAACACCTGCTCAATCCCGTGAAGAAACGCATTACTGAACGTGAAATCTGTCGGGAGTGCTCGCCCGCCATGCTGTGGCCGGGCGAGCACTGCACATTGCAACACGAGCTACGATTGCTCCAACAGGAAACCGATATTCACGTAGAAGAGCCGAATTATTGTCGACGGCGTCGTTGTCAAGGCACGCGCTTCGCGGAACTTCTCATAGCTCTTCTCGATCCGTGACCGATGATTGTAGACCTGCGCCACTTGCTTCGGCGTGTGGTCTTCCAGACCGTACGCCGCGTGGCCGGTTTGTTTGAGGCCTGACTTTTCACGATCGCCATTCTAATAGGTAACGTTCACCGCCAGTGGATACGTCTGTTCGTGCTCTTTCCCTTCGCAAATCGGCTCCTCGGTCGTGTGTGACGCGGTCTTGGAGAGTTTCTCTCGGAGCGAGTCTCTCCGGGTTATCACCGGAAAGACTAGCGGTGCTGTCTCCCGAAGGATACCGATTGACTCCCCGACAAAGACGTCTCTATCCATGAGAATCTGGTCGGTCTCGAATGGGTATGTCTTGACGCGGCGAACACGCGCTCAACCGCGTCGGCCTTGCTGTCCTCGCCGTCAACTGGTTCAATTGACAGTGTTAGTGGCTTTCCTTGCGCGATGACGAACACAGTACCGGTGACACTTCATGGTTCCGTCCTGTGCTTCCATTCCTCTGAACTTGTCCTCGTCGTCTGGATCACCGTGGAACGGATTGTCCATGAAGTCCAGACAGATCATCCTCAACCCGCCATGGTCAAGAACCGTCATTGTCATTAACGCAAGGATATCATTGACAGCATCAAGCATCGGCCGTTTTTGTGTGGTGTGCAATCAGTTCATCGCTGGCTCGCGGTTTGGCGTGTCCTCAGTGCTCGTCGTGACGCCGTTGACCGACGTTGTGTCAACAGCAGTTCGTAAGACGAGTTTTATGATCTCCTCGGAGTTGATGCCGAAGCTACTAATTCCTTCCATCGGTGTCAGCTCAAGCAACTCCATGCTAAGAGACTTCAACTGGTTGTTCAAAATGTACTTGTCCGGATCTGTGAGGGTGTACTTGAATCTTGGGAATTCAATCACACACAGGAATCCGGACAGCGGCTGAATCAGGTGACTGATTCAGTCGCGTCATTCTGGTCACTACGTGTCAGCAACTGGTCCCTTGAGCCAGAGTGGACAACTAGTGACCATCCTTATCAGGGCAGCAACCTAACATAACACTACGAATTAATCGTTAGTATGTCCGAACCCACCGATAGCAAAGCTGAGATGCTTGATGGGTATGAAGCGTTTTGCGCCCGATTGGGGGGCATCCTTGAGTATTATGCCGCCACGCTTTTGTTTGTAGTAATCATACTGAGCGTTTTGATTTTTTCAGCTCAACTAACCAGTTTCTTGAAACCAATTGGGTGGGGAGTGACATTTTTCGCAATCGCTCTCGCCCTCGTTATTAACTGGGTTTACGACAACTACTTGACTGATGTTTTATGTCAATTGATGCGAACAGGAGAACTTCTCGCTAAAATTCCGATGAAAGATCAGATTAATCAAGCCAGTATATATGGAGCTGTACTGATGTATATGTTTTTGACTTTCATGGGCTTTTTTGCGTACGGAGGGATGCATACTTGGGCTCACGGGGTTCGAATCCTCAGCGGACATTCGAATCGTATCTTTATTCTGGAATCACCAACGGCGACGCTGGTGTTGTTCCTGTTAGAAATCATCAGTGGGTTTTGGATCGTGGCTTCGTTGCTGTTCGTGATGGCTGGGGAAATTAGGGTCATCGGGAGGGTATTGAGCGAGACTCACCATTTTAATAGAGTCTTGGCTACACTACAAACTCCCTATCAAAGAATCCGAATGATATCCCCACAGTATCCTACAGAAGTCGATAGCAACCACGTGAATTGGGGTTTTATTACGGAGTATTCAACGTTTATTGGCTTCACAATGGTGCCGGTCACGGTGCTTTTTCTGGGTTTAGGACAGGTATTCCACGAATTCAACTGGATGATCATAGTCGCCATAGGGGTGGGGTTGGCAGTTACAATATCCACTGCTCAAGTGTTACTCTCAACTAATTTTTTCAATGCCACTTCGAAAAGGCTAAATCAGTTGGAAAAGTATCATTTTATTGTAAATTCACTTATGTTTATCTATGCTGCAGTAGTTTTCGGTATTACGGTTCGGCTCCTCCCGCAACCTATCGGTACTGTACCTGATCTCTTTGTTACGACCACAGCACAGGGGGTAGAAGTACTCAAAGATGGTCTTGGGTTGGGGCGAAACCCAATCACGTATTTTGAACTTTCTCGGGCCGGGAGCGTCGTCCTGATGTGTGTCACCAGTATTTCCTTGGGATACCATCTTGAGAGGTGGCGGCGACAGTCATCAATTGCCGACGTGCCTGGATTGTTACGAGGCTTTTTGAGAGTGGGAACATGGCCACTTCGGGTCTTCAGTGGTAAAATGACATCAACTGAATCACGATGGAATTGGTGGATTCAGGGATCTGTGCTGGTTCAGATGTTCGGTGTGGTGCTTCTGCTTCAAGCATTTACCTATGATATTTCACTAATGTCAGGAATCGGAGTTCTCTATATCGGTGGGGTGATGCAAATACTACTCATTAGACGGGACGTGCACAGTGGGATCAAACCAACAACGCTCCCTTGCTGGGTATGGATGCTGGGGTGTCTGTTAGTGCCTTTTATTGGTGGCGTGGGATTTATTCTTTCGGAAGTACGAAAATTTGATTGACATCATCCGCACGGCTGAAGTCGTGGGATACCTCCAATAAGGATGGTCGCTAGTTGTCCACTCTGGCTCAAGAGACCAGTTGCTGACACGTAGTGATCAGAATGACGTGACTGATAGTGTTTAGTTCGAATCTTTATCGGTGAGATACGGCCAGATGTTCGGTTCGGTGGTCGCGCTCAATCCTCGTGGAATGTATTCTTTCAGCGTTGAGAGATCTGGTATAAATCCGTATTTGAACCACTCTTGCAACTGGTCCCAGCACTCTTCAATAGCGTCCAATTCGGGAAGCTTTGACCCGCTGTCGAACTCAGAACTATGCCAGCTCATTATTGAGATGAGCACTGAGTGAGTTTTACCGCAGTTGTCAACTCTGAATCTGTCGGCGTGTTCGAGTTGAAGCCTCTGTCAGACTCCGGTCCAGTGTGCAAACTGCCGTGGGCTGGAGACTCCAGCGCACGACCTTGTCGAACACTTCGTCACATGTGCTATACCCGACTCGACGCAGTCACGCCGGAGCGCCCACCGCTTGTCTGGTCTTGAGGCACGAGGGGCGGTCCGAGGGCCACACAGGTGGAGTCAAGCAACCACCCGGCGAATTCTGGAAGTCATCTAAACGAGGTCTGGAAGTCACCCGGAGAGATTTGAGGGTGACTCAAAAGGATTTCAAGAGCTATCCAGAGGAAGTTCGGAAGCCGTCCAGTGTTTAATAAGCTATTTGCTATAGAGAGCGAACGACCAGTGTATGGAGCTGCTGATCGGCGGCGTGGTCGCCGTGCTCTCGGGGGGCGTCCTGCTCGTGGTCGGAGCGCGAAAACTGCGGCCAGTGTACCGGATTCTGCGTGAGGAGCCCCATCCGATTCGAGACCTACCGATGCAGGACGGGCCCGTCGAGATCCAGGGCACGGCTCGACCGGACGATCAGGCCCCGTTGCGTGGGCCATTCACGAACACGCTCTGTCTGGCCTGCACGTACGCCGTCGAGGAGTACGAGGGTGGTGGCGGGCAGTACGGCGAGGGTGGCTACTGGAAGACACTCGTCGAGCGCAACGGCGCGGTCCCGTTTCTCGTCGAGGATGAGACCGGCGCAGTGCCAGTCGACCACGAAGTCGCCGAACTGCATCTCTCAGAGTCGACCTACCGGCTCAAACCCGGTGAGGAGCCACCCGAACGCATTGAGCGCTACATCCGGCAGTCCGAGGCCATCGAACGCAGCACTGGGTCGGTCGACCTCCTGTTGACCGAGGTGAGCTACGGCGACGACCAGCGGTTCGTCGAGCGCCGGCTCGACGTCGGCGAGTCTGTTCACGTCTACGGTACCGTCGAACGCGGCCCCGCCGGCGAGTGGGGCAGCGACCGCGTCGACGCTGTTCTCACCGCCGACGAGGAGACGTCACTGGTGGTGTCGGACAGCGCCGAGCGTGGGACGGCGTGGCAACTCGCCAAACCCGCACTCGTCCCGGTTCTCGCCGGCATCCTCGTGCTCGTAGTCGGGGTTGCGATCCTGCTGGCAGCCATCGGTTTGACTCCGTGAGTGGCAGTGTAGACACGAGGATGTCTCGGACACGTGGCGGACACCGATCATTCATATTCAGACGGTCGTCGCCGGGAGACAGACTGGCCGCTCACGAGTCTTACCTAACGTTCTTTAGCGATGGCACTCAGACGTTTGGCAAGACATGAGTCCTGGCGGTGCTCGCCGGTGTTGGAACACGGGGACCTCGGGAGAGAGAACCGGATTAGCGCTACTCGTCGGTGTTCTCGGCGAGTTCGACCGGCGCGGGGTGTCGGGTGCGGGCTTCTCAGGATTTTGCGACCCGAAGCCGTTGTGGCAGCAGGACTAACACAGGATATTGCTCTTGTCGTCTCCAGAAGCACAGGTGCTGCATATGCGCATGCCATCTTGCACGCCCGAGTTTTCTGTCTGAATCGTATCACAAACGATGTGCTGGATAGAGAGTGTGAGTTCAGCAGATCCGGTCCGAAGAGTGAAACAACCACACCAAGCTGTCTACACTGCTACTGTCGTCGAGTAACTGCTCTTTTGACAGCAAGCTCCAGCGGCTCAATCGGCATACGATCTGTCGCCTCTGCGGGTGAAACCCATCCGCATTCTTCGTGCTCGTGATTGAGTGTTATTTCGGTATCACTGGTCTCACAGTCGTACACAACAGTGAACATCGGCTCACCGTCAGCAGTGAACCAAACGTCGGTCATCGCGTGAACCGGGTGGCCAACATGGACAGCGAGGCCGGTCTCCTCTCGGAGTTCACGCTTGAGTGCCTCATCAGCGTCTTCACCGTCCTGGACGCGGCCACCGGGAATTGACCACGGATTGTCGCTATCTGAGCGGACCAGAAGGATGTCGTCGTCCTTGTTAAATACGACTGCTTTCTGCGTCACATGTCCATGAAAGTTCGACTCCTCTGAAGCAGGAGGACCAATCATGTACGGAGAGACCTCTGTAATAAAAATAAACCCAGCCAATCTGGACAATTGGACATAGTGCTTGGAAGCTCCTGTACCGAATCATCGGCATGGAACTGAATCCAGTTTAGTGCAAGACTCGCGCGTTGTATCTTGCACGGGGCTCTTGACAAGAGTTGGATAGACGGACCGTGCGAAGTTTTCTATGATACGCTCACGATCTTCTGACAGAGAAAGAAAGAAATTCGTAATTTAAGTTTCATTGTTATGACTCCGGACGACACAGAGACAGATCCTATAGAATACTCTATCGACTAAATTCTACTCGAACAGGTTCGTGGCTCTTCTGTAGATTGGTGCCCCAAGCCAGCTGCGTTGTTCTGCGAGTTCGTCGAGTTTCCCCAGTGCTTCTTCCTGTGTGAGTACGTCTCTCTTGCTGAGTGCTTTCAGGACGATAGGTGAGATCGCTACCTGGGAGTCCGCAACCGTGTCAACTGCCCCGCGCACGGTGGCGCGGGGCTTGTTAGTGAACTCGGCCTCTATCGACAATTAGTCGGACGGGACGAATCCCCGGTTCGGCATCACTGTTCCTGACTTCAGGGCGAGTTGACTGTTGCCCGTCCGCCGCGACGACTGTAGGCCACGACGGACGTACCGCCATCCAACGTTTTTCGCACCCACGTAATCCGCATTCTGAGTCGCACCACACGACTCACACTCAAACTCCGCCTGCCGCACTCGGTTCCC
>JAQCNF010000083.1 GCA_028275165.1 Haloquadratum sp.
CGAACATCAACGATTTTCGGGATCACGAAAGACTCTGTCCTCCGGTCGACACCTTCTCGAGTTGGGGAAGGCTGCTGAGAGCAGACATATTCCAATTGGGTTTTTCTGCCCTTCAGGCGATACTAACGCTTGCATCACGGTCGCTATGATCTTGATGGGAGTACGATCAAGTTTCACATGCGGCATTCTTCTGACGAATAACCCTCTTGCCCCTCGCTCGTGACCGATAGCTAACACTCAGCGACAACGAGTCGAAGAGGAGCCCACGGCTTGAGCGGTGGACGGATATTAATGAGCAACGACACCTGCCTCTATTGATGGAATTATCAAGGAGCTCACGAGTCTTCGGTCAGGTTTGGTGTCGTTACTCAGAGAGCCTGCCGGGCCGAATTCCTCGAAAACTTTATAATGAAAAAACATGTATAATACAATGACTTACAATGGAAACGCATCAATCACTCCAGTTAGAGTATCGAAGACATCACCAGACTCCTGAACAGGCGGATAAAGCTCACAGAAATGGCGCTTTATACACGCTCAGACACCGACATCGTCACTATCGGAAAACTCGGTGAAACCGACTGAGCATCAGTATCAATTTTGTTCATAGGGTGCCGTCCTATACCCTACACCACCAATTGAGAGGTCTAACTCAACCCACCCGACGAGTAGACGAGAGAAGTCTCAGGGTCAAATTCTCAAGCCTGAGCAGATATCCGATCACACAATGAGTCCCCTGAGACATAACGGACAGCTCACAAATCGCAATCGATGAGCTATCAAAGCACAATCTCACACACCATCCTATGGAATTGCCTCACGTTGGACTGGGCACGATGGGTATCAAAAACCCTGACCCAGTGACGACCGCACTTGAGGTTGGCTACCGCCACCTCGATACCGCACGGATCTATGATAATGAGTCTATCGTTGGCGATGGAATTGCGAGAAGCGGTGTTGACCGGCAAGAGATTGTGATTGCAACAAAACTCTGGACGGACTCGCTTAGTCATGAGCATGTTGAGCCGACCACTCGTGAAAGTGCGACCTCACTCGGTGTTGACCAGCTTGACCTGCTCTATGTTCATCGTCCTCGTGGCGAATACAGCCCTGAAGAAACGCTCCCAGCACTGGACCGTCTGGTAGAGAGAGGTATCACCGCACATATTGGCCTCTCAAATTTCACCATCGAAGAATTAGAGCGCGCACAGGAGGTTCTTGTGCACTCAATTGCTGCACATCAAATTGAACTGCATCCACTGATGTATAACCCTGAGTTAATTGAACACGCGCGTAAACATGAGTACACGGTGGTTGGATACTCCCCACTTGCCAGTGGCAATGTCAGCGAAATTGACCCTGTTGTCCGAATCGCGGAGAGTAATCAAACGACACCTGAAGCGGTCGCAATCGCATGGGCAACATCAAAACAACCAGTCGTGATAATCCCAAAGGCATCTCACAGAGAACATCTTCAAGCAAATTTAGCCGCCAGTCGACTCGAACTTGATGCTCAAGAACTCGCTGTGATTGATTCGATTGAGCGCACACACGAGTTTTACCCAGAGTGATTGCGAAGTATCCCACGCACGTAGCGTGAGACTTCGTTGTGTGAGTTGATCTGGCCTAAGTTTATACACCACTCCTCAATGTGACCTCAGGCAGGTATATTCCAATCCGTCTGTACTCGTTGTTTGGTTCGCACTGGAGCAGCCGATATCAGAATTCGCCCTCTTTTAGAAGGACTACCATGAACAGTGCCTGGGTTAATCCACCACAGTTGATTCGTCTTCACAATTAGTTTCAATCGCTCTGTGGAGAGATACAATTCGATCAACATTCGTCAGGGCTGTTCTCATTCAGAGCCGAGGACATTCACATCGAATTTCGTATTTATTTTAGATGCATGGGCGAGTCTGGAGCACCGATATCTGCTTATCCTCCACTCATCTCCACAGGGGAGCAACGACAGGTGTTTCCATTCTTTTGACCCGCATCTTGTGTCGAAGCATGAACCAGCCACACTAATCGTGTCAACAGGGAAACAATCAGGTGGTCTTCGTGATTTCGGCTTCATCTTGATTAAGTGAAGTATAGTTGATTGTATACCCAATTTCACACAGGACATCCTGTCCAACACCGTATGTATCCAGTATTGGATTCACGTCTGCAAGAGTTGCACTCTCAATACCTTCGATTTCGGCTCTCATCTCATCAACAACGGGCTTTGGGAGAAACTTTCCATTTGAGTGAATCCCTTCATATGTTTCAGTTAAATACTGCTCAATCGCTGAGGGCTTGACATGCTGTGCTGAGGCAATCGATTGAATATCAATTACTTCATCACGGCGAATATCAACGGTCCGCTCACGCAGCAGTTTCACATCCTGTTCAGTCGTTCGTTCGTCGATTGCCTGTAATCGAGTGAGCACCGGTTTCAGCGGAATCTGGTCATTATAAAAGAACACCTGTTCGACATTCGCGGTGGCAAAATCCGTTTTCGTGCAGTTCAGTGATTCATTGACTGCTAGGAGCATTGGCTTCCTTGACTCGACCTGGCGAACTTTCTCCAACTTCTTCTCAAGATACTCTGGAGTCCAGAATCCAATGACCTCAAGATAAAGTTCGTCTTCGTCTCGCTCAAAACTAAAGTCAGGGATCATCACCCGGTTCGCTGATCGAAGAATGGTTGGCTCTCGATTCAAACTCCATCCATCGACCAATGAGCGAATGCGTGTCGCAAAGTCCCGCTCAACTTCACTATCGAACGATTCTACTGCCTTCTCTTCGGGAAATAGCTTCCCTTGATGGGAATCAAGAGCGAATTCATAAATTCGCGTTTCATCACTGACCTCGGTTTGGATTTTCGCGGTCAAATCCCACTCCTCAGCCTTCATAATGCTGGGTACAAGCTTTGCCAGCGTCGTCCCATACTTACGAGTCTTCTTCAGAAGGGAAGCCGGCCCAGTTACTGTCACAGTCAGATCCTCGGCGACGGTATACATCAGGCCAAGATATGAAATAAGCCCGAAAATCTCTTGGAAATTATCTGATGCGGTGAATTCTAATTCGACTGCGTCGAAAAGTAGCGTCTGAGTGAGTGAAAGATTATACTGACGAAGCAGTTCCCGTGAGGTGACATCTGGCACAGAGACAAGAACTTCTTGCTCTGCTCTATCTGCCCACAGGTCATTTTCGATTTCGTTGATACTCAGATTGAACTCATCTCCGACGTCACTGAGAACGTGCTGTCGTTCCTCGGTAGAGGTGACGAATCCCCGTTCGAAAAGAGCCTCCCGAAGCTGTACTGGCTCGATAGAATATTGCTGTTCGAACGCTGCACGTCGGTCTAATAATTCGGATAACCCACGGACTAATTTGAACGTTTTGTGTGTCTCTAACTCACTTACACGTTTACTGATCTGCCCACGTGTCTTTCCGAGTTCGTATTCCTCGAGCACTTGCTCAGCAATCACTTGATATTCATCTATGTCCCGATACTGAGGCTGGATCTTTGGTGCTTGTTTTGTAACCTGTAAGAGGTCTTTCGTCAACATCGCGTTCACCCTTTCCGTCGAGCCGACGTGCGAATTTCCCCGGTCCCACTCGAAACGATTTCATACAGACGAGCAGCCCCACCCGACGGTCGGAGGATGCGACCAAGGCGCTGTTGATACTCACGACTACTTCCAGTTCCACTCAGGATGATACCGACGTTTGCATCAGGAACGTCTATGCCTTCATCCAAGACTTGTGAGCTCACGATTGCAGAATATGTGTCTTCTCTGAATCGCTTGAGAATGCGTCGACGCTCATCTTTTCGGGTCTTATGTGTGATTCCGGGAATCAAAAACCGATCTGAGACGTCATGCACAAAGTCGTTGTATCGAGTAAAGATAATCAGCCGATCATCTTGATGTTGTCTGAGTAGTGCTGCCAGCTCCTCAAGCTTAGATGCCGAGCCGTAGGCTATCTTGCGAGCTTTATTCCGTGATCGCACTGCACGCCAGGCTCGTGGATCATTCCCACTCCGGAGCACGACTTTTCGAAAATCCTGTGGACCTCGCAGGGTGATATCTGCTGATTTGAGATAATTGCGAAAAATCTTGACGTTCTCCTCATATGCTGCGCGTTCGTCGGGTTTCAGATCAACTGTAATACGCTCGACGCTATACTCTGAAAGGTACTCGCCGGTGAGGCGATCTGTTTCAATCTCATAGATCTTGCCACCCACGAGTTCGCTCAGGGCTTCGTGTTTTTGATCCTCCCGCTCAAAGGTTGCCGACAGTCCTAAGCGATAGGGCGAGGCGAATAACTCTGCTATCTGTCGATACCCCTCAGACGCTAAGTGATGAACTTCATCAAATATCAGCAGTTTAAATCGATTACCAAGACGCTCAGCGTGATTGTACGCTGAGTCATACGTGGAGACAGTGATTGGCTTGAGTTGCTTTTCGCGACCCGTGTACTCACCAATCTCGATATCGAAACAACTCAACTCCTCTCTCCACTGATCCACTAAATCAAGAGTCGGCACGATGATGAATGTGGGAGCATTCACCCAGTCAATCGCACCCATGCCAACGTAGGTTTTTCCGGCCCCAGTTGGGAGAACGAGAACACCGCAGCAGTCTGTCACCCACCGGTCGAGTGCTTCCTGTTGGTAGGGACGGAGGCTAATGTCATTTGTGAGCTCAGGCGAGGGAATCAAATTAAGAACATCATCTTCGTATGCTATATTGGAGTTCGTAAGATATGCTTGAATATCTTGATACCGGAATCCAAGGGCCCTATTTGTCCCAGTTCGGTCATCCCACTGCGTGTGAGGGATTGTTGAATCACCCCTGATAGCTATCGTTCCTTGCTCGAATACCAACCGCATGTGTAATTCAAAAACACCTCAGACTATCTAAATGTCTCCGTCTGGTAATAACGAGACGGTGATTTGTGCTTTCCAACGCTCTCGCGGGCGTCGCACGTCTAAAAAACTCGCACCCGCAAGGCATCATAACGACTGTCCGTCAGATGTCAGTCCTCAAGAGGGGGAGACATCGTTCCATCTGGCAGACTCGAAGATCATGCGCGGTTTTCCACTCCTTGGCACGTCAACGGCATCGCAGGATCAGGCCCTGAAAATCGGTGGTCTCACCGCGTCC
>JAQCNF010000086.1 GCA_028275165.1 Haloquadratum sp.
GCCAGTTTCGAATCTGGAAGCCTCATCATGATGAACTACTGTACAACACCCCGTACAGTTCAACAGAGTCGATTTACTTCTTCGTGGTCTACTCAGTTGTCGGTGGAATCGAGAAGGAAGTTGGGAAACTGATCGCGCCTGCTGAGATGATTGATGATGCCCTTGACAACTGGATCTTGGAAGATCACGTGACGATGGGCGAGCAAAAAACCCGTCAGATATCGTGGCACCTCCTGCTAAAGCGACTGGGCGTATCGACGGAGCGATTCAAAAACGAGCATCTTATCGACCTCACAGATGAGTAGCTCACAACTCGCCCCCGTCGCGTTTGACATCGAGACCTCCGGCTTCGATACAGACGCGGTCATCACTGTCGCTGGATTCGCACATGGTCTCGGCGAATCGCTTATCCTCAATACCGGCGGGCACACAGCGATTGATCGCAACGCACTGGTGACGTCACTCAACGAAGACTCAACTGGGACCGTCCAACTCGAAATCGTTGACGACGAGGAGGCACTCCTCGAGGCTGTCTCCTCGTTCGTCACGGATCAACTCGATGGCGACATCCACTATTTAACCGCATTCAACGGCGAGACGTGGAACGGTGGGTTCGATCTTCCCTTCTGCCGCACTCGATTTGTCCACCATGGATTGCGGTGGCCCTTTGGCGATATCGCATACGCCGATATGATTCAGCTGGTTGATCGGTTCAACACTCACGACCACAGTGACCTCGTTGGTGTTTTCGACGTCCTCGTCGGCGAGGAGACGTGTGACCCGTTCGACGATAGCGCCGAGGCTGTTGATGCGTTCGAGACGGATGACTGGCTCTCACTCTGCCGGCACAATCTGGCCGATATCCAGCGGACTCGGAAGTTAGCTGAACTGGCCGGACAGTTTGTTGCTCGGTCGGATTTCAGGATGAAGAACCTACAGCCACCACGTCGGTGACGACATCACGACCGCTACTCTCGGACTGCGGTCAAGCAGTAGCGAATAAACTAGTACTTTCACCCCACTCACCTGAATTATAAACTGTAGAGCGTGTACTCTAAATTGAGGGAGTAGAGCTGGCTCAATCACGACGAACAGACCAGCTCCAAAACAGAGTCACACGCTCCCTCTTCCCCTGAAAGTAGTACGCTCTTGTGTAGTACATTGTTGATAGACCGCTGTCTTGCGATTTGCGGTTGCGTGAATTGAATTAGGAGTCCACGGTAGAAGTGTCAAGAAAGTCGATTAGTGTTCTCGCTCAGCTAGTGCCGACTGTATCAACAATCTCCTACAGAAGAGTGTCTGAGTGTAAGAACCAGTCTCTGACACCGTGAACCCGTGAGTTATTGACCCTACCCCGACGCAGTCTTGCGTTCAACAAGGTATGTTACCTGCCGAAGAAAGCGACATACAATATTGTGTGTACTAAAAATATCATTAGGGACTTGCTTGTATCTCGTGTATTCCCGTAATCCCAAGATACAAATTAGTACAGGAGATACAAGTGAGCGTACGACCCATGGCAAACCGAGTGAATCTCAAAGTCTCGGGCGTGACCCACGAAGCTATTAAAGCCGAACAGAAAGGCGACGAAACTATTGACGACACGCTCCAGCGCGTGCTCGGATTAACTGCTTCAATCAACGATGTCGAACATGGCATCGCCTCTTATCTCGACGACAACCAGCGTGAGCAAGTCGATGAACTCGTCTCGCTTATTCGTGATCTTGGTGGATTTGAAGAGACGATTGAGGAAGGAGGGGGCACAGCAGGATCTAATGTCCATCGCTTCGTTGCAGAAGACTCAGGACTGACTATCGCCACAATGGAATGCTCCGAAGACGGATATATCGTCCACTATCGGGACAAGGAAGGGGATCTGAATAATGTGTTCAGCACGGTCTACGACGCTGAAGATGCCAATATGGATAGAATCAGGGAACGTGTCCGTGAGCGTGTAGAGGGGGCGCTTCGGCGTTGGGGTGACCGAAGCACCTCAGAATAAAACACGTGCTGACTATCAGATGAAAACCGCGAATATCACCGTTGTTGGTGGCGACACTTTAAACGAGAACGAACGACGAGCACTCGGCGGATTCTTTGTTGAAGCACCACACTCTGAGCGTGCGCTCAAATTAGTACAGGTCGAAGTTCCTGTTGGATGCCAGCGTGTTGCCGAAGCATTTGATGACTCCATCGAAACCGACCGCTCACTCTCCGACATACTTTCGCGTCGGTCACAATCCGATAACCCAGAGGGCTTCCCAGACGAAAAAGAATTAGCTCGGCGCTATGGATCTCGGATGGTCTCGTATACGGCTAAGATAGACGCTATCATCGTGACAACAGAGACGATCTGGGTCATCGAAGTCAAAACTCGTAAGCAGTGTATTGAGGGAATACACGATGCTTACGAGGGCTTTGGGCAGGTCTTGATGAACTGCGACCGCTTTGCTGAAGACTACCCTACTGTAGCTCAAGAGCGCGAAGTGAAGGGAATCCTTCTAGCTGAAGACTCCGAAGTTGATACTGAGCTGCTATCACCGTCGTTCGAGCGGTGTGGGGTCTCAGTTTTTGACCCACGTCGGGGTGGATTTCTCATCAGGAGCTGAACGCTTTGGAGAGTGCGTCTTGTACACCAGATTTGACTATCAGGTCAACCATACGCGAGTGCTGAAAGCTCAGACTTTTAGATATTACCGAAATGCCTCTCTATCGCTCGGGCGAGCGCGGTGTTCAGATAAGGATTGAAAAGTGAGGCGGTGCGTTTTCAAAGTGATCTATGCCCGAGAACGACCGCCTCAACGGCTGTTTAGACGAGATAAACTTAGAGTTTGTGGAGCGAGAGGCAACACCGCGGCTGTTGATGAAGCTCAGTATTCAGCTTCATTTAGCAGGACTATCGCTTTCGAATACTGTTTCGTTTCTTGAGGTATTTGGTGTTGAAAGAGTTCGATCCACCGTTCATAATTGGGTCCACAAGGCCGATCTACAGCCGGAATCTGGTCGGAGTCCGAATCACGTTGCGGTTGATGAGACTGTGATTCGGCTTGACGACAAACAATATTGGCTGTACGCTGCTGTCGGTCCAAAAACAAACGATCTGCCTCATACACAGCTTGAACCGACGACGAATAACGCTCTCGCAGATCGGTTTTTTGCTGATCTCCGTGACAAACACGACATGGATGACGCAACTGTTCTCGTAGATGGATCAGCTTCACTTCAACGAGCCTGTCGCAGACATGACCTCGATTTCAGATACGAACGACATGGAAATCGGAACAGTGTCGAACGTGTCTTTCGTGAAATAAAACGTCGAACTATTTGTTTCTCAAACTGTTTCAGCAATACCGAAGCAGAAACTGCTGACGAGTGGCTGAGATCGTTCGCTTTCGCATGGAATCAGCTTATCTGAACACTACCATTTCAGAAGGGGTTGCTCTATTCAAGCGTCTCGTTATATAGTTTGTCGATTCTATTGATGAGCTCAGGGTTTGAGATGACGTGTTCGTCCATCGCAAGCGATAGTGACGCGATATAGGCTTCGAAGAAGTCAGAGTGGGAGTCAGCATTGATGTCGTATGTCGCTTCAAGCACATTCCCTTTATTTCCCGTTCTAGTGGTTCGAGACGGTATTAAATCGGGTATTTGTTCATCTGATTCGAATTTAAAAGCAAAATTCTCATAGAAATTTTCAGGGGCGTTGTACCTCGGACTCTGAAGCCAGAACTTCAGTTTTTGATCTCCAACTGCGACCGATTTATATTTATCCCCGACACGGTGGAGAAAGTATGTTTGGCATGATTCTTCGGTTCCATCTAATCCTGTCCGCCAATTCGGGGGACGGATCGACGCCCAATCACTATCCTGCGATAACCTCCATTTCCTTTCGGAGCCATCTTCCATCGTAATGTTCGCCATTACTTTTCCATCTGGAATATCTGGATTATCAACCAGTACTGCGGTGTCAAGAGCTTCTACAAGGCGTGTGCCCCACGTCTTGCCAAACTGCACCCATTGTTCATCAAAGATTCGCTGTACCTCGGATATATCATTATAATGCTCAACGTACAGTTCGACTTTTTCTTGTTGGTTTTCCTGATATTCTGTCATCTGAAACTCACTCTGAATGGTTCCAGCGAATGCTTCGAGCTGTGCAATAGTTCGGCTAGGATACTTGCCTTGAGTTTCGGCGAGGAACGTTTGAATCTCCTTCCCGACCCAATTCCATGAAACTGGAACGAACTCATCAGCCTCTGGTGAACTGCCGTCCGGGGCGAGATAAATATAATGACGGTCATCAGTTGACACATTCTCTTTTTCGAGATCGATGCTTTGGAAGCTATCGGCGTGGACGTAATCTCGTGTCTGGTCTTCACCCTCAGACGCGCCGACTTTCAGTTCCCAGCAAATAAACCAGTTCTCAGATGGCCAAATCACCGCATCAGGTCGTCGGTCATCTGAAAGTACCACTTCCTGCTCAACCTGTACGTCGGCGAGATCGAACCGAGAGAACGTTATGTCAAACTCTGACCGTTCCGAGAGTGCTGACAATAGATGCTCCAATAATGTATGATCAAGTCCGTGGGACTCGTCTGGCGATAGGT